>DASWEZ010000001.1:0-4498 GCA_036394495.1 Burkholderiales bacterium
GAGATGGTGATGCCCGGGGACAACATCGGGATCACGGTGCAGTTGATCCAGCCCATCGCGATGGAAGAGGGCTTGCGCTTTGCCATTCGCGAAGGCGGTCGTACCGTGGGCGCCGGCGTCGTCGCCAAAATACTGGAATAACGAAAATGCAAAGCCAGAAAATTCGCATTCGGTTGAAAGCCTTCGATTACCGCCTGATCGACCAATCGGCCATCGAAATTGTCGAGACAGCAAAACGCACCGGCGCCGTAGTCAAGGGCCCGGTTCCGCTGCCCACCCGCATCGAGCGTTTCGATGTGCTGCGCAGCCCGCACGTGAACAAGACCTCGCGAGACCAGTTCGAGATCCGTACGCATCTGAGGTTGATGGACATCATCGACCCCACGGACAAGACCGTCGATGCACTGATGAAACTCGACCTGCCCGCGGGCGTTGACGTGGAAATCAAGCTGTAAAGACGTTATAGAAAAGTAGCGTAGTACCCGGAGCCCGGCTCTGATAAGAGCCGGCCCGGTAAAAAAATAGATCGGCCGGTCAATTGCAACTGGCCCCTTTTGTTAAAGGGAAACAAAAATGAGCTTAGGACTAGTCGGTCGAAAGATCGGCATGACGAGATTGTTTACCGATGACGGCGATGCCGTCCCGGTTACGGTCGTCGACGTGTCGAACAATCGCGTGACCCAGATCAAGACGCCGGAAACCGACGGTTATGCCGCGGTCCAGGTGGCATTCGGCAAGCGCCGCGCAAGTCGCGTCAGCAAGCCCGCCGCCGGCCATTTTGCCAAGGCGGGCGTCGAGGCTGGTCACGTTCTCAGTGAATTTCGCGTGGAACCCGATCAACTTGCCAATTTCAAGGTTGGCGGGCAGATCGGTGTCGACATATTCAAGGTCGGCCAGCTGGTGGATGTCACCGGCACGACCCTCGGCAAAGGTTTCGCCGGGGTCATCAAGCGCCATCATTTCCGCTCTAACCGCGCCACGCACGGCAATTCGCGTTCCCACAACGTGCCCGGCTCCATCGGCATGGCACAGGATCCGGGCCGCGTTTTCCCCGGCAAGCGCATGTCCGGCCATCTGGGTGCGGTGAAGCGTACGGCGCAGAAGCTGCAGATCGTGCGCATCGACGCCGAACGCCAATTGCTGCTGATCAGGGGCGCGGTACCGGGCTCCGAAGGTGGCGGCCTGGTCGTGCATCCTTCCGTGAAGGCGAGGGCGTGATGGAATTGAAACTGATCGACGCAAAGGGTCAGTCCACCGCCAGCGTGAAGGCGTCGGACGAATTGTTTGGCCGCGAATACAACGAATCTCTCGTGCATCAGGTCGTGACCGCGTACCTGGCCAATGGGCGCATGGGTACACGCGAACAGAAGGGTCGCAGCGACATCGCCAAATCCACCCGCAAACCATGGCGCCAGAAGGGTACCGGCCGTGCGCGTGCCGGCATGGCGTCCAGTCCGTTGTGGCGCGGAGGCGGCAAGATATTTCCGAACAGCCCGGAAGAGAATTTCACGCACAAGGTCAACCGCAAGATGTTCCGCGCCGGCCTGGCTGCGATCCTTTCGCAGCTCGCTCGCGAAGGCCGGCTGGCGGTCGTGGAGGACTTTGCACTTGCCTCGCCCAAGACCAAGCTGCTGGCCCAGAAGGTCAAGGGAATGGGCCTGCAAAATGTACTGATCATTACCGACAAGCTCGACGAAAACCTGATCTTGTCGGCACGCAACCTGCCGAATATCCTCGTGATCGAACCGAAACAGGCCGACCCGGTCAGCCTGCTGCGTTTCGACAACACGCTGATCACCAAGGGCGCGGTCGCCAAAATCGAGGAGATGCTGGCATGAGCGAAGCCACTATCAAACAGAGCGGCATCAAACAGAGCGGCATCAAACCGGACGGCACCAAGCAGACCGGTTTCAATCAGGAGCGCCTGATGCAGGTGCTGCTCGCTCCGGTGGTTTCGGAAAAGAGTACCTACGTCGCCGACAAGAACGAACAGGTGGTTTTCCGCGTCGCCGCGGATGCGACCAAGCCGGAGATCAAGGCGGCGGTGGAATTGCTGTTCAAGGTGCAGGTTGACAGCGTCCAGGTGGCCAACGTCAAGGGCAAGGAAAAGCGTTTCGGCCGCTTCATCGGCCGGCGGCGCCACTGGAAGAAGGCGTACGTTTGCCTGATGCCGGGCCAGGAGATCAACTTCGCAGCAGGGGAGACCAAGTAATGGCACTGGTCAAAGTCAAACCGACATCGCCGGGCCGCCGTGCGCTCGTCAAGGTCGTCCATCCGGAGCTGCATAAGGGCAAGCCGGTTGCCGCGCTGATCGAAAAGCAGAGCAAACGCGCCGGCCGCAACAACAGCGGCCACATCACCACGCGCCACCAGGGCGGCGGGCACAAGCAGCACTATCGCATCGTCGACTTCGTCCGCGACAAGGACGGCATCATGGCCAAGGTCGAGCGCATCGAATACGACCCGAACCGCAGCGCCAGCCTCGCATTGTTGTGCTATGCGGATGGCGAGCGCCGTTACGTGATCGCGCCGAAGGGTGCCACAGTCGGCCAGGAAATCATCAGTGGCTCGGAAGCGCCGATCAAGTCGGGCAATACGCTGCCGCTCCGGAACATCCCGGTTGGCACCACGATCCACTGCATCGAAATGCAGCCGGGCAAGGGTGCGCAGATCGCCCGCGCCGCGGGAACATCGGTCCAATTGCTGGCGCGCGAAGGCGTTTACGCCCAGTTGCGCCTGCGCTCCGGTGAAATCCGCAAGGTGCACGTCGATTGCCGCGCGACGATCGGTGAAGTCGGCAACGAGGAACATAACCTGGAATCGATCGGCAAGGCCGGCCGTGTACGCTGGCGTGGTGTGCGTCCGACGGTGCGCGGCGTTGCCATGAACCCGATCGACCATCCGCATGGCGGCGGCGAAGGCAAGACCGCGGCCGGTCGCGATCCGGTGAGCCCGTGGGGCACGCCAACAAAGGGTTACAAGACCCGTCGCAACAAGCGCACGCGCACGATGATCGTGCGTAACCGCCACGGCAAATAAGGACAGGATATATGGCACGTTCCGTTAAAAAAGGCCCGTTCGTCGACCACCATCTGGTGCAGAAGGTGGACACAGCACGTGCGGCAAAAGACAAGCGTCCGATCAAGACCTGGTCGCGCCGTTCGACCATCCTTCCCGATTTCGTCGGGCTGACCATCGCGATTCACAATGGCCGGCAGCATGTGCCGATCTATATCAGCGAGAACATGGTCGGACACAAGCTAGGCGAATTTGCGTTGACCCGCACCTTCAAGGGCCACACCGGCGACAAAAAAGCCAGTACCGCCCCAACGTCGGCTCCGAAGAAATAAGGGCGACGAGGAGACATGACTATGAGAACTTCTGCTGTACTGCGTGGTGTCAGGTTGTCCGCCCAGAAGGGCCGGCTGGTCGCAGACCAGATTCGCGGGATGCCGGTCGACAAGGCGCTCAACCTGCTGGCCTTCAGTCCCAAGAAGGGCGCCAAGATCATTCGCAAGGTGCTCGAATCGGCGATTGCCAATGCCGAGCACAACGACGGCGCGGATATCGACGAATTGAACGTGAAAGTCATTCACGTGGAGCAAGGCGCGAGCCTCAAGCGCTTCATGCCGCGCGCGAAGGGCCGCGGTTTCAAGATTACCAAGCCGACCTGCCACATCTATCTTACCGTCGGGGACAAGGAGTAAGCATGGGACAGAAAATTCACCCGATAGGATTCCGGCTCTCGGTGCAGCGCAACTGGACTTCGCGCTGGTATTCGAACAGCAAGAATTTCCCGGCCATGCTGCATGAGGACATCAAGGTCCGCGACTTCCTGAAGAAGAAGCTGGCACATGCCGCGGTCAGCAAGATCATCATCGAGCGCCCGGCCAAGAACGCCAAGATCACCGTGTATAGCGCGCGTCCTGGCGTAGTCATCGGTAAGAAGGGCGAGGACATCGAAAATCTGCGAGGGCAACTGCAGAAACTGATGGGCGTGCCGGTCCATGTCAACATCGAGGAAGTGCGCAAGCCGGAAGTGGACGCCCAATTGATTTCGGATTCGATCGCGCAACAGCTGGAAAAGCGGATCATGTTCCGTCGCGCGATGAAGCGCGCGATCCAGAACGCCATGCGCCTCGGTGCGCAGGGCATCAAGATCATGAGCGCCGGACGCCTGAACGGGATAGAAATTGCGCGCACCGAGTGGTACCGCGAAGGTCGCGTACCACTTCACACGCTGCGCGCCGACATCGACTACGGATTCTCCGAAGCGAAGACGACTTACGGCGTGATCGGCATCAAGGTCTGGGTGTTCAAGGGCGAAGTTCTGGGCCGTGGCGAGCAACCGGTGGCAGCGCCCGCTCCCGAACCGGAGCGCAAGGCAAGACGAGGAGCAAAGAATGCTGCAACCAGCTAGAAGGAAGTATCGCAAGGAACAGAAGGGCCGCAACACCGGTGTGGCAACCCGCGGTGCAAAGGTCAGCTTCGGCGAGTT
>DASWEZ010000002.1:0-22492 GCA_036394495.1 Burkholderiales bacterium
TTCCTTGATCGCCACCAGGTCCGGGATTTCCTCCAGGCAGGGCGGGCACCAGGTTGCCCAGAAATTCACGATCACCCACTGGCCGCGATAAGCGGCCAGACTGTGCGACTTGCCTTCGGCATCGGTCAGCGTGAAATTCCCGGCGGCGGGCGCGACCCCCGTCCAGAGCAGCGCCAGGACCAGAATCAGCCGGCATAGACGTTTTCGCATGATCCCTCAGGCAATGCGTGCGGTGCGCGCGCTGCTGCCGGTTGCGAACAAGTCCCTCAGACTGAAGTCCAGTTCGCCGTCCACCGTGGACGATACGTTCGCGACCAGCTTCCGGATTGCCGCCTCTTCGCTGACATCCGCTGCGCTGCGCCCGAACACGAACAATCTGAATATTTCCTTGACCGGAATGCCGCCGGCGTCGCGTGCAAGTACCCAGCCATTGCCCTGCAGTTTCGCGACCCAGCCAGCGGCGACCAGTCTGTCCAGAATCGCCTCGGCTTCTTCCCACGACAATCTCAATGCCGTGCGCAACTGGTGGAGGTTGAGCACGTAGCCTTCCAGATAGGCGCGATAGAGCATCTTGAGAATTTCCATTGCCGAGACGAACTGCGCACCCGGGACCTGCTTGAGCAATACGCCACCGCTGCGCCAGTAGGGCAGCACCGCGGTGATGACCGCGGCGAATACCACCACCACCCAGGAGAGATAGATCCACATCAGGAGGATGGGCAGGCTGGCGAACGTGCCGTAGACCAGTTTGTAGCTGGCGAAATTGGCGACGAAATGGCCGAAGCCGATTTTCATGGCCTCGAATGCAAACGCGGCGATGATCCCGCCGACCACGGCATCGAGAACGGTGACCTGCCGGTTCGGTACCGTGCGATAGAGGAATCCGAAAGCGACCGAAGTCAGGAACAGCGGCCCCAGTTTCAGGACCGCGACCACGAGGTCCGGCGCCTGCTTGCCGACACCCAATGACTGCGAAACCAGCCAGGATGTCAGCGACAGACTGCCGCCGATCAGAATGGGCCCGATGGTCAGCACCGACCAGTAGATCAGTACCCGCTGGATCAGGGCGCGCGGCCGCTTGACCCGCCAGATGGTGTTGAACGCGCGATCGATCGTCAGCATCAGCATGATCGCCGTTACGCCGAGGAGCACGATACCGAGCGCGGTCAGGCGTGCGGCGTTTTCCGCGAACTGCTGCATGTAGACGGTGATCAACCTCGAGGAACCCGCCGGCACCAGGTTGCCGGCCACATAGGTCCGCAGCGTTTCGACGACGTTGTCGAATACCGGAAATGCCGTCATGACGGTGGCCATGATGGTGACCAGCGGCACCAGTGCGAGCAGCGTGGTGAAGGTGAGGCTGCCGCAAAGCTGGAAGCAGCGCTCTTCCTTGAAGCGCCGGTAAACGAGAACGACGAAGTTCCCCAGCAAACGGAACTGGCGGAAGAAGTCCTTGAGAGAGTTCAGGTGCAGTTTCATGTCGGGTGAATGAATGCTGCCGATATAATACGGGCTTCCACGATGGGAAAACAGCACGGCGGGAAAACAGCGATGCAGGAAATCCTGATTCTGTATTACAGCCAGACCGGTGCGGTGAAGCAGATGGCGCAACTCGTCGCACGCGGGGTCGAGAAGGTGCCCGGAATGGGCGCGCGGCTGCGCACCGTACCCAAGATATCGACGGTGGCAGAGGCGACCGAGCCTGCGGTGCCCGACGCCGGTGCGCCTTACGTCGAGCTCATCGATCTCGAACAATGCGCGGGGCTGGCGCTGGGCAGTCCGACACGTTTCGGCAACATGGCCGCGCCGCTGAAGTATTTTATCGATGGCACCGGCGGCCTGTGGCTCAAAGGCAGCATGAGCGGCAAACCGGCCGCCGTCTTTACTTCCACCGCGTCGATGCACGGCGGCCAGGAGTCGACACTGCTTTCCATGATGCTGCCGCTCCTCCATCACGGCATGCTGATCGTCGGCGTACCTTATTCCGAGCCGGAACTGATGGGTACCCGCGGCGGCGGCACGCCTTACGGCGCCAGCCATCTCGCCGGCGCCAACGCCGACCAGCCGATCAGCGAAGAGGAGCGCCGCCTTTGCATTGCGCTCGGCACCCGGCTCGCCGAGGTTGCGCTAAAACTGGCAAGAACATAATTCTCAGAATGTTCACCACAGAGGTGCAGATACCCTACGTGCGTAGCACGTCGGAGTACCCTTTTTTAGGACGCAGAGTTACACCTGACTCAATGTCGACTATCGGCAGCCCGTTGGCCAGGAATTCCGCCAGCCATAACATCCACGAGACAGAACCCTATTGCTTGCTTGCCTCTGTGTTCTCTGTGCCTCTGTGGTGAAAAGGCCTATACCATGGAGAATGGGAACCGATGACCAGGGGAATGGAAGCGCGCAGGCTTGTGCGCAAGTTTGCAGGCGGCGTGCTGGCCACGCAATCGCTGAAATTCCCGGGATATCCCTACGCATCGTCCCTGCCATTCTGCACCGACCAGCGCGGCCGCGTCGTGGTGTTGATCAGCCATCTGGCCGAGCACACCCAGAATGCGGACCGCGACCCGAAGGCGGGCTTTATGGTCTCGCCGCTGACGCGCGATCTGCAGGAGGAGGCACGCGTGAGCATGATCGGCGACATAGCCGCCATCGATGACGACGCGGTCAGGGCCCGCTACCTGCGATATTTTCCCGAGGCCGGACAGTATCTGCAGATCGGCGGCTTCCGTTTCTTTCGCGTCGAGCCGCGTTCGCTGCGCTACATCGCGGGCTTCGGCAGCATCCACACTATCGCGGCCGAAAGTTACCTTGCCCCCGACCATCCGATCGCGGATGCCGAAAGCGATGTGATCGATCACATGAACGGCGAACACGCGCACAACCTGCTAGATTATTGCCGCCACGTCCATGGCAAAGCGCCGGCGAGCGCGCGGATGATCGGCATCGATTGCGACGGATTCGACGTGCGCGCCGGCGGCGAAATACTGCGTTTCGATTTCGCCAGCGAGGTGAAGGACGCCGGCGAGGCGCGTACCGAGCTGGTCAAGCTCGCGCAGGCGAGCCGCGCATGATGCGCGTTGCCCGGCTCGTCGCCAGTACAAGCCTCATCGCGCTGATCTTTCTGTGCCTGGCCTGGGAATTGTGGCTGGCACCGATACGGGCAGGCGGCTCGGCGCTTGCCTTGAAAGCACTGCCGCTGTTGCTGCCGCTGTTCGGCGTGCTGCGCGGCAAGCGTTACACCTACCAGTGGTCGTCGATGCTGATCTTTGCCTATTTCACGGAAGGTGTGGTGCGCGCGTGGAGCGAGCGCGGATCGGGCCAGGCGATGGCGGTTGCCGAGATCGTGCTTTCTCTCGTTTTCTTCACCGCGGCCGTCTGGTATGCGCACGCCTCGGCGAGGAGGCCGGCTTGAACCCGCCGTCGAATGCCGTTTTCGGCAACCACCTCCGCTCCCCGTGACGACTCATCACGGCCGGTTCGCGCCGACGCCTTCGGGGCCCCTGCACTTCGGCTCGATGGTGGCAGCTGTGGGCAGCTTTCTCGATGCAAAATCACAAGGCGGGACGTGGGGCTTGCGCATCGACGACCTGGATCCGCCGCGGGTCGCGCCCGGTTCGGTCGATTCGATTTTCCGATGCCTGGAAAAATTCCAGATGAGCTGGGATGGTGACGTCGTATTCCAGAGCCGTCGCATGGACGCTTACCGGATAGCCCTGGATCGATTGCGAACCCGCGGCCTTGTCTATGCCTGTGCATGCAGCCGCAAGGAGATCGGCGATGCCGCATTCGGCGGATTGGACGGCCCGGTCTATCCCGGCACCTGCCGCGACCGCCTGCCGCCGGGACGCGAAGCGCGGGCATGGCGCGTGCGCACCGACGATGCGGCGATCGAATTCGTGGATCTCCTGCAGGGACGCGTGCGCCAGGATCTCGAGCGCGAGATCGGCGACTTCGTGCTCTTTCGCGCCGATCGGGTTTATGCCTACCACCTCGCTTGTGCGGTTGACGACGACGCGCAAGGCGTCACGCATGTGGTGCGCGGCGCCGATCTGCTCGCTTCCACGCCGCGGCAGATTTATCTGCAAAGAGCATTGGGTCTGTCCACGCCGGCCTATCTGCATCTGCCGATCGCACTGAACGCGGCGGGCGAAAAGCTTTCGAAGCAAACGCTCGCCCGCTCGGTGGAGCCGGACCGCGCGGCGGTCATCCTTGCGGACGTCCTGAAATTCCTGAATCACTCGCCGCCCGACGAGGTTTGCGCCGACGGCGTTGCCACTTTGTGGCGCTGGGCGCTGGAGAACTGGAGACGCGAACGGTTGCCCATGAGCGCGGGCCTTGCTGCCACCTAAAGGGGAAGCGGCACCCCGTCCTGAAAAGCAACCACCTGGCCGGAGGAGAATGGCACCCAGCGCTCGTTGTCGGTAAGCGGTTCGGTGGCAATGATTGCAATGCGATCGTCCGGCGTGGTCACCTGGCTGAAGTCCACTTCGATATCCTGGTCCTTCAGATGGGCGGTCGTGAATGGGGCCTGCCGCAGCACATAGGACAGATTGTCGGTGCAGTGCGCGAACAGGTGGTCGCCATTGGACAGGATGTAGTTGAATTTCCCATGCCTGGCGATTTCCGCGGACAATGTCGCGATGCTGCCGTAGAGTTCCGCAAGAGGCGGCTGCCCGTCCGGGTAGCGCAGCCGCAAGCTGCCGAGCAGATGGCAGAATGCCTGCTCGCTATCGGTGGCGCCGACCGGCCGATATTGGCCGCCGAATTCCGGGCTGAAATTTTCCAGCGTTCCGTTGTGCGCGAATATCCAGTAGCGTCCCCATAACTCGCGCATGAAGGGATGGGTGTTGACCAGCGCCACTGCGCCACGGGTCGCCTTGCGGATGTGCGCGATGACGTTCTGGCTGCGAATCGGATAGGTCGCGATCAGCGTCGCGACCGGCGAATCCACCGCGGGCCGTGAATCGACGAACATGCGGCATCCGGGGCCTTCGAAGAAGGCCACGCCAAATCCGTCCGCATGATCCGCCGTACGGCCGCCGCGCTGATGGAAGCCGCGAAAGGAGAAGCAGATGTCCGTCGGAACATTGCAGTTCATCCCCATCAACTGGCACATTGGATTGGATCGCCTTCCTCTGGTTGGCCGGTGCGAAGCACTGACCCGGCTTCCGATTATCTCCCGCCATGTCCAATAAGACGCTTTCGCTTACCAACGCGCTGTACGCCTATCTGGTCGAGCACTCGGTGCGGGAACCCGAAATTCTGCAGCGGCTGCGTGCGGAGACGGCAAAAGACAGCATGTCGATGATGCAGATCGGCCCGGAACAAGGCCAGTTCATGCAGTTGCTGGTCAGGCTCATGGGTGCGAAAAACTGCCTCGAAGTCGGGGTATTCACCGGTTACAGCAGTCTGGCGGTCGCGCTTGTCCTGCCTGCCGACGGGCATATCGTAGCGTGCGATGTGTCCGAAAAATGGACTGCGATCGCGCGCAAATATTGGGCGGAGGCTGGCGTAGCCGACCGGATCGACCTGAGGATTGCACCGGCTTTGGCCACGCTCGATGGGCTGATTGCCTCCGGGAAGTCCGGCTCCTTTGATTTCGCATTCATCGACGCCGACAAGACCAACTATCTGGGCTATTACGAGCGGGCACTCACTTTGGTGCGCCGCGGTGGCCTGATTGCAGTGGACAATACATTATGGGGTGGTCAAGTAATTGATAAAAAGGCCAAAAGCGACGACACCCAAGCCATAAGGCAGTTCAACGATCGGCTCCGGGACGATTTGCGCATTCATCTGTCACTGTTACCCATTGGCGATGGCCTGACGCTCGCCCTCAAGCTGTAAAACAAAATATCTATATAAGTCATCAGATTAGATGCGCGTGCTGATCTGCGTTCCTGTTTTGTTGCGAAGCAACATTTATTTGCGGAGTAGTCCTGAAATCCCTTGACTCAAGGGCCCACCGGGCGAAGAATGCGAATTGTGCGTTGCAGCAATGATGCGGGTATCGAGTCCCTTAACTCTCTTCATGAAAGGACCAAGCATGATCACCAAACCTGAACAAGTCACCGCAGCCGGTAAAGCGCAGCTGGACGCGTCCGTGCGTTTCGCAACCATCGCCGCCGAAGGCGTCGAAAAGCTGCTGGACCTGCAATTCAAGAATGCCAAGACCACATTCGACGAGATCGTAAAAAATGCAAAGGCGTTCACGGAATTGAAAGACGTATCGCAAATCGCATCGTGGGCCGGAACAAGTTTCCAGCCCGGCATGGACAAGGCCGCCGCCTATGCCAAGAGCTTTTACGAAGTCGCCACCGGAACACAGCAGGAAATCAGCGCACTGCTGGACGAGCAGGTCGGCGAATTCAACAAGAATGTGGCCGTCGCGATGGATGCGGCCTTCAAGTCCGCACCGGCCGGTTCGGAATCCGCCGTCGCAGCGGCAAAGTCGGTCATCGACGTAGCCAATTCGGTTTATGAGACGGTTGCCAAGGCGACCCGGCAACTGTCCTCGATGACGGAGGCGAACATTGCCGCCGCAAGCGGCAAAAAGAAAGCCGCCTGAAGCAGCTCGAAGCCAACGGCAGAAAAAGCCCCGAACCCCGGGGCTTTTTTATTTGGCCGCTTCCGGCGGCAGCAATGCCTGGAGACGTTCAGGCAGGGCATAGTGAGGATACTGTTGCCTGAAATCGAGTAGCCGCCGTCGCGCCTCGGCCTCCTTGCCATCGCGCAGCATTCCGTCGATCTCGTCGAGCCACTCCCGAGGCTGGGTCGGCGCCGTGGCTTCCTGTCTGCGCAGGGCTTGAACGCCTGAGCGGGATTCCTTGGCGGCATCGGCCAGCACCTTGTCCTTCTTGTTCGGGGAGGAGTCGCTGGATTCGGCAATGCGGGTCTGCTCCTGTTCAGCAGGCTTGGCCTGCCCGGCAGCAGCCGGCGCCGCAGGTGCGGGCGCCGGAGCAGACTGAGCCACCGCCCCTGACGCTGTCGCGTTTTCCTGCGCTGCGCCAACTTCATCCCGCGCCGCCGGCTCGCGATCCGGACGTGCGCTGCGTTCCCGGGAAGGCCTCTCTTCACGATGAATGTTCGCCCGCGGCTTGGGTGGTGTCTTCATTGCGAGTTGCGGCGGCGCCGACTTCGCCAGCTTCGCTTCATCGGCAGCGGGCTGCTCAAGAGAAGGCAGCGGCGGTTCTTTGTCGCGCACGACCAGCACCAGGGAAACGCCGAGCACAAGCATGGCGGCAATGGAGGCCGGCATCTGCCAGTTGCGCCGCTGCCGCGGTTGCTCCACTTCGCGACGCGCAGCCGCCTGGATGGTGGCATCCAGGCGCGCCGGAGGTTCGTCCTGCGCGCCAGCGCGATAGCGCTCGGAGACTTCCGAACCCATCTTTTCCAGCTCGCGGTCTTCAGGCAATGTCGGCTTCATGCTCGATTCCCTCGCGCAGCCTGGCGAGCGCATAGCGCAAGCGGCTCTTGGCGGTTTCCCTTCCGGTGCCGGTCACGCCGGCAATTTCCTGCAGCGTCAGGCCGCCTTCCTCATGCAACAAAAAAACTTCGCGCTGTTCCGGCGGCAGCAGCGCCAGCGCGTTCAGGAGTTTCGCCGCCGATTGACGCAATGCCACCGCCCGCTCCGGCTGATCCCGGTCCGGACCTGCCACCTGGTGAGCTTCTTCCGGATCGTCATCGAGGGAGATCAGGTGCAGCGGTGTCTTGCGGCGGAAATGGTCGATCACGCAATTGTGGGCGACGTGATAAAGAAACGTCGCGAACCGCGCCTCGACCCGATAGCGTGCCCGCGAGGAAATGATGTTCATCCAGATTTCCTGGAACACTTCCTCCGCCGCGGAGCGCAGGCCAACCTGGCGCAACACGTAGCGGAACACCCCGCCGCGATGGCGTCCGTACAACTCGTCGAACGCCGCCGCGTTGCCGTCGCGGTAGCGCAGCATCAACTGCTCGTCGGAGACGGGATCGGCGCTCACGAGCGTCAGTCTAGCCGGAAGCATTGTTCATGACACCGTCGCGTGGGCTTCGGTTCCCCGGCGCGCTTATCCGCGCTCCGGCGGGTCCGGGACGAATCCACCCGGAAAAGGCGACGGCAGCTTGCGCTCTTCGCGGATCACGCCGCGCGCAACCAGATTGGCGTAGGTGTCGTAGTGAATGGCGATGACCTCGGCCGGCTGGTCCGACTCGCGTTCGAATTGGACATAGCGTGCGGGCGCAGTCTGGCTGCGGCCGTGGCCGGTGCCGATTTTTTTCTCCGCCGCTGGAGGGGCGGCCGAGCGCGGCGCACTGTCGTTGGCAGCGCCGGCTTCGGCGCGTTCCCTAGGTTGCTCCAGTTCCGCCAGCGGCTCCGGCTTGCGCCGGAACAAAGCAACGCCGATCACGCCGACGTTGTCCGGGCGGCCAGTACGGGCAGCATAGGAATCGCCCAGGTCGGTGAAATAAAATGCGGCGATTTTTTCCATGCTCTTGCGCCAGCCCGCAATGGACAACGGCCTGCCGCGCTCGATCACATAGCCGCTTTGCGCAGCCGCCGCGGTTTCGCCCGACACCACGTTCACGCCGTCGACGGAAACCACCGCGAGCACATCACCGCGGTCGCGGTTGCGGATGTTGACCTGGTATTCGTTGCCGGGCCGGCCGGCTACGAACCAGTGGCCGCCGCTTTCGTAGACCGGCAGCATACGACCGGTCACCCGGTCATAGATTTCGACGTCCGCCAGGCGGCCGGCCGCCAGTACGGGGTCGGCAAGCAGGAACAGGAAAAAGAACGGCAACAGGCGTTTCATGGTGTGCTCCTTTCGATGAGAACACAGCTGTAAACGCGTGCTTTGGGAAAACGGGGTTAAGAAAATTCAGGGGCTAGGGAAAAACAAAGCTTGAGACCCCTAGCCCCTATTTTCTCGGGTCCCACGCAAACCCGAGCGCACCGACACCCTTTTTCAGGAACTCGAGCGCTTCGGCGGCGAGGTTTGCCTCGCCCTTGATGCCAAGTTCGATGCGCCGGCCGGCCGGTGTAAAACTGGGCAGGCTGAATAATTTCAGCGCGGGATAACGGGCAATGCAGTCGTTCATCAGATCGATGAGCTGGCTCTCGCCGGCGTCCTTGACGATGATCGCCATGTCCACCGGCGGTTGCGCACTGTGCAGGTGCGGGTATTCGGTGTCGAGCACCCATTCCATCATCGGCCACGCCATCTCCGGAAAGCCGGGCAGAAAATGATGGCTTGCATAGCTGAAGCCCGGCACACGGTTGTACGGATTGGGGATGATGCGGCTGCCGGCGGGAAACACGCCCATCTGGATGCGCTTGGGGTAGGCCTCGGCGCCGAAGCGCGCCTCGATCTCGCGCTTCGCATCCGGGTGCAACTGCAACTCGACACCCGCCGCCTTCGCCGCGCATTGGCGCGTGTGATCGTCGGGCGTAGCACCGATTCCGCCGAAACTGAATACGATGTCCCCGCGCGCCAGCGTGCTGGTCAGCACCTGCGTGATGATCTCCGGATCGTCCGGCAGGTTCATGCTCCACGACAGGCCGAGGCCGCGTGCCTTCAGCAGCTCGACGATCTTGGGAAAATGCTTGTCCTGCCGTTTGCCCGACAGAATTTCATCGCCAATGATGAGCGCTCCGAACACGTTGCAACTCCGGCTAGCCTGGATAATTCATGAGGGACTCGGGATGATGGCGAGTCGAGTTCCGAGCCAGTTGCGGCTCGACTGGCGCGGCCGATAGATTACTCTATCGGCAAGGCAGGCATGCCGCAAATGGCCGGAAATCGGCCGCCAGCACCCGAGTAACCCAACCCGACACACTGTACCGCGCAAGAGTTTGCCTACAGATACGGCACGCCGGCGGTTGTCCGCAGACTGGGGCGTCTTCATGAATTATCCAAGCTAGTGTAAGGGCGGCGAGTTTGCAGGCAGCAGGGAACGGGCGTCAAGCGCGCTGGCTTCAATCAATCATTGACATTCGGCCCGGCCAGCGGCAAAAATGGTTCGAACTAGAACTAAGTTCCCGGATAGCGGCTTTATGCCTAAAGAGCAGTTCATTAGAACTTTGCGGTCGTTGGTCGAGTGCTACCAGGCCTTCGAAGCCTATTCGAACGCGCACGTGCGCAAGCTTGGCCTTACGTGCGCGCAATTCGATATCGTCGCCACTCTCGGCAACACGCCGGGCATGACCTGCAAGGAGCTAGGCGACAAGACGCTGATCACCAAAGGCACGCTGACCGGCGTGCTCGATCGCATGGAAGCCCGCGGCCTGATCCGGCGTACCGCTACCGACGCCGACCGCAGGCAGGTATTCGTATTGCTCACCCCTCACGGAGTCCGTACCTTCGAGCGTGTGTTCCCGGAACACATCGGTCACCTCAAGCCCGCGTTCACCACGCTGTCCCCGCGCGAACTGGATCAGGCGACGGAATTGCTGCGTAAACTGCGCGACGCGTTGCGGCTAGCGAACGTGGAACGCAAGGCCGCCTGAAATGAACCCCTCCCCGCAACGTTACACCGGCGTTGCGATTACGCTGCACTGGCTGATCGCAGCGGCGATCCTCGTAACATTCCTGCTCGCCCAGTACATGACGAACCTGCAGCTGTCGCCTGCCAAGCTGAAGCTGTACTCCTATCACAAGTGGATCGGCGTGACGATTTTCCTGCTGGTGCTGGCACGGCTGGCGTGGCGTCTTGCGCATCGGCCGCCACCGCCGCCGGCATCGATGCCGGCCTGGCAGCACAGCGCCGCCGGCATCGCCCACTTTTTTCTCTATGCACTGACGCTGGCCATTCCCATATCGGGCTGGCTGATGAGTTCCGCTTCCGGCTTCCAGGTCGTCTACCTCGGCATGATTCCGATCCCCGACCTGCTCGCCAAGAACAAGGAGATGGCGGACCAGTTGAAGCAACTGCACGAAGCCCTCAACTGGCTGATGGTGCTGGTCGTAGTACTCCATATCGCGGCAGCGCTGAAACACCACCTGGTGGACCGCGACGACGTGCTGCGGCGCATGCTGCCCTTCCTCAAACAACGGAGCGCCCTCAAATGAGATTTTATGCCGTCTTCGCATTCTTCCTCCTGATGTCAATTGGCATGCCGGCATCCGCCGCCAATGTCGACTACGCCAAAAGCGAAATCACTTTCGTCTCGAAACAAATGAATGTTCCGGTGCAGGGCCGGTTCAAAAAATTCACCGCGCAGATCGCCTTCGACGCGAAGAAGCCCGCCGCCTCGAAAGCCGAAATCGAGGTCGACCTCGGGAGCATCGATACCGGAAGCGCTGACGCCGATGCCGAAGTCGGCAAGAAGGCCTGGTTCAACTCCAGCGCTTTTCCCGCCGCGAAATACGCTTCCAACTCGGTCACGCAGACCGGGCCCGACAAGTTCGAGGCGCGCGGCAAGCTTTCCATCAAAGGTATCAGCCAGGATATCGCCGCTCCGTTTACCGTCAAGCGCGCCGGCGATGTGGTCACCTTCGAGGGCGGCTTCGTCCTCAAGCGGCTGCAGTTCAAGATCGGGGAAGGCGCCTGGTCGGACACCGATACCGTGGCCGACGAGGTGCAGGTGAAATTCAGGATCGTTACCACGGGCAACAAGTAATCCACAACACACGCCATCGCGTGCCGGCGATCAGGCACGCACTTAACCCGCAACATCGTTCAATCAGCAGAGGAGATGAATTTGAAGACCCAACTCGCAGCATTCCTGATCGCCGCGGCGTTCGCGCTGCCGGCAACCGCCGCCGATTCCTATTCCGTGGACCGCGACCATACCTATCCGAATTTCGAGATCAACCACCTCGGATTTTCGACGATGCACGGCCGCTTCGGCGCGACCAGCGGCAAGATCGTGCTCGACTCCGCCGCCAAGAGCGGCAGCATCGACATCACGATCGATGCCACCTCGATCGATACCGGCCATGCCAAGCGCGACACCCACTTGAAGAGCGAGGAATTTTTCAATGTCGGCAAGTTCCCCACGCTGACCTACAAGGCGACCAAGCTGAAATTCAACGGGGACAAACTGTCCGGTGCCGACGGCGAACTGACCCTGCTGGGCGTGACCAAGCCGGTGAGCCTCGCGGTGACCGCCTTCAACTGCGGCCCGCATCCGATGAACAAGAAGCCGATGTGCGGCGCCAACGCGACGGCCACGATCAAGCGCAGCGATTTTGGCCTGAGCGCCTACGTCCCCGCAGTGGGCGACGAAGTGAAAATCAGCATCGAAGTGGAAGCCGTCAAGGATTGATCGCGTCGCCGGTTGAAGCAAAAACGGGCAGCGTAGCTGCCCGTTTTGTTTTGCGGCCATCGTTACTTCAGGAAGAAGCGCACGCCGACTTCGAATTTCCAGTCGTAGACCTGCGGCAGGTTGTCGCCGAACAGGCCGATACCGGGACGCCCCCAGATGGCCAGGTCGCGATTCAGGAAACGGCCGACCTCGCCCTCCAGTGTCATGCCGACCTTGTCCCCGCGCTCGTGGTCGACCACCATTTGCGGTTCCAGAATCGTATAGACGAGATTCGACCAGCGCGTGAGGAACGGGGCCTTGAGGCTGGTGTAATGCACATCGCGGCGCGCCTCATCGCCGCCCACGGTGACGTAGTACTGCAGGAAGGGAAACACCACCGAGTTGCATTGCGGCACGTCGATGGAAGCGAAGACCAGCGGCGCGATCACGTTCTTACCCATGCCCAGCGAATCCTTCGATGCGCTGTTCAGGATCACTTCGCTGCCTGCTACGATCGCATACCCCGGGCCGTGCGCGACGCGATAGCTGCCCCTGAACAGCAGGTCGCCGATCCCGGATTCGCCGTCGTTACCCGGCGTACGGGGATCCGCAAAAACGATCGGGGTTTCGATGCGGAAGGAAAGATCCGGCGTCGTCGAAAAATCGATGCGGGGCACCAGATAATCGATCGTGCCCCCGCCCTGCAGATCCTGATATTCGTTGCGAATTTCGACACGTGTTGACCTGAAGTCGACAGGCCCGCCGCTTTTTGGAACCGCATCCGCCCCGGAAGCGGTTTCGACCTGCGCAACGGCGAAGCCCGGAAAGCCGAACGCCGCCGCGAAAGTCAGGATACATGCACAGAGAATGCGGGCCGGGAGACGGTGCGCGTGAATCATGGTCGTTGGATGAAGGCAATTACCGCGCCAGTCACTGGTACAGCCGGCGCAACAGCGGCGATTCTAATCGAATGCACCCAAACTCGAAGCTTCCCGCCGCAAATCGGTCATTCGCAGATATCCGGCCCCGCCTCTTTGCATTCCACGCGGCTGTGTTCGGGATTGGATACGCAGTGGTATAGCTTGTTCTTGCATTTCGCACACCAGACCGTGGTGGAGCCCTCGCGCGAATAGCGGGTCTTGACGATGTCCACGCTGATGGTTCGGCAACCGGTGGCGCTGGCCGTCATTGCACTCTGGGTCTTGCAGCCGGACAGCGGACAGATGACCGCTGCGAGTAGCGCGAGCATGAGGATTCGAATATTCATGTTCCCATGGGGATATCGTGGAGGAAAAACGGACGTGCGGACGCGCGTCCGATCCGGGGCGCATACCTCAATTGTGGATATAACTTTCCAACTGTTTTATGACGAATTCCTTCTCGGAGAGCATTTCCTTCACCACATCGCCGATGGAAATCACGCCGATCACTTTTTTTTGTTCCAGCACCGGCAGGTGGCGGATACGCTTGTCCGTCATCAGGCCCATGCAGTCTTCTATCGTCTGCTCCGGGCGCACGCACACGACCTTCTCGGTCATGATCTCCCGCACCGGCGTGTCCTTCGAGGCCTTTCCCTGCAGGACCACCTTGCGGGCGTAGTCGCGTTCGGAAAATATGCCGACCAGGTGCCCGTCGTCGATCACGACGACGGCGCCGATCTCCTTGTCCGCCATCACCTTCAACGCGTCGAGCACGGTGCTGGACGGTGCGACGGATATCAGGCTATGGCGCTTCGACTCCAGGAGTTGCTGAACTGTTTTCATTTTCTCCCCCTCGGGCAACAGTCCTGACGATGACTCGTCAGCGTTCCTGCAAGACCAGTTTAGACCTGCAGGGATGGTTGTCAACGCACCGGGTTCGCGACGACGAATCCGGATACGGCGTTCAGGCGGTCGTGCTGCGACCCTTTTTCACCCACATGATCGGCTGCGCCTTCACCGGCAGGGGCGCGGCGCCATGCTTGACCAGGGTCTTGTCCAGTTCCTTGCCGGCATCGTCGGCCAATGCGGCCACGCGCGCGGCGCGAATCGCTTCCGCGCGCGCCTGCGGTCCCTCCCATTGTCCGCCGGCCGCGAGATGGTCCAGCACATGCAGCAGGTTATCCTTGCCGCGATCGTTGGTGCTGCCGTAGCCTTTGACGAGGCGGCCGCACAATGCGATTTCATGGCCCAGTTGCCATTGGCTGCGCGCGCCCTGCTCGACCGCCGCCAGCCAGCGTTCGATCATGGCCTGCTCCTGCGCGAACCGGCTGCCGTGCTTGCGCAGCCATTTCAGGCTGGCGAGGAAGCGCATCGCGAGAAAGCCCGAGATGGTATGGACGCCGAACTTGAGCGCAAGCGCAAGTGCCGTCTTGCCGTTCTGCTGGCGGCGCCTGTCCCATTTGACGATAGCACGTCCCCATGACCGCGGCAGCAGTGCCGCGACTTCCGGCACGCCGGGTTTGAAGTAATCGTAGATGCGCACCAGGTCTTCAGCCGGCGCTTTGACTTCCTGCCTGACACGCGCGAGGCGGCTCGCGCGGCATTTCAGGTCAGCCACGCGCACGATGTCATCGAAGGCCATCCAAAGTGCCAGAAAACGCGCCGTCTCGCTTGTGGTCGCATAACTTCCTTCGCCCGAAGGATCGCCTGCCCGTTCGGCTTCGAGTACCCGCTTCATGCGCGTCGCGTAGAGTACGGCGTAGTCGCGATCCTGATACTCGATCATGCGCGCATGACCGACGCTCAGCATGGAATGCGTCGGCGGCGGGAAAGCGCGGGCGAGATCGGCCGGGAATGCCGCGATAATCGCGGGCGCCACAACGGCAGGTGAGAACGAAGAGGCCGGTGCCTGTGCCGCCAGCCCTTTTGCTGCGATCTCGAACGCGCGGGCGAATCCGCGCAGGCTTGGCTCGACCGCTCTTCCCGATTGCCGGATGGTTTGCTCAAAGGCCTCGCGCGAAAACGGCAGCACGCCGCTGCCCGCGATCGCACCGAACAACACCGCGCTCAACACGGTTCCCGTTTCCTGGGCCACCGTGGACATGTCGAAAATGCGGGCGCTCTGGCTGTATCGCCGCACAACCTTCAGCAAATCCTCGGAGGACGCGCGCCCGTCCGCAAGCTGCAACTTCTCGGCGGTGGTCAGCGTACGGGAACTGGAGGTTACCACGAGCGTGCGGTCCGCGGAGGCCATGCCATTGCCGATTTGGCGCACTGTTTCCAGCAGTTCGGAGGAAACCAGCACATCCAGCGCACCGGCCACCGGATATAGGCTGAATATCGGTTTGCGGCCGGCCAGTTCTGCTGTCGGCACTGGAAAAACTTCGAAGTAGTAGGTCGTCGAACCGGTGCGCTGGGCAACACCGGGGATCGACGTACTCTGGGCGCTGAAGCCGCTGCGCGTGGCGGTTTCCACCAGCCACTCGGCCAGCACTCCGCCGCCCTCCCCGCCCAGGGCGCAGATCAGCAAGCTGACGGGTCGGCGATCCGCGAGGCTCATGCCGCCTGCAGCCAACGCAGTACCGTACCGCGCAAGCCGTCGAGCATCCGCTCGTGCAAATGTGGATTGCGGATGACTTCGGCCCGATAGAAGGACGGACAAAGCGTGGCCGCGTGCGCATTCTCTCCGCACAGCCCGCAGCCGACGCAGCCATCGATGACGGTGGCGACCGGATCGACCCTGAGCGGATCCGGGCTGTCCTTCAAGGTCAGCGTCGGACAGCCCGACAGCCGGATACAGGCATGGTCGCCGTTGCAAACGTCCTCGTCGACGCCGTATTTCACTCGCACCACGCGTTTGCCGGCCTTCAGCAACCCGGCAATCCACGGCTTGATGCGCCGCTGCCGCTCGAGCTGGCATTCGCCTTCGGCGATGATGACCTTGAGTCCGTTGAAATCGGAGGTAAAGGCTTCGTCGAAAGTCCGGCGCATTTTCTCGACGCGGTAGGTATGCACGGTGCGCATCCATTGCACGCCCATGCCGGTCAGCGTTTTCTCGATGGTGAGGTTGCGATGGACCAGGCTTTGCTGCTTGTCCCCGGCGGCGACCTTGTCGTCCTCGTCCGGCGTCGAGATCAGCTCCTGCGTGCCGGTGGCGGAGGTGTAGCCGTTCTTGAAAATCACCAGCACCGCGTCGTCGCCGTTGAACAACGCCGACTGTACGCCGGTCAGCAATCCGTTATGCCAGAAACCGCCGTCGCCCATGACCGACAGCACGCGCCGCTTCATCATCGGCGACACGCCGGCGCGGCTGGCCAGACTCATGCCGTAGCCGAGGATGGAGTGTCCGAAAGAAAACGGCTCGAAAGTCGCGAACGAATGGCAGCCGATGTCGCCGGCGATGTGGGTCGGACCAACATCACGCTGCGACAGCTTCAGTGCGGCGAACACCGGCCGCTCCGGGCAGCCGACACAAAACTGCGGCGGACGCGCCGGCAGCGGCGCCAGGAGCTGCTGCGCAATTTCGTGGCGGCGCTTCGTATTGCTGCGCAACCAGTCCTTGCCGGCTTCGGCCGTGTTTCCGGGGAGATAGCGGTCGACGAATTTTTCCAGTCCGCCGGCCATCACCTCGACGGTGTACTCACCCGCGGCCATCAGCATGTCCTTGCCGTGGATCGGCGTGTTGATGTCGAGCCGGCGCAGTGAGGCGAGAATTTCCTGTTCGATATACTCGGGCGTGCCTTCTTCCACGATCAACACGGCGCGCTTGCCCAGGCAGAATTGCGCAATCTCCTCCGGCACCAGAGGGAAAGTGACATTGAGCACGAGGATCGGAATTTCGGCTTCGCCGAACGCGTCGGCCAGTCCGAACTGCTGCAATGCGCGAATCAGGGAGTTATACAGCCCGCCCTGCACGATGAAGCCGACGTCGTTGCGCCGGCCGGGAAACAGTTCGTTCAGATGCTGCTCGGCGATGTAGCGCCGCGCCGCCGGGATGCGCGCCTCCACCTTCAGCTTCTCGTGGCGGAAAGTCACCGGCGGGTGCGCCAGTCGCGAATAATCGAACTTCGCCGGCTCCTCCATCAGGTGTCGCGTCGAGATGGCCGGCGCGACGTTGTCCTTGCACACGAAGCTGCCGCGCACGTGGCAGGTACGAATGCGCAGTTCCATCAAGGCCGGCATGTTCGATGTCTCCGAAAGCCGGAAACCCTCTTCCACCATGCGCACCATGGTCGAGAGCTCCGGCCGCGGATCCAGCATCAGCATCGAGGATTTGAGCGCATACGCATGCGTGCGCTCCTGGATCACGCTGGCGCCTTCGCCGTAGTCTTCGCCGACCACGATGAGCGCGCCCCCGGTGACGCCGGGCGAAGAGAGATTGGACAAGGCATCGGCGGCGACGTTGGTGCCGACGATGGATTTCCAGGTCACTGCGCCGCGCAACGGGTAATGTATCGAGGCACCCAGCATTGCCGCCGCGGATGCCTCGTTGGAACATGCCTCGACATGCACGCCGAGCGTATCCAGATACTCTTCCGCCTGGACCATGACGTCGATGAGATGGGAAACCGGCGCGCCCTGGTAGCCGCCTACATAGGCCACACCGGATTGCAGCAACGCCTTGGTGATGGCGAGAATGCCCTCGCCGTGGAAGGTTTCCCCGTCACCCAGGCTCAGCAGCCCGATCTCTTTTTTGAAGGATTTTTCCATGGCATCGTGTTCGCGCCTTTCCCGTCCAAATGCTAACAGCCCGAGCTAAAGCTCGCTCCAGTATTTCTCGACCCGCTTGAAGGACACCGGGTAAGGCGTCTTCAGCTGCTGCGCCCAAAGGGACACCCGCAACTCCTCGAGCATCCAGCGCATTTCTTCGAGCTTGGGGCTGCGCACGCCGCGAGCACGATCGGCCACCAGTTTGGCCTGGTATGTCTGCCAGTAACGCGCGAGTTGCTGCTGCCAATTGGCGTCGCGCTCCGGATTGGATGCGATCTTGTCGAGGCGCATCGCGATCGCCCTGATATAGCGCGGATAGTGCTTCAGGCGTTCGAACGGGACGGCGGCGAGAAATCCGGGCCCGAGCAATTCCTTGAGTTGTGCGCGAACGTCGGCCAGTGCGCGCGGCCAGGCGGCGTATTGCGGCTGCCCGATTTTCGCGCGCAGCGTCTGGTGCTCAGTGAGGATTTCTCCGGCGATGCGGCAGATTTCTTGCGCAACGTCCATCAGCCGGGTCTTGCCTTTCGCCGCCCTGGTTTCGAACTGCTTGCGGTTGCGTATCGGCTCCTGCTCGACGAAGAAAGCGCGATCGCAGATCGCGGTCACCAGTTCATCCCGCAGCCGGTCGGCCACCGCCGACTTGTCTGGTTTGCCGCTGCCTTGTTCATCGAGCAGCGCATACCGCAGCTGCATTTCGCTGAAGCCCGGAAGGTTGCGGGCAAGGGACTTCATTTGTTCGGGCAATGCCAGCTGGAACAGGCGTCTCAGTCCACGGCGCATCGCCGCTTCGGCTTCCGCTTCCGTATCCAGCAGCGTGAGGCCGACCGACTTGCCTTCGTCGACGATTGCCGGATAGCCGACCAGCTTTCCCTTGCCGCGGTCAACCTCCACCTGCTCGGGCAGTTCGTCGAAATCCCATGTGATCGAGCCCTTGCGTTCGAAAGCGGTGCTGGCGGTTTCGCTGAACGTGCGGCGCGCTTTCACGCCGAGCTGGTTGCGCAGTGCAGGCAGGTCCCGCCCGCTCGCGATCTCGTGCCCGCTTTCGTCGACCACGCTGAAGTTCATCAACAGATGAGGCGGCAGGTCGGCCGCGTCCCAGGCATCGGCCGGCACTTCGAGGCCGATCTTCTTGAACAAGGCCTGCGACAACGCCCCGGTCAGTGGCCCGCTGTCCGGATCGAGCATCTCCATGCTGGCGGTGACCACTTGCGGTACCGGCACGAAGTTCTTGCGCAGCGCCTTGGGCAGTCCCTTGATCAGATACGTGATCTTGTCCCGCAGCAGGCCGGCAACCAGCCACTCGCAGCGCCGCTCGTCCAACTGGTTGAGCAGATGCAGCGGCACGATCATGGTCACGCCGTCGAGTGCATGGCCCGGATCGAAGCGATAGGACAGATCGAAAGTCTGCATGCCCACCGTGAGCGCGTCCGGGAAAAGATCCTCGGTGATCTGCTCCGCGGCGTGGCGCATGAGGTATTCGCGGCTGAGGAAGAGCAGCTTCGGATTTTCTCGCTCGGCCTGCCTGCGCCACTTCTCGAAATCCACCACGTTGAAAATGCCTTCGGGGACGCGTTCGGCATAGAACGCGAAAATCGCCTCGTCGTCGACCAGCACGTCATGGCGGCGCGATTTGTGCTCGAGTTGCTGCACATCCTCGATGAGGCCGCGGTTGTGCTCGAGGAACTCCGGATGGCCGGGATAGTGGCCCGCGACGAGAGCGCCGCGGATGAACAGTTCGCGCGCCTCCTTCGGCTCGATGGGGCCGTATTGCACTCGCCGCTTCTGCACAACCACCAGGCCGTATACGCTGACCTGCTCGTAGGCGACGACCGATCCGCCGTCCTTCGACCAGTGCGGCTCGCGGTAACTGCGTTTTGCCAGGTGCGTCGCAAGCCGCTCGATCCATTCCGGCTCGATGGCGGCCACGCAGCGGGCGTACAGCCGCGTGGTTTCGGTCAGCTCCGCCGCCATTACCCACTTCGGCCCTTTCTTCTTGAGCCCGGAGGCGGGGCTCAATACGAACTTGATCTGGCGTGCACCGAGGTAAATGCCCGCCTCTTCCGACTTGAACCCGATGTTGCCCAGCAGGCCGGCGAGCAGCGCGCGATGGATTTCCTCGTAGCCCGCCTCCTTCTCGTTCAGGCGCCAACCCATTTCGGCGATCACCGCGTGTAACTGGCTGTGCAGTTCGCGCCATTCGCGCAATCGCAGGTAGGACAGAAAGCGGTCGTGGCAATCCTGCACCATCTTGCGATTGGATTTCTTGTGCTCCAGCGCCTCTTCGAACCATTTCCAGATGCGCAAGTAGGAAAGGAAATCCGAACGGTCGTCGACAAACCCGGCGTGTGCCTGGGTCACCGCTTCCTGTTTGTCCATCGGGCGTTCGCGCGGATCCTGGACTGACAGCGCGGCGGCGATGATCAACACCTCGCTCAAGCAGCCCTCCTGCTTCGCGGCGACCAGCATGCGCGCGACCCGCGGGTCGATCGGCAGTTTCGCCAACTGTTGCCCGACCGGCGTCAGCGCGCGCGCTTCATCGACGGCGCCCAGTTCGGTCAGCAACTGATAGCCGTCGGCAATCATGCGCGACGCCGGCGCATCGACGAAGGGGAAATCCTCGATATCGCCGAGCTTGAGCGACGCCATGCGCAGGATCACCGAGGCAAGCGAGGAACGCAGGATCTCCGGATCGGTGAATTCGATGCGCGCCTTGAAATCCTCTTCGCCGTACAACCGCACGCAGATGCCGTTCATGACACGGCCGCAGCGCCCGGCGCGCTGGTTCGCCGATGCCCGCGATATCTTCTCGACCTGCAGCAGTTCGACCTTGTTGCGGTAGCTGTAGCGGTTGATGCGCGCCAGGCCCGAATCCACCACGAAACGGATGCCGGGCACGGTGAGCGAAGTTTCCGCCACATTGGTGGCCAGCACGATGCGCCGCATGGCACCCCCGGAAGAGAAGATGCGCTCCTGGTCCTGCGCCGACAACCTCGCAAACAGCGGCAGGATTTCCATGCCCTGCGGATGATGCTTGCGCAACGCCTCCGCCGCATCGCGGATCTCGCGTTCGCCCGGCAGGAATACCAGCACGTCTCCGGACGTCGTTCGTGCCGTGACTTCGTCCACGGCTTTGATGATCGCCTCCGGCAAGTCGATCTCGTGCTCGTCCTCGTCGTCTTCGTCGAACGGCCGGTACCAGACATCCACCGGATACAGCCGGCCGGAGACTTCGACCACGGGTGCATTGTCGAAATGCGCCGAGAAGCGATCGGCATCGATGGTGGCCGACGTGATGATCAGCTTGAGCTCCGGTCGGCGCGGCAACAGCTGCTTGACGTAACCCAGCAGGAAATCGATGTTCAGGCTGCGCTCGTGCGCCTCATCGATGATCAGAGTGTCATACTGCGACAGCCAGCGGTCCGCCTGCGTCTGCGCCAGCAGGATGCCGTCGGTCATGACCTTGATGTAGTTGTCGGCGCTGGTCTTGTCGTTGAAGCGGACCTGGAACCCCACCGCGTCGCCGAGCGGCGTTTGCAGTTCCGCGGCGACCCGGGCCGCCACGGAGCGCGCCGCAATCCGGCGCGGCTGGGTGTGGCCGATCATGCCGTGCACGCCGCGGCCTAGGTCCAGGCAGATTTTCGGCAATTGCGTGGTTTTCCCCGAGCCGGTCTCGCCCCATACGATCACGACCTGGTGCGCTTTGATTGCGTCGGCGATCTGCGCTCGCCTGGCGCTGATCGGCAACTCTTCGGGATAGGTAACCTTCGGCAACCGTGCCTGCCGCTGCTGCGCCTGCGACTCGGACTTCTGCGCGTCGGCGAGGAGTTTGCCGATTTCCGCAAGAACGTCTTTTCCGCCGCGCGACGCCTCCTCCAGCCGCTTCATGCGCCCGCGCAAGGAAGCGCGCTCGCGCAACATGCCGCGCTCGACGGATGCGCGCAATGCGCGCCAGTCGACGTTTGGGACGGTGGAGTCGGGAGGCGGGGGAATGGAACTCATGCGAAGGAAACGCGAAAAAAGCGAAAGAACCGATGCGAGGATGGAATTGTAAACGACTCGCCGCGCTGTCCCGAGCCTAGTTGAGGCGCGATGCGCGCAGACTCGAGCCCCGCGCTAGCGCTGTCGTTAGTGCAAAATCTTTTACACGAAGGAGAACAAGATCGGGATGCTATGCCTTCCATAGCCGATCAGCGTTAGGGGAATAGCGCGACACCAAGAAAATCCTTCTGCACGCCGAATACACCAAATCCTACTTTGCTTTCCTTCGTGTTCCTTCGTTTTTCCTAAAAGGGTACTCCACGCTGTCGCGAGGGTATTCGTGACCCTTCGTGTTGAAAGCGGTTACGCCTTAGACCAAACCCTTGAACGGGGAATAGCGCTCGCACCACGCCGCCGTTGCCAGGAGGTAGTTTTCTTCCTCCGCCGCGCCGATAAGTTGCAGTCCGAGCGGCATGCCCTTCGGTCCCTTGCCGGTCGGAATCACAATGGCCGGGAGACCGACGAGCGTCCAGATGGTGCAGAAACGCGGATCGCCGGTGTTCTCGAGGGTGGCCGGCGCTTCCCCCGCAGCGGGCGGGGTCATGATTGCGGAGTAACCGCGGTCGAAGAATTCCGCCAGGCTTTGCTGCAGGTGTGT
>DASWEZ010000003.1:0-1723 GCA_036394495.1 Burkholderiales bacterium
CTGCCTGAAGGACCGTGGGAGGATGCCGCGACGCTGATATTGTCCGGCGAAGCGGGCTCGGCATTTTCGCAACTGATTCGTTCGGGCCGGGTGAAAGAATTGATTGATCCCGTCGGGCGTGTCGGCGGATATGTGAGCCAAAGCGTTTCGGGCGCGGATTACACGACGGCGCTGCGTATTCGCGACATTCTCCAGAAGAAAATGGCCGACCTTTTCGATTCGTATGATGTGCTGGCGACGGCTACACAACCTGTGGCTGCCACTCCCTTGAGCTTGAACCTGGTTACGGGGCTTTCGTTTCCTGATCCGCTGGGGGCGATTGGGAATCTTTGCGGATTGCCGGCGATATCGGTACCTTGCGGATTCACGGATAAGAATTTACCGATTGGGTTGCAGTTTGTGGGGCGCGCGGGGGATGACGCGGCGGTTCTACAGGCTGGACGGATTTTTCAGCAGTCTACGACCTGGCACCGGAAGCATCCGAAGATCAGCTAATCCAAGAGCACAAGCAGGAGTGCCTGCGCCACGGGAAAAGTCCTCAGGATTTTTTGCGAGCTTGGAGGATTTCGCGCACAGTGCGAAGGATGGCGCCGCGGCTGAACGGCTTGGTCATCAACCGAACGGACGGGTCGGCATTGGCCATTTCCGTGGCGGCGTGCTCGCTGTAGCCGGACATGAAGACAACCGAGACGCCCGGATGCTCGCGTTGAAGTTGCACGGCGAGTTCCTGGCCAGTCATTCCCGGCATCACCATATCGGTGACGAGCAGATCGATCTTGCCGCGATGTTCAGCGGCAATGGCGATGGCTTCCTTGCCGTTTTTCGCTTCGATCACCTTGTAGCCGCCGGATTCCAGAAATTCGCGGGCAATTTCGCGAACGTCCTGCTCATCCTCGGTCAGAAGCACGGTTTCCGTTCCGGCGGGAATTTCCGCGGAGGGCTTTGGCGCGCCGATATGCACTTCCGCCTCGTTTACACGCGCCTCGTTTACACGCGGAAGATAAATTTTGAAAGACGTGCCTTTGCCGAGTTCGCTGTACACCCAAACGAAACCGCCGCTCTGCTTGACGATGCCGTATACGGTGGCCAGTCCAAGACCTGTGCCTTTTCCTTTTTCCTTGGTAGTAAAGAACGGCTCGAAGATGTGCGTCTGGGTTTCTTCGTCCATGCCGGTGCCGGTATCGGTGACGTCCAGCAGAACGTACGAGCCGGGTTTCATCAGCGGATGGCTGGCCGTGTAGGACTGATCAAGGTCGCAATTGCGCGTGCCGATCAATAGCTTGCCGCCGGTCGGCATGGCGTCGCGCGAATTCACGGCCAGATTCATGATGACCTGTTCCATCTGGCTGGCGTCGGCACGGATGGTTCCGAGTTTCTGATCGGGGCGAAGGACGAGTTCTATGTCTTCGCCGATCAGGCGGGGCAAGAGCTTGCCCATCTCTTCGACAACGGAATTGAGATTGATGATTTGCGGCTGCAGGACTTGCAAACGGCTGAAGGCGAGCAATTGGCGGGTGAGCGTTGTGGCGCGGTCGGCGGAGCGATCGATCTGCTCGATTTTTCGCGCGATGGAGTCGGTGGGAGATAACGCACCAAGCAATAATTCCGTGTGCCCCTTGATGACCATCAGCAGGTTGTTGAAGTCGTGCGCAACGCCGCCCGCCAAGCGGCCAACGGCTTCCATCTTCTGCGACTGGCGCAACTGCAGTTCCAGGTGGCGGCG
>DASWEZ010000004.1:0-8410 GCA_036394495.1 Burkholderiales bacterium
CGCCGCTTGCGGAACTGATTGCCCGGCCGCACTTCACGACCTTCGCCGCGTTGTGCCTGCTCTCCGGGTTCGGCTCCTCCTGGCTGGCGACGATCTTGTGGAACATCGCCAGCCGGCGCCTTTCGGCCAGCCTGTGCGGGCAGCTGATCGTCAGCGAAACGCTGTTTTCCCTGCTGTATTCCTTCTGGTTGGATGGACGCTGGCCCACGCTGGCACAGGGTACAGCGGTGATTCTGTTCGTACTCGGCATCTTCGCCTCGATCAGGGCGCACCGCTAAGTGCGTTCAGTCTTCGCGAAGGATTCCGCGATCTACTGGCTGGCCGACGGCGCCGCTACAGCCAGACCTTTCAGGCCCGCGTTGTCGAATGCGCGTTGCACCATCCCCGACCTCTTGGCATCTTCGATGAATGTGCTGGCGTAGGCCAGCGCATTCGGCCGCTCCTTCGGCACCGCGATGGCCACGCCCGCCTGCAGAAAAGCCCCGTCGAGAATGCGCGAACCCGGCAACCTGGCGGCAAGCGCAGGAAGCGAATCGTGCGTAAGCGCGAACGCGTCCGCACGGTCGGAACGCAACATCTCCATCGCCTCGTCGACTGATGCCGCGGCGCGAATCGTCGTGTTCTTCAACCAGCGGCCGGCGGCGCGGATTGTCGCCGTGTTGGCAATGCCGACGACGCGGATGCCCGGCCGGTCCACGTCGCCGAGGCTGTGGATATCCGAATCGGGACGCGCCAGGAAAGTGCTTTCGATCACGAAATAAGCTGGACCGAAGTCCAGCTTTTTCCTACGTTCATCGTCCATCGGCATGAAGGCGACATCGATCACGCCTGAAGTGGTTGCGTTGACCAGTTCACCGGTATTGGATGCGACAAAGAATTCCACCGGCACGCCGAGCTTGTGCGCCAATTCCCTGCCCAGATCGACGGTGACGCCGCTCGGTTCGCCGTCCGCCTCTCTTATGACAAAAAGGGCCGACCGCGCCGGCGCCGCGGCTACACCTACCCTCAGCTTTCCTGTCGGCGCAAATTCCTCGAGCACGGCAGGCGTCGGGCCATCCGAAGGCGAGGCCGACCCAGCCGGCGTTGCGAAGAAAAGAACTGCACAGAATGTGATCACCCTCATGAGTTCCCCCTTTAGGCAAATAAGTAAAGTTGCCCGAGTCTGGAGTATTTTCCGTTTACGCCATTTCCCGCGCCCATCCGCCGGTCACTCCATGCCGATGCGCCTGGCGCCTTTGCGGAATAGTGCGGCGCCGTGCGAATCAAATCGAAAGGCGCCTAGCAGGTCGGCGACGCTGTAGCGCGGAAGCGTCCTGTGAATCGCAGCGGCATAGGCGCGTGCCTCACCGAGCGAGCCGGCCAGCGCCAGGCTACAGGCCGCAATCGCGAGGATATGTGAATGCGCGTTGGGGCGGGCGGCGGCCTTGACGGCCCAATCGGCGGCTTCCTCGAACCGGTCGAGACGCACCAGCGCCATGGCGCGTGCGCCGAGCATGCCGAAAAGCAGCGGGTCGAAGGGGCTTAGCTCGCGCGAGTGATCGGAGGAAGAGATGGCGGCGAGTGGATCGCCAGTCTGCGATTGGATAAACGCGAGCGTGTAATGCCCTAGGGCGAAGTTCGGGCTCAGGTCGATGGCCTGCTCCAGTTCGATAACCGATTGGTCATGGCGACCACGCAGCCAGAGCGCGCGGCCCATGGCCCAGTGCGCGGCGGGATCGCGATCATCGACTATGAGGCTTTGGCCGGCAGCTTCGAAAGCCCGGTCGATCTCCGGCTCGCGCTTCGCCCAACCCTGGAAGACGTTCTGGAAATGCGTGAAGGACAAGCCGGCATAGGCGCGTGCGAAGGTCGGATCGAGTTGCACCGCTTTCTGGAAAAAATGCCGGGCTAGCTCGTTGTCCGATTTGTTGAACAAGTACATATGCCACAGGCCGCGATGATGAGACTCCCATGCGTCCAGCGAATTCGGCGGCTTCAGGATGGCGCGGTTGCGTTCGTTCGTCTCAATCTCGCCGGCGATGGACGCGACGATCCTGTTGCCGATCTCGTCGAGCACGAGAAACGCGTCGTCTGGCTTCTGGTTGAAGATCTCCGCCCAGACGATCCGGGCGGTCCGCGTCTCGGCCAGTTCGACGCTCACGGTGAGGCGTTTGCCATGGCTCCGCACGGACCCGCTGACAACATAGCCGACGTTCAGCATCCGACCGGCCTCTTCGGCACCGATGTGCCGCTCATGCAGAGCGAACACCGTCCCTTGTGCAATGACGAACAGGCTTCGCAGTTGGGCGAGCCTGGTGATCACGTCGTGCGCGAGAGCGTCGGCCGTTCCGCCGCGCACACCCGTCGCAGTGGACTGGTCGACAAACGGCATCACCGCTATGGACGCGCGGCGAGGTGCAGCGATGGGGACGTTGTCAGGGCCGCTGCTTGCTGCTGCCGTCAAAGAGGCAGCGACGGCTCGGACACTCGATGCACCGGCTTGCGATTTGGCCGACCGCCATGCGTCGCGAACGGGCATGCAATCAAGGCCCTCGTTTTCGAACAGCCGGACGGTTGCCGCCAGATGCTCTTCACCCTCCCGAATCCGGCCGCGACGGGCGAGCGCGGTCAGCAGGATCTCATGGACACGCCGGTCGAACGGCGCAAGCTGCAGCCACGTCTCCAGATATCGGAAAGATTCGTCATCGGGAACGCTTCTGACGAGATGCTCGAGCAGGGCGGCGAAGCAGCCGCGGAATCGTCGCCGCTGGGCGATGAGCCACCCGTTAAAGACCGGGCTGCGGTCGATTTCCAGGCCCTGCAGAAAGTCTCCATTGATCAGCGTGGACAGCGTTCGCTGCCGCTCCGGCGCGAGCGTCTCGATGCCTTCTTCAGCCGCGCGCGCGATTTCGATGGCATCGACGAAGCAATCCGCCAGATCGAGTCCGATGGCGTCCCCGCTGGTGTAAACGCGGCGGCGGCCGGGCTCGTCGACGATGTTTCTTATCTTGCTCAGGCACCAACGAAGTTCCCCCCGCGGATCGTTGGGAACATCCCACAGAAGATCGCATAGCTGGCTCCTCGAAACGGGGAGCGGCGCAAAGGCCAGATAGGCGAAGAGCGCACGTACCTTGCGCGATGCGGGCAGTGCCAGAGTGACGCCGTCCCGGACGATCTTCATGGGCCCGAGCATGCGCACAACAATCGAAGGCTCGCCGCCCGGCCGGCCCGGGAAATCGGATTCCACGGGCAATTCCACGCCGGCTACCACGTTCGCCCCCACGGCTGCCCGTTATGGTTGAGCCCAATCGTCACGGCGGGCGAGCGGAACCAACCCTCGCTAACGCCCACTTCGCATACACGGGGCGAAACGTTGCAAGACCAACCACCGTCAAGGAGAAGAAACATGGATAAAGCCGCTGCCATCATCAGTGAAAACTGCCCAACCGTCGGTCAGACCGACCTCAAGGCACTCAAGGCCCGCCAGCAGGCAGCATGGTCGTCTGGCGATTATGCCCTCATCGGCACCACCCTGCAGATCGTGGGCGAGGAATTGTGTGAGGCGCTCGATGTCCGCTCGGGACAGAAGGTGCTCGACGTTGCCGCGGGCAACGGCAATGCCTCGCTCGCAGCCGCCCGTCGCTGGTGCGATGTGGTTGCCACCGACTATGTGCCGGCGCTGCTCGAGCGCGCCCGCGAGCGCGCCACAGCCGAACGACTCGATATCGAGTTTCGCGAGGCCGACGCGGAAGCGCTGTCGTTTCCGGACGGCAGCTTCGACGTGGTCGTCTCGACGTTCGGCGTGATGTTCGCCCCCGACCAGAACCGCGCCGCGGCCGAGATGGTTCGCGTCTGCAAGCGCGGCGGCAAGATCGGCCTGGCCAACTGGACGCCCGAGGGCTTCATCGGCCAGCTTTTCAAGACCATCGGCAAGCACGTTCCGCCGCACCCTGGCGCCAAGTCGCCGGCGCTCTGGGGTACCCGGGCGCGAATCGCCGAGCTGTTCGAGTCGCCCGTGACTTCGGTGAAGTCCGTGCAGCGAAACTTCGTGTTTCGCTATCGTTCGCCGGAGCATTGGCTGGAGGTTTTCAAAACCTACTACGGCCCGGTGCTCAAGACCTTCGCCGCGCTCCAACCCGCGGCGCAAACAGCGCTCCAGCACGATCTCATCGCGCTGATCGTTCAATTCAACCGCTCGGGGGACGGCACCATGGTCGTGCCCAGCGAGTACCTCGAAGTCGTGATCACCAAGCACTGACCAAAGTCGTGCACGCGCCTGATGAAACAGGAATGGACTGAACCATGAAATATGTTGCGCGTTCAATCGCTGTCATCTGGCTGCGCGGCCCGTCGCTCGGTGTCACCGCGATCATCGGCACCGCCATGCAACCGCAGGCCACAATCCAAGCGAATTAGGCAGTAGTTGCATCGGGCTGCAGCAGCTACTTATTTTCCCATGCAGCCCTACAAAACTGAAAGGAATTCACCATGACCACTACACTCTATCAACGTCTGGGTGGAGCTGATGGCATTGCCCGCCTCGTGGACGATGTCATGGCTGCACATCTGGATAACCCCATCGTCAAAACTCGCTTCGAGAAAATAAAAGACTTGGAGCACGCCAAACGGATGGCACGCGAATTTTTCTGTGCGGGCTCCGGCGGCCCGGATCCCTACACGGGTAAGGACATGCTCGCCGCACATAAAGGCATGAACATCAGTGAGCAAGAGTACTTGGCGGCGATGGACGACATTGTCGGCGCAATGAACAAACATACACTGGATGATGACACGAAAAATGACGTGATCGCCATTCTCTACTCGCTGAAGGGCAACATCATTCGCGTTTGAAAATGCCAGTCCATCAACCGGACCGTTAAAAGTTGCGCTTTTTCCGTCCGGTTGTATGCAACGTTGGACCTCATTCCAGTCGTACGAAAATTTCTACCAAATGGAGAAATCACCATGTGCCGCCAGACCCTGATTAGCCGTTCACTGCAAGCGGTGTTTTTGTTCTTGTCGAGCTTTCTCAGCGCATCCGCCTTCGCACAAGCACCCGTTCCTGAGCAAGCACTTACGCAGTCGGCCGATGATGCGCAGCTCACGTGGGGGGACTGCCCTGCGTTCTTGCCCGAAGGATGCGCGATGGCTGTTCTTCACGGCGACCCGGCGGAAGACAATCTGGATGTTTTCTTCAAGATGCCCGCCAAATCGACCATCCCACTCCACTGGCATAATTCCCCAGAGCGCATGGTGCTGGTAGCAGGCAAGCTTCAACTCACCTATGACGACCAGAAAACGGCGGTTCTCGAGCCTGGGACTTATGCCTATGGCCCCGCTAAACGACCACACAAGGGCTACTGCGCAAGCGTCGTCCCATGTGTCCTCTTCATTGCCTTTGAATCACCGTTAGACGCATCATGTCCAGTTGAGAGCACAAATGAATAGGACAGGAATCAACGTGACCAGCCGCCGGGCTGCCCCCGGCCTTGCCTTAATTCCGCCACCAGATTGGCGCCGTCGAACAAACCCGACTTGAGTGCTTCGCCGTATTCGTGTTGCGCGGCTAACGCACGGGGATCGGTTTCGCCGGACGGCGAGGCGACTATTTTTTGTCGCTCACAAATTGGAGGCCGGCAGGCCCGATGGCAGTGACCTGAAGATCGACCCCCTCATCCTTCGTCGTCGCGAAGTGCGGCACTCCCTTCGCCTCGATGATCACGCTGCCGGGGCCGAATCCCTGCAATTTCGACTCATCGAACGTGTCGCCTTTCGCCCAGTAAAACGTCCCCGTTATGACCGTGGCGACGCGTGCTTCTTCGGGATGGGTATGCGGTGCGATATGCCAGTGCGGCGGGATCTTTGCCCGCACGCCGTAGGGTCCCGGCTCCCTGGGGTTGCCGAGGAAGACGGCGATCTGCACGCCGTTCGGCTGCTCGGCCCAGGTGAGCGCAGCCAGATCGACGGGGCCTGCCGCGGTTTCCGCGGACAACGCGTGAGAGCTCTGTAGAAATGCAGCCGAAAGGACAAACAGTGCTATTCGGGTTCTTCTCATTCTTGATTCTCTTCGGGATCAAGCGGCATCAGCTTCTCTTTCTATTCCATGAAGATGGACAATCGACTCTCACTCCATTTAAATTTAATCGCCGAGGCACATCGACCTATCGCCCGATGATGATAAGGATGCCTGCTGCGATTGCGAGAACGGCCATCACGGTGCCCAGCCCCGAGAAACTGAAATTGAGCAGCGGTATCAATCCGGTCAGGATGAGCCAGATGGCCAGCAGCAGCATTCCGATGTTGCGCGTCACTTTCATGGTCGGACTCCTTTGATTGCCTGCATTCCTCAAGTTAGAACCCTGCACTGCACTTTGCAAATCTTCTTCAAGCATCGGCCGGAAAACGGTCGACTCAGTTATTATGCCGTTGCAATTTAGACCCTCCTGGTGGAAAAGACAAACGGGCAAGCGGATGCTGTGTGCCAGATTCTGAGTGCCGTGCAACAAACTATCCGAGCCATCAAACGGAAACGCCGGCAAAGCCGGCGTCGTGGCGTGGATTTTATCGATTGGAAATCAACTGGCAACCAGCCTGTCCGAAAAAGTCTTGAGGTCGACAACCTCCCCGTAAGCCGAAGCGAGTGCCGCCATGAAAGCACCGTGCACCAGCGTTGCGGGAATCACGTTGCCGCCGAACACCAGATCGCAGGCGGCACAGGCATCTTCGATCACTGTGCAGCGATAGCCCATGTCGAACGCCGCCCTGACGCTGGCGTCGATGCACATATTGCTCATCGCGCCGCAGAAGAACAATTCCTTCGCGCCGAGAACATGCAGAATCTTGGCCAGCGTCGTATCGCGGAATGCATTCGGATAGTTCTTGGTGATCAGCATGTCTTCGCCCTGCGGCGCGACCCGCGGGTCGATCTCGACGCCGGGCGTGCCTTCGAGGAGGAAGCCGACCGCCGGGTCCCGCTCCACGTGCCTCACATGAATGACCGGCATGCCGTTGGCGCGGAACAGCGCGACCAGCAGTGCAGCCCGCTCGACCGTGCGCTCGATGCCGGGCAGCTCGAATTTTCCGCCGGGAAAATAATCGCGCTGCAGATCGATGACTACGAGGGCAGTATCGAACATCTACTTCTTCTCTTCGATCAGGCTGACATGGGCCGCCACCACTTTCCACCCTTCCGGCATGCGTGTCCAGACCTGGCTCTGCCGGCCGATGCGCGTGGCGGGCGGGCGCAGGAATTCGACATTGGCGGTCGCGAAGTCTTTACCGAACGTCGTGATGATCCTGCGCAGCACGGTGCGCCCGAGATTCTGCGGCGAGCGCGCGGCGCGGAAGCCGGCGATCTGATCAAAACCATGGAGATTTTCCGCCGGGCCATAGCGCAGCACGTGCGGGCTGTTCCAGAACAATTCGCCGAGCGTGGTGACATCGTTGGTCACCAGCGCTTTTTCGTAACGGTCACAGGCGGCGGTCACTTCGGCGACCACCTCCGGCCGGTTGATTTCCATGTTCATCCTCCCGCAATGCGTGCGTTCGCCACGCCGGCTTTCTCGAGCCGGGCGGCAGCCGCGAAGCACAAGTCTTCGCGCCAGGGTGCGCCGATCAACTGCACGCCGATGGGCATCTGCCCGGCGACGTCGACCGGCGCCGCCACCACCGGCAGGCCAACGAAGGAGATCGGCTGGGTGAACAGGCCCATGCTTGCTCGCAGCGGCAGCTTCTCGCCGTCCAGTTCGATCCACTCGGTTCCGATCACCGGTGCGCTGACCGGTGTCGCCGGCGCGATGAGAATATCGTAGCGCGAAAAAACTTCAGCCATGCGGCTGCGAAACCACACGCGCAGCCGTTGTGACTTGAGCGCCCAATCCGCGGGCATCAGCGCCCCGGCCAGGAAGCGGTCGCGCGACAACGGCTCGAACTGCGCGTACTTTTCCTTCAGTGTGCGCAGATGCAGCGCCCCGCCTTCGGAAGCGGTAATGACGAAAGCGGCGGCCCGGGCGCGATGCACTTCGGGCAGTTCGATCTCGTACCTGGCGCCGAGTGCTTCGGCTGCCCGCTTCGATGCGGCCAGCGCTTCCGCGGAGGCGTAGCGATCGAAATATCCCGTCAGCCGCGCAACCCGCAACGGCCTTTCGTGCGCCAGCGATGCCGAAACCGGTTGTGCCGGTCGCTGCGCGCAGGCTGGATCGCCCGCATCCGCTCCCTGCAATACGTCATAGCAGGCGGCCAGATCCGCGGTCGTCGTGGCAAAGGGGCCGACGTGGTCCAGGCTGTCGACGAAAGGATACGCTCCGGTGCGCGGCAATCTTCCGTAGGTCGGTTTCAGTCCGAACACGCCGCACAATGAAGCCGGCACCCTGATCGAACCGTTGGTGTCCGAACCCAGTGACAAGGGCACGAATCCCGCGGCCACCGCGGC
>DASWEZ010000005.1:0-18440 GCA_036394495.1 Burkholderiales bacterium
CACGAAGCCGAGCAGCAGGCCGAATACCAGCCCCGCCAATCCGCCGATCAACGGTACCAGGGTGACCGGAAACCAGAATTTCCCGGCGCCGATGAAATTCAGTGCGTGCGCGCAGAAGAATGCGCCCAGTCCGAAGTAAACCGCATGCCCGAATGACAACAAGCCGGTTTGCCCCAGCAGCATGTTGTACGACAGCGCGAAGATGATGGCGATGCCCATCTGCGACAGCATCGACAAGGCAAAGCTCTGCGAGAAGATGAACGGCAGAACCGCGAAGGCCACCGCGACGGCGCTCCAGAAAACGATCCTCCGCGCGGTCAGCACCCGCGTCATGGCCGCGCTCCGCGATAAATGCCTGGCATCGGTGTCGGCGCGCGCATCATCCCTCCCGCGTACCCATGAGTCCGCGTGGCCGCACGATGAGCATCAGCACCATCAGCAGGTAAGGCAACACGGGAGCGGTTTGCGAAATGGTGATCGACCAGAACCCATGCCACAACGACGTCGGTGCGATATGTATGCCGGCCCTGGCGAGAACGTCGAGCATCGAATAGTCGAGCGCGACGGAGAACGTCTGCAACGCGCCGATGATCAATGACGCCAGGAAAGCCCCGCCGAGCGAACCCATGCCGCCGAATACCACGACCACGAAGACGATGCTGCCGACGGCGGTTGCCATCCCGGGTTCCGTGATGAACGCGTTGCCGCCGATCACCCCCGCAAGCCCGGCCAGCGCGGTGCCGCCCGCGAATACCAGCATGAACACGCGCGGCACGTTATGGCCGAGGGACTCCACCATTTCCGGATGGGAAAGAGAAGCCTGGATCACCAGGCCGATGCGGGTGCGCGTCAACACCAGATACAAGACCAGCAACATGCCGACCGAAACCAGCATCATGAATCCGCGATAGGCCGGATACTGGGTCGTATACAACGTGAACAGCGTGAAATCGAGTTCCGCGGGAATGCGGTAGTCGACAGGCGCACGCCCCCAGAGCAAGTGCACGACTTCTTCGATTACATACGCCAGACCAAACGTGAACAGCAGTTCCGCCACGTGACCGAACTTGTGCACGGTGCGCAGGCCAAAGCGTTCGGTAGCCGCACCGAGCACACCGACGATCACGGGGGACAGGAACAAGGCCGGCCAGAAACCGATATGCAACCCGGTCTGGTAAGCGAAGTACGCACCTAGCATGTAGAAGCTTGCATGCGCGAAATTCAGTACGCCCATCATGCTGAAGATCAGCGTCAGCCCCGAGGACAGCATGAACAGCAGCAACCCGTAGGACAGGCTGTTCAGCAGGGTGACGAGGAAGAATTCCATTTAAGTGCGGTGATCAGTGATCGGTAATCGGTGATTGGGAGTTGATGCCTGTGGCTGTTGACCGTTCACTGTTCGCCGATCACCGTTCACGGCTTTTGAAACTTGCAGGTCGTCGCCATCACGGTGTCTTTGCCCTCTACACGCGCGTCGGTGCGAAAGCCAAGTCCGGTTTTCTCGACGTCGAATTTGACGTCCTTGCCGTTGGCCTTGACCAGCGTGGAAATGTACAGCGGTTGGACCAACTGGTGATTGTCCGCGCGGATGTAAATCTCGCCCGAGTCATCCTCGAACTTCAGGTTTTCCAGCATCGGCACTACCTTTACCGGATCTGCACTCCTGGCTTTTTCGATCGCCAGCGCGAGCGCATTGACCGACTCCCGGATCGAGGAGTAGTAGAGATCGTCCTTTACGTCCGGGTAACGGGCGCGGTAACCGGTGTTGTGATCGCCGGCCTGTTTGCCGCTTATGTTCGAGTGCCAGGTGGTCACCTGCTTGACATGCCCGGCTCCTGCTTCGCCGAACGCGGTGACCGCACCGGCCGCACCGGTGTAGTACGTGTAGTAGTCCGCCTGGAGGCCGGCTTCCTTGCCGGCCTTCACCAGCAATGCAAGATCGTTGCCCCAGTTTCCGGTGATGATGCTGTCGGCGCCGGAGGACTTGATCTTCGCCACGTAAGGCGCGAAGTCCTTGACCTTGCCCAGCGGGTGCAGGTCGTCCCCGACGATTTCGATGTCCGGCCGTTTTGCCGCAAGCATCGCCCGTGCAGCCCTGGTCACTGCCTGGCCGAATGAGTAATCCTGGTTGATCAGGTAAACCTTTTTGATCCCCTTCTGCTGCGCCATGTAATTCGTCAGCGCCTGCATCTTCATGTCGCCGTCGGCGTCGAAACGGAAGTGCCAGTAATTGCATTTGTCGTTGGTAAGCTGAGGATCCACCGCCGCGTAATTCAGGAACACAACGCTCTTCTCCATGTTGCGTTCGTTGTGCTTGGCCACTGCGTCCGACAGCGCGAGTGCTACGCTCGAACCGTTGCCCTGCGCGATGTAACGGATGCCCTGGTCGGCGGCCTGCTTGAATACGAGCTGGGCTTCCTGCGGGCTGGTCTTGTGGTCGAACGGCACGATTTCGAATTTGATGCCGCCGAGGACGCCGCCGCGCGCATTGACGCTTTCCGCCGCGAGCTGATAATGCCGCAGCCCGATTTCGCCGACGTTCGCGAAGGGCCCGCTCAGGCCCTCGATGAACGCGATCTTGATCGTCTCTTGGGCATGAACGCCGGCGGACAGCGCCGGCGCCAGCATAGCCGCGCACAGCAGTAACGCCGTCTTCAGGGATTTCATTGCGATCTCTCCTCGGGAAGAACGACGCCGGGACGGCGACCTCGAACGGATACGGATTTTCGGGACACGGTCGTTGGCGTCATCTGTCTAGTTATATTTTCGCTTCCATCAGGCTTCACTCATGGCCGCTCGCCGACCGGGTTCGAGCGCCGTACTGACTGCCATGGGGCCTGACTGTACGGCCCGGATTCTATTCGCAAAGCGGCGCCGTTGTAAACGAGATGCCGGCGCGCAATTCCATGCACCGGCGCTCTTTTGCAGTGCAACGAACCCGGTCGCATCCGCGTTGCAGGACAACCGTGTTTTCGAGGGGCAAGCTGCTAGAATCCGGGCGAATCGAACAATGACGGGAGATCCGCGATGCAAGGCCTCATGATGGACGCTCCGCTGCTGATCTCTTCCCTGATCAAGCATGCGGACCGCTACCACGGCGATACTGAAATCGTATCCCGCCTGGTGGAAGGCGGGGGAATTCACCGCTATACCTACCGCGAAGCCCACAGCCGCGCCCGCAGGCTCGCCAACGCGCTGACTTCCCTGGGCGTCAAGATGCATGACCGCGTGGCCACCCTGGCATGGAACGGATTCCGCCATTTCGAGGCCTACTATGCGGCGGCGGGCATGGGGGCCGTGTCGCATACGATCAACCCCAGGCTGTTCCCCGAGCAGATCGTCTACATCGCCAACCACGCCGAGGACGGTTATGTTTTCGTCGACCTGACGTTCGTTCCCCTGATCGAAGCGGTCGCGGAGAAATGCCCGCGCGTGAAGGGCTGGATCATCATGACCGACAAGGCGCACATGCCGCAGACCAGGCTCGCCAATGTGCTTTGTTACGAAGAACTCATCGAGGCCCATTCCGACGATTTCGACTGGCCCGAATTCGATGAGCGCATGGCGTCTTCGCTGTGCTACACCTCGGGCACGACGGGCAACCCCAAGGGCGTGCTCTACAGCCATCGCAGCACCATCATCCACTGCTACGCCTCGGCCATGCCGGACGCGCTGAACATTTCGGCGCGCGACGTCATCCTGCCGGTGGTGCCGATGTTCCACGTCAACGCCTGGGGCCTGCCTTACTGCGCGGCCATGGTCGGGGCCAAGATGGTGTTTCCCGGTGCGGGACTGGACGGCGCGAGCGTGTTCGAACTGTTCGAGAAGGAGAAGGTCACGGTTTCCGCCGGTGTGCCGACGGTATGGCTGGGCCTGCTCGCGTTCATGAAGCAGAACAACAAGACGTTCAGCACCCTCAAGCGCACCGTGATCGGCGGATCCGCATGCCCGCCGGCAATGATCCGCAGCTTCGAAAAGGACTATGGCGTGCAGGTCATCCACGCCTGGGGCATGAGCGAAATGAGCCCGCTCGGCACGGTCAACACGTTCAAGGCGAAGCACAACGATTGGAATAGCGAACAGCGCCTCTCGCTGCAGAACAAACAGGGCCGGGCGATCTACGGCGTCGACATGAAAATCGTCGACGACGCCGGCAAGGATCTGCCGTGGGACGGCAAGGCATTCGGCGACCTGCTGGTGCGCGGCCCCTGGATCTGCAAGGAATACTTCAGGGCCGAAGGCGGCAACCCGCTGCGCAAGGACGAGCACGGCCGCGACTGGTTTCCCACCGGCGACGTCTGCAACATCGACGCCGATGGTTACATGCAAATCACGGACCGTTCCAAGGATGTGATCAAGTCGGGCGGCGAATGGATCAGCTCGATCGACCTCGAGAACACCGCCGTGGCGCACCCGGCCGTCGCCGAAGCGGCGGTAGTCGGCATCCGTCATCCGAAGTGGGACGAACGTCCGCTTCTGGTGGTGGTAAAGAAAAAAGACGCGCAGGTCACACGCGAGGAATTGCTGAAATTCTTCGAAGGCAAGGTGGCCAAGTGGTGGATGCCGGATGACGTGGTGTTCGTCGAGCAATTACCGCACACCGCCACCGGCAAGCTGCTCAAGACCAAGCTGCGCGAGGATTTCAAGGATTACAAGCTGCCTACGGCTTGAAAAGCCGTGACGGGAAATAACGTGACGATCGTGAAAACGACGAAGGGAGTTTTAGTGGAGGCTAACGTCTTCGACGACGACGTTATGCCGGAACTACAATTCCATTCATGCGGCGAGCTAGCCGCATACATCGTGAAAACGTGACGATAAAGACGTGACGGGTGCCGCATGACGGCGCCGACTAATACCCCTTCGCCCTGTTCACCAGCCCCAGCGGCGGTTCGCCGCGCTCCAGCCGCCCGATATTTTCGATGACCTGTGATTCGGATTCGGACGCGAGGGTCGGCGCGGCGACGTGCGGCGTGACGATTATCTTCGGATGGCGCCAGAACGGGTGGGCGGCGGGCAAGGGTTCCTGCTCGAAGACGTCCAGCATCGCACCCGCCAGTTGGCCCGAATCCAGCGCGGCGATCAGATCGGAGTCGATCAAATGCCCGCCCCTGCCGATATTCACGGCGTAGCTGCCGAAGGGCATTGCGGCAAATGTTTGCGCGTTGAGAATTCCACGAGTCTCCGGTGTCAACGGCAGGACGTTCACCAACACACGCGCTCGCGCGAGAAACGGCTCGAAGCCCGCCTTTGCGGCAAACACCTGGACGCCTTCAACCGGCTTTGCGCTCTGGCTCCAGCCTGAAACGGGATATCCCTGCGCGGCGATCCGCTGCGCGACGGCGGCGCCGATCACGCCGAGTCCCATCACGCCGACCGGCCACTGCCTGGCGAGCAACTCGTCGTGGCGCTGCCAGATCGCCGCTCGCTGCTGCCTGAAATAATCGGCCATGCGCCGTTGAAAATGCAGCACCGCGTAGAGCGCGTACTCCGCCATCGGCCCCGGCAATCCCGCACCCACCAGCCGCACCACCGGCACATCGGCCGGCAACTCGGGATCGCTCAACACCGAATCGACGCCGGCACCGAGCACCAGGATCGCCTTCAGATTAGGCAGTCGCGCCAACGCACCCTGCGGTTGCCTCCATACCAGCGCGTAACGAATTGCGTCTGCCGGTCCGGTATCCGGCCAGATATGAAATGCCATGTCCGGAAAGGCGCGGGCACAGGCAAGACGCCAGGGCTCGGCCGGTTCTGAATCGCTGCAGAAGAGGATCGTCACGGGAAGAATGCGGTTCGCGGCATGGAGCGGCCAATGCTAAAGTGCCGGCGAGTTGATTGCCAGCGTCGCATCCAACAATAACAGGAGGAGACATGAGCAAGCTTTACGCCGACCCGCAGCGCGCATTTCAGGACATGTTCGATACGCGCCGCATTGCGGACGCCGCCGAGCAGATAGTCGTGCATTCCGAAGTCGCCGACGACGAGAAGGCCTTCATCGAAAGCCGGGACATGTTTTACCTGGCCACCGTGGATGCGCGCGGCTTTCCGACCTGCTCCTACAAGGGCGGCGATCCCGGATTCGTGAAGGTCGTGGACAAGAACACCCTGGCCTTCCCGAGCTATGACGGCAACGGCATGTTCTACTCGATGGGCAACATCCGCGGCTATGGCAAGATCGGCATGCTGTTCATCGATTTCGAAACCCCGCACCGCATGCGCCTGCATGGCACCGCCAGCATCGACGAAAACGATCCGCTGATCATGGAATACAACGGCGCCGACCTCGTGGTGAGGGTGCGCGTGGAGGAATTGTTCATCAACTGCCCGCGCTATGTGCACCGCTACCGGAAGTTGAATCCGTCGCAATACGTGCCGCGCGCCGATTGCGAGACGCCGTTCGCGGTATGGAAGCGCATCGATGCGATCCAGCCCGCACTGGCAGCACGCGATCAGGGCAAGGCAGAACGCGCCGGCGGCCTGATCACGATGGAGGAGTATTTTGCGCGGGTGGGGAGGGGGGAAGGCTGAGAAAGTCGTGACGGTCGTGACGACGTAAGAACGGTTTAATCTGCCTGCCATATTCGGCAGGCGCGACCCAAAGAATTACGGGATGCTCCGACTACTTCCGAACTACCACCAACCCCGTCACGCCGTCACGACCGTCACGTTCGTCACGGCCCTTACGGCGCCTGCACCTCGAGATTGTCGATCAGCCGTGTCTGGCCGAGTTTGGCGGCGCCGAGCACGACCAGCGCCTTGTCGTGGGATTCGGGACGCAGTACCGCGCGCTGGTTGCGGACCACCACGTAGTCCACGTTCCACCCGTGACGCGCGAGCAGCGCACCGGCCGCGTATTCCATTGCAATGAAATTGCGGTCGCCGCTGAGCACCGCGTCACGCACACCGACGATGGCTTCGCGCAGGCGGATCGCTTCCTTTCTTTCCTCGGCGGACAGGTAGCGGTTGCGCGACGACAGCGCCAGGCCGTCTTCGGCACGCACGGTCTCGGCGGAAACGATCTTGATCGGCAGGGCGAACTGGTCGACCATCTGGCGCACGATCGCCAGTTGCTGGTAGTCCTTCTTGCCGAACACGGCGATCTGCGGCTGAACGCTGTTGAACAGTTTCATCACCACCGTGGCCATGCCGCGAAAATGCCCGGGCCGGAAGCGGCCCTCGAGTTTGTTGGCCACTTTCGGCAAATCTATGTAAAAGGTTTGCGGCTCCGGATACATTTCCTTCTCGTCCGGTGCCCACACGATGGCGTTGCCCTCGGCCTCGAGCTTCGCACAGTCTTCTTCGAACGTACGCGGGTATTTTTCGAAGTCCTCGCCCTGCCCGAATTGCAGCCGGTTGACGAAAATCGTGGTGATCGTTACCGGGGCCTGGCTAAGCGCGATGCGCACCAGACTCAGGTGTCCGTCATGGATGTTGCCCATGGTCGGCACGCAGGCGACCAGCGGTTCACGTTTGAGCCGTCCGCGCAGCGCGGCCAGGGTTCTTATGACTTCCATTTTTCCGAGGGGCGAGGGGCGAGGGGTGAGGGGTAAGGATTAAGCGTAGAAGCTTTCCCCTCTCCCCTCGTCCCTCGCCCCTCGCCCCTGCCCTCCCTTAAAAACTGTGTTCGGCAGCCGGATAGGTTCCGGCCTTGACCTCGGCGACGTAGCGCTGGATCGCATCGGTTATCGACGATGCGCCTTGCATGAAATTCTTCACAAAGCGCGGCTTCTTGCCCGGATAGATGTCGAGCATGTCATAGAGATTCAGGATCTGTCCGGAACAATGGACCCCGGCCCCGATTCCTATTACCGGAATCGACACCGCGTCCGTGAGTGCCTTGCCCACTGCCGTCGGCACCAGTTCCACCACCATGAGACTGGCGCCGGCGTTCTGCAGCGTCTTGCCGGCGGCGACGAGCTGCCTTGCCGAATCGTCGGTTTTGCCCTGGATTTTCCAGCCGCCGATCGCGTGAACCGACTGGGGCGTGAGGCCGATATGGCCGCAAACCGGAATGCCCCGGCTGGCGATGAATTCAATTTGCGGCGCCATGATTTCGCCGCCCTCGAGCTTGACCATATGAGCGCCCGCACTCATCAGCCGGGCGGCGTTCTCGTAAGCCTTTTCCGTGCTTTGCTGATAGCTGCCGAAAGGCATGTCGCCCAGCACCAGTGCGCGTTGTGTCCGCCGCGCGACGATACGGGTGTGATAGATCATGTCTTCCATCGTCACCGGCAACGTCGAATCATGGCCCTGCACCGTCATGGCCAGCGAATCGCCGACCAGGAAGATGTCGACGCCCGCGGCGTCGAGCAGCGCGGCGAAGCTCGCATCCGTACAGGTCAACATCGTGATGCGATCGTTTTCCTGACGCATCTTCTGCAGAACGCTGGTGGTAACTTTCATGCGAAATTCATTGGCCACAGAGGTCACAGAGTTCACAGAGAAAACCCGCATGAAAGCGAGAGCCAAAGGCTAAATCGGCTTTCGAACCGCTACCCCGCTCGTTTTCCCCGTCCCTGCTCTTGAAGTTCTCTGTGTCCTCTGTGCCCTCTGTGGCAAAAAGTTCTGGCTTTATTCCCCGCGGCTGAAGAACTCGCGCGGGCCCCGCATTTCGGTGATGCGGCGCAACAATAAAGCAAAATCACCGGCATCATCAACAAAATTCAAGTAGTCGCTGTTGACGATCAGCAGTGGAGCGGCGGAGAACTGGTAAAAGAACCGGCTGTAGGCATCGGCGAGCCGCACCAGATATTGCTCGGAGATGTTGCGTTCGTAATTCACGCCGCGCTTGTGCACGCGCTCGACCAGCTTGGCCGGCGAGGCCTGCAGATAAATCACCAGGTCGGGCGTCGGTGCCTGCGGCATCAGGTGAGAATAGATCTGCTGATACAAATGCAATTCATCATCGGACAGGGTCAGCGTGGCGAACAGGGGATCCTTGTCGAGGATGAAATCGGCGACGGTGCCGCCCTCGAACAGGTCGATCTGCTTCAGTCCGCCGACCTGATGCACGCGCTGGAACAGGAAAAACAATTGTGTCGCCAGCGCATGGCGGCGCGGGTCGTCGTAAAAACGGGCGAGGAAGGGATTGGCATCAGGATCTTCCAGCAGCAAGGCCTTGCCCAGGTGCGCCGACAACCTGCGCGCCAGGCTCGTCTTGCCCGCGCCGATCGGCCCTTCGACGACGATGTAGCGATACTTCTCAGGCGGCATCGAGTTTCTCCACGCCGCTGCGATCGACTTGCGCGAGCAGTTGCGACAACGGTGCATTTCCCGGCAGCGGCACATCCGGTGCGATCTCGGCGAGCGGCATCAGAACGAAGGCGCGTTCATGCATGCGCGGGTGCGGCAATGTCAGGTCCCCTTCGTGGACGACGCGCGTTCCGTACAACAGCAAGTCGAGATCCAGGGTACGGGGCGCATTGCGTACCGAACGCCGGCGTCCGTGGCGATTCTCGATGACATGCAGCGCATCGAGCAACTCATGCGGCGATAGCCCGGTCTGCAACTTCGCCACCGCATTGATGAAATCGGGCTGGTCGGCGTAGCCTACGGGGGCGGTCCGATACAGCGAAGAAACGGCCAGTACACGGGTGTGCTCGATTGCGGCAAGTTCGAAAATGGCCTGCCTGACTTGCTGCAGCGGATTTTCCAGATTGGCGCCGAGAGCGACAAAGGCCTCCGCGGTCGCCGTGCGCGCGATCATTCGGATCCGGCGGGAGCCACTCCCGGCGCGGGATTTCCGCCACCCGGCTTGCGCCTGCGGCGGCGCTTGCGCGGACTGCGATCGGGAAGCAGCATTTGCTTGCGGATTTCTTCGTCGGCCTTCTGGAAGTTTTCCCACCATTCGGCGATCTCGGCATCGACTTCGCCGCTGTCACAGCGCAGCACCAGGAAATCGTACGCGGCGCGAAAGCGCGGATGGGCAAGCACGCTGTAAGGCCGGCGTCCCGAGCGGCCGAGGAAGCGCGGTTGCAGCGCCCAGATGTCCTTCATGTCCGCGCCGAAACGCTTCGGGATCGACAGCTTTTCAGCCTGCACATGGATCACGTGGTCCATCGCCTTGAACAGCGCCGGCAGCGGACCGAGGCCCTCTTCCTGCGCGAGCTTCCACGCTGCCAGCACTTCGTGCCAGAGCAGCGCGGCGAACAGGAAGCCCGGCGAAATCGGTTTGTCCGCGCGCACGCGTTCGTCCGTGCTCTTCAGCGCCATCATCACGAAGCGCTCGCCCATCGGCTGCTCGAGTATCACGTCGAGCATCGGCAGCAGGCCGTGGTGCAACCCTTCCTGGCGCAATTGCAGCAGACAGGCCGTGGCATGGCCGGAGAACAGCAGCTTCATCATTTCTTCGAACAGGCGCGCCGACGGCACATTGGCGAGCAGGGGGGCCAGGCTCTTGATCGGCGCGCGGGTGTCGGCCTCGATCTTGAGGCCGAGCTTTGCAGAAAGGCGCACGGCGCGCAGCATGCGCACGGGATCTTCCCGATAGCGCTGGTCGGAATCGCCGATCATGCGCAGGCGGTGCGCTTTCAGGTCGGCGAGCCCGTCGCAGAAATCCAGGATCTGCTCGGTCGTCGGATCGTAGAACATTGCGTTGATCGTAAAGTCGCGCCGGGTGGCGTCCTCTTCCTGGGTACCGAACACGTTATCGCGCAGGATGCGGCCGTGCTCGTCGGCGCGCTGATCTTCCTGGTCGCCACCCTGGCGTGCGCGAAACGTGGATACTTCCACCGTGTCCTCGCCGAACATGACGTGGACCAGACGGAAACGCCGGCCGATGATGCGCGAGCGCCGGAATATGCCGCGCACCTGCTCCGGCGTGGCGCTGGTCGCTATGTCGAAATCCTTCGGTTCAAGTCCGAGCAGCAGATCGCGGACGGCACCGCCCACCACGTAGGCCGCGAAACCCTTCTCCTGCAGGCCGGTGGTGACGCGCCTCGCGCTCGAACTGATTTTGTCCCTGGATAAACCGTGCTTGCTGCGCGGGACGACCTGCGGCTGGGCAGACGGCGATGACCGGCCGGAGAATACCCGGCGAAGCAGTTTCCGAATCATCAAATAGCGCAGAATTCCATAGTGGGGAGTTACGTGACGCTGAAGTTACGTCGCGGCGTGAAAGGAAGGATTATACATGCGCCCCTCCCCCGATTGCCTGCCCGGCAGGAACAGGCGCTCGCCGCCGACTTCGACCGGCACCAGGGGAAATCCGTAGAGTTCCCCGAGGTGATCCGCAGTCAGCGCTTCGTCGGCCTGGCCGGCGCTATGGCGCCCCTCGCCGAACAGCAGCAGGAAGCGGTTGCAATAGCGGGCGGCGAAGATCAGGTCATGCAACACCATGACGACGATGGCGCCCCGATCGCGCGCTTCGGCGGATAGCCGCTCGAGCACCGCCACCTGGTGCGGCAGATCGAGATGCTGCAGCGGTTCGTCGAGCAGATAGATCGCGGGCCGTTGCGCGAACAACGCCGCGGCGCGGGTGCGCTGGCGCTCGCCGCCGGAGAGCGTCGCAAAGGGGCGGTAGCCCATTCCGCGCAGATGCATCGCTTCGATTTCTTGCGAGGCGATGCGTTCGTCCTCCACGTTCCATCCGAACGGACTGCGCGCATGCGGGTAGCGCCCCAGCAGGACGTAGTCGCGCACACTGCCCCAGAACTCGCGGGTTTCCTCCTGCAAAAGTACGCCGATCTTGCGCGCCAGCACGCGCCTGGGCAGGGCAGCGGCGATCGCGTCCTGCAGCAGGACATTGCCCGCCTCGGGACGGCGCAACGCGGCGAGTGCATGCAGCAGCGTGGACTTGCCACTGCCGTTGCGGCCGAGCACGGCCCACACCTCGCCCGGCCGGAACTCGATCGACAGTCCGTCGACGAGCATCTGCCCGGGATAAGCCAGCCGCAATCCTTCAGTGCGCAGCATCTTTGCTTTTGCCTGCGAGAAGCAGCAGAAGGATCGGCACGCCGAGCAATGCCGTGAGCACACCGACGGGAAACTGCAAAGGCGCCCAGGCACTACGCGCAACGGTATCGGCCAGGGTCAGAAAACCACCGCCGACGAGAACCGAACCGGGCAACAACCAGCGATGATCCGCGAAGCCCATGAGACGCACCAGATGCGGCACGATGAGGCCGACAAAACCGACGGTACCGCCGACCAGCACCGCGGTGACCGCCGCAACGGCAGCTACGCCGAACAACACGATTTCGATGCCGCTGACCGCCACACCCAGCGACTGCGCCTTCATCCTGCCGAGTGCGAGCACGTTCATTGCCGGTGCGAATGGCATCGCGACCGCTAACAGCAGTACCAGCACGAACAAGGCAGGCAGCGGATTGCCGGCGTAGCCCAGATCTCCCATCAGCCAGTACAACATCCCCTTCACCGCGGTCTGCGGCGCCAGGACCAGGATCAGGCTGAGCAGCGCATTCAGTCCCGCTGCGACCACCGCGCCGGTCAGCAACAGCCGGTACGGATTCCAGTTTCCCGCGCGCAAGCTCAGGCCGAATACCAGCGCCGAGGCCAGCATCGCTCCGCCCAGGCCCAATCCGGACTGCGCGAATGTTCCCACTCCCAGCAGCATGCCGAACATCACCCCCAGCGCGGCGCCACCGGAAATGCCGAACACGTAGGGATCAGCGAGCGGGTTGCGCAGCAGGACTTGCATCAGGGTGCCGGCCAGCGCCAGCAGCGCCCCGCAGGAGAACGCCGCCAATACCCGTGGCAGACGCAGCTTCCAGACGATGTCGGAGATTGCGTCGCCGCCGGGCTGCGTCAGCGCCGAAACAAGTTTTGCAAAAGGAATGGAAATGCTGCCTGCAGCGATTCCGATGAAGACGCTGATCGCGGCAATCAGCGAGAGGACGATGATTCCGGCGGCACGCGACATGAATTCGTTCGCGCAATGCGCAGCGACTAGCGCAGGCTGATGACGCGCCAGTCGTGCCTGAGCGCGTGTTCCTTGAGCGTCTCGTCGGGATCGACCGCGACCGGATGACTGACGAGGGACAACAGCGGCAGATCGTTCAACGAGTCGCTGTAGAACCAGGTCTCGCTGAGCTTCCCCCATTCGATGCCATGTCCCTCCATCCAGCTCTTGAGCCGCTCGACCTTGCCTTCGCGAAACGAGGGTACGCCCTTCACCCGGCCGGTAAATTCGCCGCTGACTTCCTCCGGCTCCGTGGCGATCAGGTTTTCTATGCCGAGCTCGCGTGCGATCGGCGCGGTGACGAAGCGGTTGGTGGCGGTGATGACCACTCGAGCATCGTCGCGATGGCTTTCAATCAGGTCGCGAGACTTCTGCGTGATGATCGGCAGGATTTTATCCCGCATGAATTCGGCATGCCACTGGTCGAGCTGCTTGCGGGGATGCCGCGCGAGCGGCTTCAACTGGAAGTCGAGAAACTCGTGGATATCAAGCGTGCCGGCCTTGTAGGCTTCGTAAAAATGGCGATTGCGCGCTTCGTAAACTTCGCGGTCGAGCACTTCCTTTTCGATCAGGAATTGCGCCCATTCGAAATCGCTGTCTCCGGCCAGGAGGGTATTGTCCAGATCAAACAGGGCGAGGCGCATGGGGAGGTGCGGAGAAAGCGGGACGGGGCGTGGGAAAAGGCGTTGTCAGTATAGCGCAAAAGCGGCCGAAAGCGCCTTCGCGGCGAGGCCCGTGGATGCGCCCCGTCAGCCGGCGCTGTCGTCTTCCGGGCGCAGCAACTCCTTCAATAGCGGCAGCGTGATCGGCCGTTTGGCTTCGAGCGAATGGCGGTCGAGCGCATCGAGCACACTCATCAGCGAAGGCAGGTCGCGGCTCAAATGGCGCAGCAGATAGTCGATAACCCCATCCGGAAGGTCGAACGAGCGCGAGGCGGCATGGCGTTTGAGTGCCAGTGCCTTTTCATCATCGGTAAGCGCCTGCACCTGGTAGACAAGCCCCCATCCGAGCCGGGTCACCAGTTCGGGTCGCAGCTTCAATCGTGCAGGCGGCGCATCGCCGGCGGCCAGCACGATTCCGGTTCGCTCGCGCAGCTGGTTGTACAGATTGAAAAACGCGCGCTGGTTGCGCGCATCCAGCATCTCCACGTCGTCCACCGCCACCGCGCGCAATTCCGGCGAAGGCGCCGGGATCGGATCGCCACGGGAAACCTGCAGGCAGGCCAGGCCTGCCGCGCTCAGCCCTGCGATGGTTGCGTGCAACAGATGCGTGCGTCCGCTGCCGGCTTCGCCCCACAGGTAGATCGATCGCTCCGGTTCGCGCCCGGCGACGAGATTGCCGAGCAGGGTCAGCAACTCGACGTTGCGGCCCGGGAAAAAATTCTCCAGCGCCGGCGCGGAGGGCGGCGCAAGGATAAGGGCCAGTTGCTTCATCAGGATTTGTACAAATCGCTGCCGACATAGTGCGCACGCAGGTGGCGCAAGGCCACCAGCAGTGCCGCGCTGGCGGGAAGCGCCAACAGCACGCCGAAAAATCCGAAGAGCTTGCCGAATACGAGCAGCGCGAATATCACCGCCACGGGATGCAGGCCGATGCGGTTGCCCACCAGCATCGGGGTCACCACCGTGCCTTCGAGCACCTGGCCGATGCCGAATGCGACCCATACTCCGACAAGCCCCAGCACGCTGTTGAACTGATTGAAGCCGGCCAACGTGCCCAGCAGCAGTCCGACGAGCATCCCGAGGTAGGGAACGAATACCAGGAGGCCGGACAGGATGCCGATCGGCAGCGCATATTCGAGTCCGGCGATCCACAGTGCAACGACGTAATACGCGGACATGAGCAACATCACCAGGAGCTGGCCGCGCAGAAATTCGCCGAGCACGCGGTCGATTTCCGCAGCGATGCTGCAAGCACCCGGGTGCAGCCTGCGCGGAATCAGGTCTTCGATCCGGCGCACGATTTCATGCCAGTCCCGCAAGAAGTAGAACAGCACCACCGGCATGAGCAGCACGGTCGTGAAGAATCCGACGATGGCCATGCCGCCCGTCGTGATCTTCGGCAGCAGTGTTTTTAAGATGTCGCTGTCGCTTCGCAGGCTGTCGGAAACAGCCTGACGAAAGTGCTCCATGTCGAGATTCAATTCGACGCCGAGCGTGCCGGACAGCCACGGCACCAGCCGGCCGCGCGCCCAATCGAGATACTCCGGCACGTGCTGCAGGAAGGCGACGAACTGGCGCTCGACCATTGGCAGGACGATCAGCGCGAGCGCCGCCAGGCCGACCACCAGCAGCGCCATGACGATTGCGGCTGCCAGCCAGCGCGGCAGCTTGCGCGCAATCCAGTCGACCGGGGGCAGGCAGATATAGGCCAGCACGGCGGACAGCAAAAACGGGGTGAGGATCGGCGCGACCAGATAGAGCAGCAACCCGGCAGCGACGGCGGCAAGCAGATACGAGGCAATACGCAAAGGAAAAACCGTAGGCATTTGGAGTAAAATTCGCCGCGCCAAGAACTGCACGGCCAGGCCGCGATCCGGCTACCACTTTATCCCGAAGAACCCGGCAACTCAACTTGAAGACCGATCCGCCTGAATCCAGTTCCCTGTCCTATCGCGACGCCGGCGTCGACATCGATGCCGGGGACCAGCTTGTCGACAATATCAAGCCGTTCGCCAAACGCACGCTGCGCGACGGCGTGCTGGCCGGCATCGGCGGATTCGGCGCCCTGTTCGAAGTGCCGAAGAAATACAAGGAACCGGTGCTGGTGTCGGGTACCGACGGTGTGGGCACCAAACTCAAGCTGGCGTTCCATATGAACCGGCACGACACGGTCGGCATCGATCTGGTGGCGATGAGCGTGAACGACATCCTCGTGCAAGGCGCCGAACCGCTGTTCTTTCTCGACTATTTCGCCTGCGGAAAACTCGACGTGGCCACCGCAACGCAGGTCGTGAAGGGCATTGCCGCGGGATGCGAGCAGGCCGGCTGCGCGCTGATCGGCGGCGAGACCGCCGAGATGCCGGGCATGTATCCGCCGGGCGAATACGACCTGGCGGGATTCGCCGTCGGGGCGGTGGAGAAAAGCAAAATCATCGACGGCGCGGGTATCGTGCCGGGCGATGTCGTCCTCGGCCTCGCCAGCAGCGGCGCGCACTCGAACGGCTATTCGCTGATTCGCAAGATCGTCGACTCCTCCGGTGCGGACTTGTCATCCGCATTCGATGGCCGGACGTTGGGAGAAGCATTGCTGGCGCCTACGCGCATTTACGTGAAGCCGGTATTGGCCGCGCTGCGCGAAGTTCCCTTCAAGGGCCTCGCGCACATTACCGGCGGCGGGCTGGTGGAGAACGTACCGCGCGTGCTGCCGGAAAACGTATGCGCGGAACTTAAGAAAGGCGCCTGGCCACGGCCGCCGCTGTTCGACTGGCTGCAGAAGAAGGGCAACGTCGCCGAGGCCGAGATGCACCGCGTGTTCAACTGCGGCATCGGCATGGTGGTAGTCGTCGCCACCGGGCATGCGGAGCGTGCGATCCAGGCACTGCGGCGCGAAGGCGAAACCGTCTTTCGCATCGGCGAGATCCGCAGCAGGCGCGGTGGCGAAGCACAGACGGTGGTGGTCTGAAGGAACCGATGAAGCGCATTGTCATCCTGATATCAGGCCGCGGCAGCAACATGCAGGCGATTCTCGAGGCAAAACTGGAAGCGCAGATCGCCGCTGTAGTCAGCAACAATCCGTCGGCCAGGGGCCTGCGGTTTGCGCGCGATGCCGGAGTCGATGCCAAAGTGGTGAACCACCGCGATTTTCCGGATCGGACGAGTTTCGACAGGGCGCTTGGGGACACCGTCGCAGCGTATCGACCGGACCTGATCGTGCTGGCCGGTTTCATGCGGATACTCACGGAGGAATTTATCGCACAATTCAGCGGCAGGATCATGAACATCCACCCTTCCCTGCTACCGGCGTTCCCCGGCCTCGATACGCACCGGCGCGCCATCGACGAAGGCGTCAAACTGCATGGATGCACGGTGCATTTCGTCACGCCCGCACTGGACCACGGTCCGATCGTCATTCAGGCGGCCGTACCGGTGCTGCCCGACGATGACGAAGATCGCCTTGCCGCCCGCGTGCTTGAGCAGGAACACGCGGTCTATCCGCAAGCCATCCGCTGGTTTCTCGACGGCCAGCTCGCCATCGAAGGCAACCGCGTGAAATTTTCCGCCGGCTGCCGCTACCCCGGGGCAATGACTTCCCCGCTGCCGGAATGATGCGCCTCGCCCTGATCGTGCTGTTGTTCCTGGCCGGGCCGGCCTGGGCGGTACAGCCTCCGCCTCGCGTGCAGATGGATTTCGACGTCAATTCCGGATCCATGCATCTGGGCGAGGGACGCGACGTGCTCGAACACGACGGCAAGCAGTATTCGGTCGTCAGCGAATCCAAGACGGTCGGCGTCGCGGCCTTCCTCTACAAGATGAACATCCGCCGCGAAAGCCGCGGCCTGGTCACGAAGGGCGGCCTGCGGCCGCTGCATTTCCAGGAAGAACGCACCCGCAAACCAAAGCGGGCCGCCGATTTCGACTGGGAGGCCAAACAACTCAAACTGACCGACGGAGAAAACGTCAGCACCGTCGCGTTGCCTGACAACAGCTTCGATCAGACGAGCTTTGCCTATGCGTTTGCATTCCGGTCTCCGGACGAGGAACTCCCCCCGGTGCACCTTACCGACGGCCGCAAATTGTCCGACTACAAGTATCAGATGGTCGGCAAGGAAAAAATCAAGACGCCCATCGGCGAATTGGAGACCCTTCATTTCCAAAAAGTGCGCGAAGCCGACGACAAGCGCGGATTCGAAGTCTGGCTCGCGATTGAACATCATTATCTACCAGTGAAGATCCGCGTCATCGAAAAAGACGGCACCGTGCTGGATTCGACCGTCACCGCCATTTCCTATCAATAGATGCAACCGACCCCGGCAATGATGCAGGCGGCCACGGCAGCCGTCGATCTGGCATTGCCGATGCTGCATCCGGCCGACGCCGTGCTGCGTGAGTTCTTCAGCACGAACCGCGCGCTGGGCCAGCGCGATCGTGCCTTCATCGCCGAAACGGTGTTTTCCGTTCTGCGTCACAAACGGTTGCTCGAGCAACTCGTCGCCGAGCCTACCCCGCGAAAGCTCGTCTGCGCCGCGCTGATCAAGGTTCAGGGCTTCGGTCTTGGACAGATCGAGACCTTCCTGAAAAGCAGCGACCGCGACTGGACTCTCGCGCTCAGGACCGCCGATATCGAAGCGCTCCCGGCTGCCGTAAGACTCAGCCTGCCCGACTGGCTGTACGAGCGGCTGGTCGCCGAAACATCCGAGCAGGAGGCCACCGCCTTTGGCCGAGCCATGCTCAAGACGGCGCCGCTCGACCTGCGAGTCAATACATTGACGGCCGATCGCGGGCAGGTGTTGCGCGATCTTCGTGCGAGCGGTTTCGATGCCGCACCGACGCGTTTTTCGCCGGTCGGCATCCGCGTA
>DASWEZ010000006.1:0-2887 GCA_036394495.1 Burkholderiales bacterium
GCTTGCGTACCCAGCCGCGCACGCAAGTGTTCGATGATGCGCCAGCGTTCTTCCCGCGAGGGACGGCCATCGGCGAACAGCACCTGATTATGCGAACCGAGCGGGCGGGTTTCTCCGGCGACAAGGGTCAGCGTTTCCACGGCCTCCGGCAATTGGACCGTGGCGAGCTTCTCGCGCAGGAGGGTGACCAGATGACCGGCATCGCGGCTCGGCACAGACAATCCGAGCAGGACGGGCGTCACGGCGTGACGTGCATGCTGGAGTTCCAGCTTCAGGCGCATGACGCCGACTTGCTTCATCGCCAGATGGCCGGCGAGTTCCAGCACCAGGCGCTTGGCGGCGAACAACAGTGGCTCGGTTTCCTGCACCGGCGCCGGAAGTTCGAGCGAGGCCGAATAGCGGGCGGGAGGAGAGAAGGGCGGACGCGGATCCGGCAGCAAACCCAGCGCGCGGTCGATCTCGTCGAGCATGCCCCGGCCGAAGCGGCGGGCGAGGCCGTCCCGCGGCAGGGACAGCCAGTCGCCAATGGTATGCACGCCAAGATTCGCGAGCATTGCAACGGTTTGCGATGGCTGATCGAGTCGGGTCAGCCGCAGCCGCGCCAGCGTTCGCCGCAATTCATGGCGATCGCCGATCGAGGTATCGACCCCGTCGCGGGCCAGCAACAGCGCAGCGGTCGGATTGGGTGCAAGCACGACGCTGGCGCGATAGCCCAGTTCCGCAAGCCCGGTACGGATGCGTCCGCTCAACGGACGCAGCCCGCCGAACAAGCGCAGGCAGCCGCTGATCTCGATCAGTATTTCATTCGGTGAAGCGAGGCTGACGGTCGGTGTGAACTGGGTCACCCATGCCGCGATGCCGGCCAGTGCTTTCGCTTCTTTTGCGGGATCCTGGGTACGGATATGCAGTTTTGGCGTCAGCGCATGAGCCGCGGACACCAGCATGCCGGGTTTGATGCCCGCTTTTTCCGCCGCCTCGTTGCACGACAACACGCGCGGGCGATGGTTCGCTTCCTGCACGATCGTCGGTCCGCAGGAAGCGCCGCCGCGCAGATACAGTTGCAGCGAAAAGTCGTGAAAGCGCAGCGCAGCCCACAGCATGGATTGTTCTCTCATTCAAAAATCAACGGCGTTGACGCAAAGGACGCAAAGGGAAGGGAAAGGACGCAAAGGAAAAAATGAGAGAACGGGCGGACGCCGTGAGATCAAGGGGGAAACTGCGCGCAATATCCACCATCGGACATCCTTGCCGGTTTTTTCCGTCTTCAGGTTTCCTTTGCGTTCCTTTGCGTCCTTTGCGTTGAGATTTTTTCCTTAATCATGCGCTAGCGTGCACCGCTGTTTGCCGAAGCCCCGCGAGGGGCGGCGGCATGGTGGGTGCAAAAGGTTTTTCCGTATCCAGCCAGAGCGTGGGGGTAACACCGCTGCCGCGACGCTTGAGGATTTTCACGGACAGCCTGTCCTGGCGCACGCCCAGGCGCAGCCGCAGCGGCGCCGGGGAAGGCAGTGCGGCGCGCGATGTTTCGCCGAATACCACGCCGAAGCTGCCGCCTTCCTCGGCGGCGAGCTGCAGCCGCCGCAGGCCGTGCTCGTTGAAAGCGGCGGGCCATGCCAGCACGGCGGAACAGTTGCCGGCGCGCAGGCTTTGTTCCGCGGCCCACAGCGTGTCCTTGTCGGAAACGGTATTCGCCACGATCACCCGCGAGAGCCGGATGCCGCGCGCGGCGAGCGCAGGTGCGTAGGGAATCCACGGCGGCGCGATCAGCATCAGCCAGCCGTCCTGTTGCGAAAGCTGCGCCAGTGCCGGCATCAGCAGCGACAGTTCGCCGATGCCGCTGCGTTCGGTGAGCAGTTCACTGACTACGCCGCGCGGCCAGCCCCCGCCCGGCAATTCACGATCGAATTCGGAAAACCCCGTCGGAATGCTGGGCAGCGCGACGCGTGCCTGTTCGTCGCCGCGCCAGATGGCGGGATTTTGCAAAAGGAGCTGGAGGGCGGAAGGCATAAGGGCCGTGAATGCGTGAAAACGAACGAAGTGAAGTTTCAGTGAAGACTAACCTTCAGGTTATGTCGTAACTACTGTCGTGACTATCGTGAATGCCGTAAAAGCGGTGACTGCGTGACTGTCATTACAACGTGCTCCGCGGTTTTGTTCTTTTGCATTTCAGCGATAGTCACGATAGTTACGACAGTCACGATAGTCACGGCTTCATTGCTACGCAGTTGCGGCATTTCCCGCCGCATTGCGCGCGGGGAATCGCGTCGGCGGTTCGGGAATCTTGCCAAGCCGGGCCAGCCTGGCTTCGATCGCCCATTTGCTTCTCTTGTGAATGCCGGCCAGTTCCTCGATGGACCTGCCGGCGTCGTAAGTGCTGCCCAGGCGCGCGTCTTCTTCTTGCGACCATGGGCGGCCCGAATTTTCCATGCCGGGTTTTGCTGTCATCGGCGCACTGGCCTGTCTTGCCGGTGCCGGCTGGGAAGCCGCGGGTGCCGCCGGGCTTTCCAGCATGCGGATCGCCGAGAAAAGCGCGCGCACGGTATCCGGGTGCTGATATGCGGTGCCGGCGGCAAACTGTTCGCCGGTCGCGGGGTCGATGCCGTCTGCCAGGGTTCTGAGAATCTGCAGGGTCATTTGCGTTTCCATGAACTTCTCCTCAAGTGGGTTGAAATGCGGTTCGTCCACCTGTGCGATAAAAGCCGTGACGACGTGATTCTTTTTTATACCCCCTTGAGGGGTGCGGTCGTGACGGCGTGACTCATAACTACCGTGAATATCGTGAATGTCGTGACTGCCGTAAAAGCCCTGCTGAGCCGGGTTTACGCGTCACGCGTCACGGGGATTATTTTTACCCCCTTAACCGATCCTGCCGTTCCTGATGATGCCGACC
>DASWEZ010000007.1:0-14646 GCA_036394495.1 Burkholderiales bacterium
GCGGTGAGCTCGTCGATCTGTCGGCGTCTGGGGCGGTCGTTCCGGCCTGAGCGGTTTGTCCCTCTCTTATTACATCTACTATCGCGTTTCACAACCGGCGCAGGCGCAGACGCTGGTGCGGCACGTTCAAGCAGCATTGAAATCCAGAACCGGCATCGATGGCCGCCTGCTGCGGAAGCGCGACGACCCGTCGACGTGGATGGAAATCTACGAAGGCGTGGACGATTCCGGCATGTTCGAGCAATGCCTCGCCGCAACCCTGCAGGCGGAGAATTTCACAGCCGTCCTGGTCGCCGGTGGCGTACGCCACATGGAGTGTTTCGAAGACTCATGTGCCTGATCCTGGTCGCACATCGTGCCGATCCGCGCTATCGTCTGGTGGTTGCAGCCAACCGCGATGAATTTTTCCGGCGCCCAACGGCCGCGGCCGATTACTGGCCCGACGCGCCGCAGGTTCTCGGCGGACGCGATCTCGAGAAAGGTGGAACCTGGCTGGGGATAACTGCCGCAGGGCGCTGGGCTGCCGTCACCAATTTCCGGGATGGCAAGTCCCCGGAACCTGGCACCCGATCGCGCGGAGAACTGGTTGCCGGCTATCTTCGTGGTGCAGTGCCGGCGCAGTCTTACGTGGCATCGGTAGAACCTCGCGCCCATGAATTTCATGGCTTCAACCTGTTGGCCGGTGACGGCGCCGGGGTGCATTACCTGTCGAATAAAGATGATGGTTCCATGACGCTGGCGCCGGGAATTTACGGACTGAGCAATCATCTTCTCGACTCGCCCTGGCCGAAAGTCGAACGCGGCAAACTTGCCTTGCGCGAAGCGCTGGCAGACGCAGCCAAGCCGGACAAACTGATCGAGTCCATGCTGGCAGCACTATCGGATCGCAGCATGGCCGAAGAGCGCGCGCTGCCGAGTACGGGAGTCAGCAGGGAATGGGAAAAGGTTCTTTCCGCAGTCTTCATTGGCACGCCCGACTATGGCACGCGCGCATCCACGGTCCTGCTGGTGGATCAGGATGGCGAGGTCCATTTCCGCGAGCGCTCGTTCCGCGAGCGCGGCGAATTGATCGAAGACCGGCGTTACCGGTTCTCCATCGCCCACGACCTGATATGAAAACCCGTTAACCGCGGAGGACGCCCCCTCACCCCATCCCTCTCCCCCAGAATCAGGTGAAGAGGGAGATGGAAAACCAAGCGACCATTGGCCGCTATCCTGCACTTCAGCTCCTTCTCCGCTCAGGGGAGGAACTCCGTCGACACGGCGTTGGCGGAGCCATCCGGGGCGGGAGACGGAGCATGGCGCGCTACCCGCAAACGGGTGATTTCATCACTAACGTGTCCGCGCGCCCGTGGGATGAGGTGGCGTCGTCCGCGGTGAGGGAGTTTTTCCACGTTTTATTACGCCCTGCTAGAGGTCGCGCCACATCCGGCGATGGGGAATGCCTGCGTCGAGGAATTCCTCGCCTTCCGCCTGGAAACCATGGGATAGATAAAAAGGCAGGGCCTGAACCTGCGCGTTGAGTTGCACGCGCTGCATGCCAAGCTCACGCGCGATCTCCATCAGAACCATCAGCAATGCGCTTCCCGCGCCTTTGCCCCGCCAAGCCCGCAATACCGCCATGCGTCCGATGTGGCCGTCGGGAAGCAGCCGTCCGGTGCCGATCGGGATACTGTCCATCATTGCCACGACATGGCGCGATTGCGCGTCGAACTCATCCCACTCCATGTCGGCCGGTACGGCTTGTTCGCGGACGAAAACTTCCTCGCGAAGCGCCCTGAGGATGTCCCGGTCAGCCTGCCAGTCGGCCGGACGGATGGAGATTTTCGGTGGGAGCTTCATTCCCGCGGAATCGGCCGTCGCGGCCATTTGCAGCCGGTAGCGGCGTCAAACGGTCGCGCCGCCGCTGACCTCTATGACCGCGCCGTTGATATAACTGGCTTCGTCGGAAGCGAGAAAGGCGTAGGTGTTGGCGATCTCTTCGGGCTTCGCCAGGCGCCCCAGCGGCACGCGATCGATCATCGCCTGCATGACTTTTTGCGGAATGGTTTTCAGGATCGTGGTCTCGACGAAGCCCGGGCACACTGCGTTGGCGCGTATGCCCTTGCGCCCGAGCTCGCGCGCCCAGGTCTTGGCCATGCCGATGACGCCGAACTTGCTGGCCGCATAATTGGTCTGGCCGAAATTTCCATAGAGGCCGACCACCGAGGAAGCGTTCAGGATCACGCCGGCGCCCTGCGCAATCATGATGTCGACAACCGCGCGGGCGCAGTTGTAGGTGCCCTTGAGATTGATGTCGATGACGCTCTCGAACTGATCGTCGGTCATCTTGCGCAGCATCGCATCGTCGACGATGCCTGCGTTGTTGACCAGCACATCGATGCGGCCGTATTTGTCCGTGACGCCTTTCACCATGGCGGCAATGCTTGCCTTGTCGGTGACATTGACCGTGAAGCCGATCGCCTGGCCACCCTGGCCGGCGATTTCCGCGACAACCTGGTCGACGGCTTTGCGGTCGAGATCGCAGACTACGACTTTGGCGCCTTCCGCCGCGAATTTCAACGCGGTGGCTTGGCCGATACCGCGCGCCGAGCCGGTAATAATGGCCACCTTGTCCTTCAACCTCATCGGTTTATTCTCCGTGTTATGCCTGTTTTTTATGCGACCCGGCGGGCCGGCGGCACTCTACCCAATTGCGCTGCAATGCACAACCGAGTGCATCACGGGGCTAGGCAGCGGATTCCTTAATCTCCACCAGGGTACCGGGCTCGACGAGATCGAACAGTTCCAGGAGGTCGCGGTTGTGCATGCGGATGCAGCCTATCGAGCCGGGCCTGCCCATGACCGCTGAGTCCGGGCTGCCGTGGATGTAGATGTATCGGCGCATGGTATCGACATCGCCCAGCCGGTTGAATCCCGGCTTGCAACCCGATAGCCAGAGCAACCGCGTCAGCATCCAGTCTCTTCCGGGAAACCGGGTGCCGAGCTCTGTGTCGTAGATTTCCCCGGTCGGCCGGCGTTTGACGAAAACCGTATTGACCGGCGCGCCCGTACCCACTTTCGCGCGGATGATATGGCTGCCGCGAGGCGTGCAAAAGCTGCCATATTTTTCGCCGACGCCATTTTTTGATGTCGAAACCAGATAACGCCTGATTGGCTTGCCGTCTTCGCTGAGCTCCAGCGACTGGTCGGCAATGCTGATGCGGATCGACTTCACTGGTTGTCTGCCATCCGCCGTTCACGGAAAAAGGCGGTTAACAGGCTGCCGCATTGCTCCGCCATCAGCCCGGCTTCCACCGCGGTATGGTGGTTGAGGCGCTCTTCGGCGAACAAATTGACCACACTTCCGCAGGCTCCTGTCTTGGAGTCTGACGCACCAAAGACCAGACGCTCGATACGGGCATTCATGATGGCCCCCGCGCACATTGCACAGGGTTCGAGGGTTACGAAGAGCGTGCACCCGGTGAGGCGGTAGTTGCCCAGCACCGTTGCCGCTGCGCGCATTGCCTGAATCTCTGCATGAGCCGACGGATCGTGCCGGCCGATCGGCGCATTGAAACCCGCCCCGATGATCTGGCCGCCTTTCACCACGACGGCCCCTACGGGCACTTCGCCTGCATCCGACGCCTCACCGGCCAACGCGATTGCCGCGGTCATGAATGCTGAGTCTGACCCATCATTTATCAGATACTTATCGTTCATATCGAAACGATATCATGAACTGTAATTTAGGGAACGCGGGCTTTGATATTCGCATGCGGGATCGCCGCTGAATTCATTGCGTTTGACCCACCCGGGCGCGCAGGCCGCTTAAGGCGTCTGGCTCACCACGAATGCGGAAAAACGTGCCTTCGCCGTCTGCGCGCTCCTCCAGCACTTCGAAGTGCGCGAAGACCTCCCCGCGCAGTTGCTGTGCCGACCAGGGCAGGAAAAGTTCGGCCTCGATGAGGTCCTTCTGGAAAAACGCCCGGATCGCCGCATGCAGCCTGGCGACATCGTCTTCGCGCCGCGCGCTCATGACCATGCAATCCGGATACTGAGCCGACAACGCCGCTGCGCGTGCCGCCTGTGCCTTCGCGTCGCCTACGCAATCGATCTTGTTGAAAACGCGTATGCGCGGCACGGCCTGCGCACCAATTTCCTTGAGCACTTCGTCCGTCACCGCGAGCTGCCGCTCGTACCCTGGATCGCTCGCATCGATGACGTGAAGGAGCAGCGACGCCTCGGCCGCCTCCTCGAGCGTGGACTTGAACGACGCGACGAGGTCGTGCGGCAGGTTCTTGATGAAACCGACCGTGTCGCTGACCAGTACGTGTGGCACGCTTTCGGGATACAGCGCGCGCACCGTGGTATCGAGTGTGGCGAACAATTTATTGGCGACCAGGACTTCGCTTCCGGTTAGCGCGCGCATCAATGTCGACTTGCCGGCGTTCGTATAGCCGACGAGCACCACGCGCGCGAGGCCCTGGCGCTCTTGCCGGCGCGCACGCTGAGTCTTGCGCTCGGCATCCATCGCGTCGATTTCCTTCTGCAGCTCGGCAATGCGGTCGCGGATCTTCTGGCGGTCCAGCGCGCTGTGCGCCTCCCCTGCGCCGCGTCCGCCGGTACCGCTGCGCTGACGGCCCTTGGGCCCCGCCAGCTTCGCCTGTTCGCGCAATCGCGGCGCCATGTAACCGAGGCGCGCAATCTCCACCTGCGCACGGGCGGCGCGCGAGCGCGCATGCCGGTGGAAGATCTCCAGGATGACCATGGTACGGTCCATCACTTCGCAGCCGACCTCGATTTCCAGGTTGCGCGCCTGCGACGGGGAGATTTCGTGGTCGACGAGGACGATGTCGGCGCGGCGGGTTTCCGGATCGGCTTCAGACTTCGCCGCCTCCTTCGCGCGGGCGGCCCCGCTCTTTACGGCCGGCCGCGCGTTGCCGGATGCCACGGACTCATCCGCTCCCTCTTCCGGTTCGGCTTCGTTTTCTACGAAGCGGCGCATCTCCTGCCGCTTGCCGACGCCCATGTAGGCTGTTGTATCGAAATGGTCGCGTTTCTGCGTGAACGTGCCAACGAGTTCGAATCCCAGCGTCTTCGCCAGCTCGCGCAGTTCGTTCACCGAGGAGTTGAACTCGATGTCGCTCACCCCGGTGAGTTGCACCGCAGCAACCACGGCCCGCAGGGATTTTTCCTGGCCTTCTGTTCCCATCGGGCGATTGCTTTCCTCAAGGTGCGACCGGTATTTCGCCGGAGCGATTGGACGCCTCACTCCCATTCGATGGTCGCGGGCGGCTTGCCGGAGATGTCGTATACCACCCGGTTGATGCCCCGCACCTCGTTAATGATGCGATTGGAAACCTTTGCCAGCAGCGTGTACGGCAGCTCCGCCCAGTGGGCGGTCATGAAATCCTGGGTCTGCACGGCGCGCAACGCGACGACGTATTCGTAAGTGCGCCCATCGCCCATGACGCCGACGGATTTGACCGGTAGGAAAACGGCAAACGCCTGCGCTGTTTTCTCGTACCAGCCGGCGGCGCGCAACTCTTCGATGAAAATCGCATCGGCACGGCGCAACAGATCGGCAAATTCGCTTTTCACTTCCCCGAGGATGCGAACGCCCAGGCCGGGTCCCGGGAACGGGTGGCGAAATACCATGTCGTGCGCAAGCCCCAACGCCAGCCCGAGATCGCGCACTTCGTCCTTGAACAATTCCCGCAGGGGCTCCAGCAGCTTCAGATGCAGCGTGTCAGGCAACCCGCCGACATTGTGGTGGGATTTGATGGTGTGGGCCTTCTTGGTCTTGGCACCGGCCGATTCGATGACATCAGGATAGATCGTGCCCTGGGCCAGCCATTTCGCATTCGGCAGCCTGGCGGCTTCGCGCTGGAATACCTCGACGAATTCGCGGCCGATGATCTTGCGCTTTTGCTCCGGGTCGCTGATGCCTTTGAGCGCCGACATGAATTCGGCGGAAGCATCCACATGAATGACCTTGACGCCGAGGTTGCTGGCAAAGGTCTGCATGACCTGGGCCGCTTCGTTCAGGCGCAGCAAACCGGTATCGACGAACACGCAGGTCAGTTGCGCGCCGATCGCACGGTGGATGAGCGCGGCAGCCACCGACGAGTCGACGCCGCCCGACAAGCCGAGGATGACTTCATTCCTGCCGACTTCGGACTGGATGCGTCCGACCGCTTCTTCAAGATAGTCCGGCATGTTCCAGTCCGAACCCAGCCCGCAGATCCGATGCAGGAATTGGCCGATCAGCGCCTTGCCCTGCAGCGTGTGGGTGACTTCGGGGTGGAATTGCACGCCGTAGAAGCCGCGCGACTCATCGGCCATGCCCGCGATAGGCGTCGCGGCGTTGCTGGCGATGACCTTGAACCCGGGCGGCAACACATCCACCTTGTCGCCGTGGCTCATCCAGACGTCGAGCAATCCATGTCCCTCGGCATTGCGGCGGTCTTCGATGCCGTCGAGCAGCTTCGAATGGCCGCGGGCCCGGACCTCGGCGTAGCCGAATTCGCGTACCAGCCCGTTTTCCACCACGCCGCCAAGCTGCGCCGCCATGGTCTGCATGCCATAGCAGATGCCCAGAACGGGGACGCCGGACTCGAACACCCGCTGCGGGGCGCGTGGCGTGCCGCCTTCCGTGACCGAGGACGGCCCGCCCGAGAGGATGATTCCCCTGGGCGCGAAATCGCGCACGAAATCGTCACTGACATCGTAGGGATGCAGTTCGCAGTAGACACCTGATTCGCGCACGCGGCGCGCAATCAATTGGCTGTATTGGGCGCCGAAGTCGAGGATCAGAACTTTGTCGTGGGCCATGGATCAGAGGCGAGAGACGGAAAAACCGGGGCCACGAAACTCTGCCTGTTTCGCCGCACGTGCACCGGGCGTCACCGGTCGATGTGATAGTTGGGGGCTTCCTTGACGATCTGGACGTCGTGCACGTGCGATTCGCGCACGCCCGCAGTCGTGATCTGCACGAATTCGGCGCGTTCCTTCACGGCATCGATCGTCGGGCAACCCAGGTAGCCCATCGCCGATCGCAGGCCGCCCATCAGCTGGTGCATGACCTGGACCACGCTCCCCTTGTAGGGCACGCGTCCCTCGACGCCTTCGGGCACCAGTTTGTCCGCGCTGTCTTCGTCATCCTGGAAATAACGGTCGCTCGAACCCTGTTGCATCGCGCCGAGCGAGCCCATGCCGCGATATGACTTGTAGGAACGGCCCTGGAATAGTTCGATTTCACCGGGCGCTTCCTCGGTGCCGGCGAACAGGCCGCCCAGCATCACCGAGTCGGCACCCGCAGAGATGGCCTTGGCAATGTCGCCTGAGTAGCGAATACCGCCGTCGGCGATCATCGGCACGCCGGTGCCCTTGAGGGCCGAGGCGACGTCGTTGATTGCAGTGATCTGCGGAACACCCACGCCCGCGACAATGCGGGTCGTGCAGATCGAACCGGGTCCGATCCCGACTTTGACGCCGTCCGCGCCTTGATCGAGCAGAGACTTGGCTGCGCCTGCGGTCGCGATGTTTCCGCCGATCACCTGCGCGGCGGGATAGGTGCGCTTGATCCAACGGACACGATCGAGCACGCCTTGCGAGTGCCCATGTGCCGTATCGACGATGATGACGTCCACGCCCGCTTCGACCAGTAATCCCACGCGCTCCTCCGTGCCTTCACCGACCCCGACCGCCGCACCCACTCGCAGGCGCCCGAGTTGATCCTTGCTGGCAAATGGGTGTTCGGAGGATTTGAGAATGTCCTTGACGGTGATCAGTCCGCGCAATTCGAAATTTTCATTCACGACCAGCACACGCTCCAGACGGTGCTGATGCAGCAGGCGCATGGCTTCCTCGATGCTGACCCCTTCCCTGACGGTCACCAGCCTGTCGCGCGGCGTCATGATGTTCTTCACCGGTTGATCGAGGTTGTTTTCGAACCGAAGATCGCGGTTGGTCACGATGCCGACAACCTTGGTGCCGTCGACCACGGGCAGGCCGGAGATCCGGTGCTGGCGGATGAGGGCGAGCACATTGCGCACCGTCATGTCCGGCGAAATTGTGATCGGATCCTTCACCACGCCGCTTTCGAAGCGCTTGACCTTTGCGACTTCGGCAGCCTGCGCTTTGGGTGGCATGTTCTTGTGGACGATGCCAATGCCCCCTTCCTGCGCCATGGCGATGGCGAGGCGTGCTTCCGTCACCGTATCCATGGCCGCGGAAAGCAGCGGGATGTTCAGGGCTATGCTTTTGGTCAGGCGCGTCGTCAGGCTGACGTCGCGGGGCAGGACGGTGGAATGGGCAGGAACCAGCAGAACGTCATCGAAGGTGAGCGCCTTTTGCAGGACTCGCATACTTTTTATCCTTCACAAAGACGCCATTATACAGACCGGGTTTCACGCGGTAAATCCGGGAACCCGCGGACATTGTCCGTTGACCGTGGAGTCGCTAGCGGCTATGGTTAGCAGCCCGGTTCATGGCCGCCTTGCGCGGTAAACGTATGCGCGGTTTCAAGCGTTGGATGTTCGCAGTCCCGATCGCGCTGTCGGTAATCGGCGCTGGTGCCGCAAATGAAACTCCGATCGGCTCAGACGCTGCCCTATCCGCAGTTGCCGACGCGGAGGCGGCGGTGAAACGGGCGGATGCCCAGCGCGCCTTGTGGACCAGCGCCGAAGACGCACTGCGCAAGGCACGCCGCGCGCTACAGGAAGGCAATACCGCGATGGCGCTCGATCAGGCGCGCATCGCGCAGCGACAGTCCGAGCTTGGGATCGTCCAAAAAAGCTATCCGCTGTTCCGTTGATCGACGAGGAGAATGCCGAATATGCAACGCCACCTGACTAATACCACCTGGTTGCTGCTGGCGCTGGTCAGCAGTACCTGGCTCGTATCCATGCCCGCCGCCGCGCAGACCTACAAATGGACGGACGCCGACGGCAAGGTCCACTATTCCGACCAGCCTCCCCCGGCCAATGCCAAGGAGCAGGTCACGGTAAAGCCGCGCAAGCCTTCGGCCGCGACGCCCACAACGACGGACAAGGATGCGCCGGCAGCCAAAGCCAAAGGCAAAGCCAAGACTTACGTGGAGCAGGAGGCCGAGTTCAAACGGCGGCAGGTCGAAACCGCAGAGCGTGAAGCCGCGGAGAAGAAAAAGGCCGACGAAGCGACCGAAAAGAAACAGAATTGCGATAAGGCCCGTGCCCAGTTAAGAGGACTGCAGGCAGGCGGACGGGTGTCGCAGACCAATTCCCAGGGCGAGCGCGAGTATATGAGCGACGCCCAGATCGCGCAGGCCATCGAGAGCGCGAAAAAAACAGTCGACAGCTGGTGCAACAAGTAGCGGAGCGATTGCCTCAGCCGCGCGTGGTAGTGCGTTGCAGCCTCGCCCGCTGGCGCCTCGCCTGCTTCGGATCCGCGACGAGTTCCCGATAGAGTTCGACGCGGTCGCCGTCGCGCAATTCGGTATGCGGCGACGCGGGCTTTCCCCAGATCCCGATGCGGGAGGAGGACGGCGCTTCTCCGGACAACAGACCTTGCAAACCTGAAGCGGCCAGGGCATCGGCGACTCGCGCTCCCTGCTCCAGTTCCACTTCGACGATCGTTTGCGCGTGCGCCAGCGCATAGACGACTTCAACCCGGATCTTCATCGTTTTCCATAGAGCTGTTGCGCCCGCTTGACGAAGGCCTCGACGAACGTGCTGGCGATGAAATGGAACACCGGCCCGACGATTTTTTCCAGCAACTTGCTGGAAAATTCATAGTGCAGGTGAAATTCGATCTTGCAGGCGTCATCGCCCAGCGGCTTGAAACGCCAACTGCCGTCGAGCTGGCGAAAAGGCCCGTCGACCAGGGTCATCTCGATCAGTTGCGGCGGACTGGCCCGGTTTTGCGTCGAGAACCGCTGTTTGATTCCGCGGAAATCGATGATGATGGCGGCGCGCGTGACGTTATCCTCCTTCTTCAGTATCTCGGTCCCGCCGCACCACGGCAGGAATTCCGGATAGGCGGCGATATTTTCCACCAGCGCATACATTTGCGCGGCGGAATACTCGATCAGCACGGATTTTTCCACCAGCGCCATCAGATACGCCCGAATGTCCGCGGAAGCATTGGTAAAATACACGACATGTCGCAAGAACTCAGGCTGTCATGAGCATCGTTCAGAACAAGAAGGCCTTTCACGATTACTTCGTCGAGGAACGTTTCGAGGCCGGCATGGTACTCGAGGGCTGGGAAGTCAAGTCGATTCGCGCGGGACACGTGCAGCTCAAGGAAGCCTACGTCGTCGTCAAGAGCGAAGAGATTTTTCTGATCGGCTGCCATGTAACGCCCTTGACGGCCGCCTCGACGCATGTCCAGGCCGACCCCACGCGCACCCGCAAGCTGCTGCTTCATGCCGAAGAAATCCGCAAATTGATCGGCAAGGTCGAACGCGCCGGCTATACCCTCATTCCGCTCGACCTGCATTACACGCGCGGACGCGTCAAACTCGAGGTCGGACTCGCCAAAGGCAAGAAACAGCACGACAAGCGCGAAGCGGAAAAGGACAAGGACTGGAAGCGCGAGCAGCAGCGCTTGATGAGGCGCAAAGCTTAAGACGTATCTACACCCGACGCGGATACCCTACGTGCGCAGCACGTCCGGTATCCGTGTCGGGTGTAGGCAGTAAGTTCAAGAATAATTCAGCCCCATCGCGTTGCGCACATCACGCATGGTCTCGGCAGCGAGCTTGTGCGCGCGATCGCAACCCTCGGCGATGATGTTGCGCACCAGCGTCGGGTCATCCAGGTAGAGCTGGGCGCGTTCGCGCATCGGCTCCTGTTCCTTGAGCACCGCCTCGATCACCGGTTGCTTGCAGTCCAGGCAGCCGATGCCCGCGCTCCTGCAACCCTTTTGCACCCAGTCTCGCGTGGCGTCATCGGAGTAGATCTTGTGAAAATCCCACACCGGGCACTTGTCCGGGTCGCCCGGATCCGTACGACGCACACGCGCCGGATCGGTCGGCATCGTGCGGATTTTCTTTGTGACGCTGTCGGCATCCTCGCGCAGGGTGATGGTATTGTTGTACGACTTGGACATCTTCTGTCCGTCGAGCCCGGGCATCTTCGACGCTTCGGTGAGCAGTGCGTGCGGTTCCGAAAGAATCATCTTGCCGCCGCCTTCGAGAAAACCGAACAACCGCTCGCGGTCGCCCATCGACAGATTCGCCGCTTCCTCGAGCAAGGCCTTGGCCGCGGACAGCGCTTCCTGGTCGCCCTGCTGCTGATAACGCGTGCGCAATTCCCGATAGACCTTGCCGCGCTTGACGCCAAGTTTTTTCACCGCGGCTTCGGCTTTCTGCTCGAACCCCGCTTCCCTTCCGTAGACATGGTTGAAGCGACGCGCGATTTCGCGCGTGAACTCGATGTGCGGGACCTGGTCTTCCCCCACCGGCACGCGATTGGCGCGATAGATCAGGATGTCCGCACCCTGCAGCAACGGATAACCGAGAAAGCCGTAGGTGGAGAGATCCTTGTCCGTGAGTTTTTCCTGCTGATCCTTGTAGGTCGGAACCCGTTCCAGCCAGCCGAGCGGCGTGATCATGGAGAGCAGCAAATGCAATTCCGCGTGTTCGGGCACCTGCGACTGGATGAACAGCGTCGCCTGCGACGGATCCACGCCCGCGGCCAGCCAGTCGACCACCATGTCCCACACGTTCTGTCCGATGATTTCCGGCGCGTCGTAGTGCGTGGTCAGGGCGTGCCAGTCGGCCACAAAGAACAGGCACTGGAATTCGTGCTGCAGTTTCACCCAGTTTTTCAGCACGCCATGGTAGTGCCCGAGATGCAGGCTGCCGGTGGGACGCATGCCGGACAAAACTCGATCGACGAACATTGATTTCCCCGGTTTACTTTCTTCAGATGTCGAAAACGGACGCAAGCGCGCCGATGAAGGCGTTCACGAACGGCAGCATGACCACGCCAAGCACGCCAAGGAACATGAGCACCAGCAGAATGATCATGCCGTAAGGCTCGATGCGCGCGAAATGGTAGGCCAGCCGCTGCGGCAGAAGGCTGACCGCGATCCGGCCGCCGTCCAGCGGCGGCAGCGGGAACAGGTTCAGCACCATCAGCACGGCATTGATGATGATGCCGCCCTGCGCCATCAGCAGCAGTGGTTCGGTGAAATAGTTGGGCGGAACACCGTGCACGGCTTTGATCACGAAAGCCCAGAAGATCGCCATCAGCAGATTGGAACCCGGTCCGGCAGCGGCGACCCAGAGCATGTCGCGTTTGGGATTGCGCAACCGGCTGAAGTTGACCGGTACCGGCTTTGCCCAGCCGAACGCATATTTGCCCCCGCTGGCGATCAATATCAATATCGGAATGACGATCGTGCCCATGGGATCGATGTGCCGGATCGGATTGAGCGTGATGCGCCCCGCCTGATACGCCGTCAGGTCGCCGAAATGCCGGGCGGCATATCCGTGCGCCGCTTCGTGCAGGGTAATCGCGAATATGCCGGGAATCGCGTACAGCGCGATGAGGCGGACGGTGTGCTCCAGTTCCATCATGCAGGGACTCCAAACGCCGCGGTACTGCCCTTGCCGCGCCTGACGACGACCGGCATATCCCCGGTCAGATCGACCACGGTGGTCATTTCCACGCCGCACGATCCGCCGTCGAGTATCACGTCGACATCATGTTCCAGCCGGTACCGGATTTCGTCCATGTCGTTCAACGGCAATTCATCGCCGGGAAGCATCAGCGTCGAACTCAACAGCGGTTCACCCATTTCTTCGAGCAATGCCCGCACCACGTTGTGATCGGGCACACGCACGCCGATGGTTTTGCGCTTCGGATTCAGCAGGCGCTTGGGCACTTCACGGCTCGCCTTGAGGATGAAGGTATAGCTGCCGGGCGTCGACGCCTTGAGTGACCGGTATTGTATGTTGTCGACGATTGCGTACTGCCCGAGTTCCGAAAGATCGCGGCAGATCAGCGTGAAATGATGGTGCTCGTCCACCTGGCGGATGCGGCGCACGCGCTCCATGGCGGCCTTGTCGCCTATATGGCAGCCCAGTGCGTAGCACGAATCGGTCGGATAGACCATCAGCCCGCCCTTGCGCACGATGTCCACCGCGCTGCGAATGAATCGCTGCTGGGGATTTTCCGGATGTACCGCGAAATACTGGGCCATGCGAGGAGCGTCATCTCATTGCCCGCAACCGCTGCCAGACGGCCGGAACTCCGTCGGGAATTTTCGTCACGTCACCCAGGTCGGCGACGTTCTTGCCCGGCGCGTGGAAGTCCGACCCGGACGACAGTGCGAATCCGAACTGGCGCGCCAGACGTATCTGCGCTGAAGACTTGAAGCGGCCGTCGCCGCTGATTTCGATCGCATCTCCGCCGCTTTGCGCGAAGGCCTCGAGCAGGGACTGCATCACGCGAGGAGCGAGTCGATAGCGATCGGGGTGCGCGAGCACCGCCTGGCCGCCGGCGCAATGGATCCAGTCGATAGCCGTGGCGAGTTCCGGCCAGGTTGGCGCAACGTAGCCGGACCGGCCCGCACCGAGATAGCGGCTGAAGGCGTCGCTCGTATTGCGCACATGCTTTTGTTCCACCAGGAAACGGGCGAAATGGCCGCGGCCGATCGCAACCGAATCTCCGGCGTATCGCGCAGCCCCCGGCAGGCTGCCGGTTACACCCACGGCATCGAGCTGGGCCGCGATCCGTACCGCACGCTCGCCGCGCGAGCGGCGAATCGAGGCCAATCCGTCCGCGAGCTGCGGCGCATGCGCATCGATGTCCAGACCGACTATGTGGACGGTCTGGCCGTTCCAGATGGCGGAGATTTCGACACCGGGAACCAGCAGGATATCGACCTCGGAGGCGGTCCGCGTCGCTTCGGCGAGACCACCGGTTTCGTCGTGATCCGTCAGTGCGAGCAGGCTTACGCCCCGCGATGCCGCCCGGTGGACCAATTCGGCAGGCGTGAGCACTCCGTCTGAATATGTGGAGTGGGTGTGTAAATCTATGCTCAAGGAATGCGTTGCTGGGGGGAATGGACATGCATCATAGCAAAACCGCCCCCGTGAAAAAACCTTTGCCCGCAAGGAGTCTTTGAGGAGCGTCAAGCCATGAAACCATTTACTGCACCGCAAGCGGCCACCAAGGTACGATTTCTGCCGGTGTGTGCCCTCGTATTGGCCTCGCTGCGGGTCTTTGCCGCCAGCGAATCATGCGAAACGCACAGCCTGGCCGCCCGCGTCACCTTGCTCGAGCTCTATACCTCCGAAGGCTGCAACAGCTGTCCGCCTGCCGATCGCTGGGTAAGCGCCCTGCCCGGCAAAGGGTTCACATCCGATCGCGTGATCCCGCTGGCCTTCCACGTCGACTACTGGGACCAACTGGGCTGGCCGGACCGCATGGCAAAAGCGCAATTCAGCGCCCGGCAGCGTATGCAGGCGCAACGCAACCGCGCCAGCATGGTCTATACGCCGCAACTGCTGTTGAACGGCGCCGACTACCGCTTATCGTATACGGATGGCCGCTTCGGCGATCGTGTGAGCGAGTTGAACCGGTTGCCGCCGGCAGCCGACTTGATTCTGCGGCAGCTACCGGGAATTTCGGCTGTCGAGGTTGAACTGGAGGTGCGGCTGATCCAGGC
>DASWEZ010000008.1:0-2224 GCA_036394495.1 Burkholderiales bacterium
AAACGGTCAGGCGCATGATCAACACGCTGGTTTCCGATCTCACCGAACGCAGCAGGGGGCTGATCGCACGACATCATCCCGGCCGGATCGATGACGTGCGCAATGCACCGCCGCTCATCGCATTCAGCTCGGAAATCCAGCAGGAACAGCAGGAGCTCAAGAAATTCCTGCACAAGCACCTGTACCAGCACTACAGGGTGGCGCGCATGAGCAACAAGGCCAAACGCATCGTCACCGACCTGTTCCGGGCTTTTCTGGGCGATGCCGGCCTGCTGCCGCCGGAATTCCAGGCTCGCGCTGAAACAGACCTGCCAAGGGCGATTGCCGACTATGTCGCCGGGATGACGGACCGCTATGCCATACGCGAGCACCGTCGACTGTTTACCATAGAAGAAACCTGATTTCCCCGGGGACCGGCCCGTCGAATAGCCGGACACCTGGACGGAAAGCAGGCTGCGCAAGCCTGCATCGGGTGTTTGCATTGCCGTAAACCGGTCCCATCTTGGCAGGGCGGACTGGCATTTTGGTGGCCGCCCTTTATTGAAAGGGCGCGGGCAATCGCGGTACCATTCATTACTCCCCCCATTTTTCGACAGTCCCGGCGATTCATGGGGCAGGCACCCACTACCGATACGGCTCAGAGACAAGACGACATGGCTCATCCGAATTTACCCGCGAAGCAAGGCCTCTACAATCCGGCCAACGAACATGATGCCTGTGGCGTGGGGTTCGTTGCGAACATCAAGGGTGTCCGCAGCCATTCGATCATCGAGCAGGGCCTGCTTATCCTCAAGAATCTTACCCATCGCGGGGCGGTCGGCGCGGATCCGCTGGCCGGCGACGGAGCCGGGATTCTGATCCAGATCCCCGACCAGTTCTTTCGCGAGGAAATGGCTGGCCGGGGCATCAAGCTGCCGCCGCACGGCGAGTACGGCGTGGGCATGATCTTCCTGCCGCAGGAACCGGCCTCGCGGCTGGCATGCGAGTATGAAATCGAACGCGCGATCAAGGACGAGGGCCAGGTGCTGCTCGGCTGGCGCGACGTGCCCCGCGACAATGCGGGTCTGGGCGAGTCCGTAAAAAAGATCGAGCCGGTGATTCGCCAGGTTTTCATCGGCCGCGGCGCCGGGGTCACCGTGACCGACGCGCTGGAGCGCAAGCTCTACATCATCCGCAAGGTTTCCGGGCACGCCATCCAGGCGCTCAAGCTGGAGCACAGCAAGGAATTCTATGTGCCGTCGATGTCGGCGCGCACCCTGGTTTACAAAGGCATGTTGCTGGCCGGCCAGGTCGGCAGCTACTACAAGGATCTTTCCGATCCCAGGGTCACGTCGGCGCTGGCGCTGGTGCACCAGCGTTTCTCGACCAACACCTTTCCGACCTGGGATCTGGCGCATCCGTTCCGCATGATCGCGCACAACGGCGAGATCAATACCTTGCGCGGAAACGTCAACTGGATCCGTGCCCGCCAGGGCGCGATCTTCAGCCCGATCCTGGGCAAGGACCTCGACAAGGTCTGGCCGCTGATTTACGACGGGCAGTCCGACTCCGCGTCGTTCGACAATGCGCTCGAACTGCTGACCATGAGCGGTTATTCGCTGGCGCACGCCATGATGATGCTGATTCCCGAAGCCTGGGAAAAGCATACGTTGATGGACCCGCACCGGCGCGCCTTCTACGAATATCATGCGGCGATGATGGAGCCGTGGGACGGGCCTGCCGCCGTGGCGTTTTCCGACGGCCGCCAGATCGGCGCAACGCTGGACCGTAACGGGCTGCGCCCCGCCCGTTACCTGGTGACCAACGACGACATGGTCGTCATGGCTTCGGAAACCGGCGTGCTGCCGATCGCCGAAGAGAAGATCGTCAAGAAATGGCGGCTGCAGCCCGGCAAGATGTTCCTGATCGACCTTGAGGCCGGCCGCATCATCGATGACAAGGAACTCAAGGATACCCTCGCCAACACCAAGCCCTACCGCGCGTGGATCGAGCGCATCCGCATCAAGCTCGACGATCTTCCGGCGCCGACGAAAATCGGCGAACAGAGCAAAGTGCACTTGCTGGATCGCCAGCAGGCATTCGGCTATACCCAGGAGGACGTGAAGTTCATCCTCAGCCCCATGGCGCAGCAGGGCGAGGAAGCGGTCGGCTCGATGGGCAACGATTCGCCACTGGCGGTGCTGTCGAACAAGGACAAGCCGCTCTACAACTACTTCAAGCAGCT
>DASWEZ010000009.1:0-4594 GCA_036394495.1 Burkholderiales bacterium
TCACCGCCAGGCGCCCCAAATGAAAAAGCCCATCCCGAACCGGGGTGGGCTTTTTTATTTGGGCGGCCCGATCGGTGACCTACGCTCGGAACGAAAACACGCCTTCCGACTTCCTCTGATCAGGCGCTGCCCTGCCCGAGCGCCACATTGGCAACCCCCTTACAAGGCGTGTTTCAGTGCAGGCTAACCTGGGGCCCGCCCCAGGTTAAGCGTAGCGGCCGAAACTAACACGGTCACCGCCCGCTCTAGGAGGTAGGTCACCGCCCGCTCTAGGAGTTAGTCAGACGCGGAAACCACCACGGGCACCGCTCGTTTTAGATCCCCGCCGCAGGCCCGACGAAAGATTTTTTCTTCGCAAATAAAAAGCCCGCCTCAAACGAAGCGGGCTTTTTTCCAGAGACAAACAGCCAATCAGAACTTGTAACCGATGCCCACGCCAAAGATCCACGGGTCGAGGTCCACGCTCCCGCTCGCCGCACCCGACACATCGGTGCTCAGCCAGATTTTTTTTACGTCTGCATTCACCGACCAGGATTCGCTGATCGGCACGTCCAGTCCGGCCTGAATCACCGGTCCGAAACGGTCCTTCTCCAGGTTCACCGAACCGCCCTGGATGTTGACGTCGGAGAAATGCGTGTAGTTCACCCCGGCGCCGACGTAGGGACGCCATGTTCCTTCCGGCATGAAGTGATACTGCGCGAGCAAGTTGATCGGCAATATCTTTGTCGAGCCGGAGTCATTTCCATTCAGCTTGACGTCCAGTTTCGCGAAACTCACTCCCAGGTCCAGCGCCCAGTTCGAGGTGAGGAAATGCGTGATGCCGATTTCGGCGGTGGTCTTGTCGTCGACATCCAGGCCGGCGCCATTGCTGCCGACATCGGGGTCGATATTGATCACTTTCAGTCGCGCGATATTGTCGCCGGAAGCAGCGTGCAGCACGGGCGCGGAAAGGACCAGTGCCGACATCGCTGTGACCAGGGTGAGGCTTTTGTTCATTTGTTACTCCTTCAGATGTTAATAAAATTGTGGAACTCGCGAGATCGCCGATCGATGTTTTCCTCAACGCAGCGCACTTCCGTACTGCGTCCCGACATGTCGGCACATCACACGCGCACACATTGGAATGCGACGGATCTCGCAAAGTTCAAGTTTCGCTGGGGACGGGATTGCTGTCGATTGGGAGAAAATTGCTTTCTCTTCACCGACTGGAGATTCGACGCGAACACTGAAGCCGCCGAGTTAAGACACGCGAGATTGCGTCGCGGGTTGAGAACAAAAGGACGTCGTTCGGTGGACGGGATTCTCTTCAATACGAGTACGACAGAAATTAGAATCCGATACCGAAATTCGCGCCGAAGCCCCGACGATCGGTCCGGGATGTCCGATGCGAAATCCGCCGGCACCTTTCGGGTCGCACAAATTCATACATGCAAATATGAAGGGAGTCGATGGATCGCAGATCACATCGATTGGCCGCGACCTGTCTTCCGCGTGGACGCGTGCAAGTGCATTTGGTCAGGCGAGGGCCAGGTTCGTTGGGGCCGATCATCGCCCATGATTGGCCGGCAGCCAAAGCAGGGTTGTCCGACGGCTAGTCCGCGCAGGAACGTGGCCGGCTTCCCCTACGATCGCGCACAGTCGTGGGGCGTGCCGCCCAGTCTTGTGCAGGTGCCCGAATTCAGGGCCGCTTCTTGTAAACTTCACGACAATTGACTCCGGGGGAGATCTGGCCAATGCGATCACCATCAACGCTTCGAGCGCAAGTCCTGGTTGCGACAGTATTCACTGCGCTGCTTTTCGGTTCCATTTCATCCGCAGGCGCACAACAGCCGCAGAATGGCGGAACGCTCAGCATGATCGTGCAGCCGGAGCCGCCGGTGCTGGTTTCGGCGACCAATTCCGCAGCGCCGATCGGCGTCGTGTCCACCAAAATGCTGGAAGGCCTGGTGACCTACGACTTCGAGATGAATCCGAAGCCGTCGCTTGCCCTGTCCTGGGTTCTGAGCAAGGACGGCAAGACACTGACGTTCAAGCTGCGCAAGGGCGTGAAATGGCACGACGGCAAGGACTTCACAGCGGCCGACGTCCAGTTCTCGCTGCTCAAAGTGTGGAAAGAACTGCATCCCCGCGGACGCTCGACATATGCCAAAGTCACCGCGGTGGATACGCCCGATCCCTATACGGTAATCATCCGGATGAGCGAGCCGTCGCCGGCGATGATGTCGGCATTCTCGGGCTACGAAAGCCAGGTGCTGCCCAAGCATCTATACGACGGCACCGACATCCAGGGTAACCCGCGCAACAGCGCCCCGATCGGCACCGGTCCGTTTCGTTTCAAGGAATGGCAGAAAGGCAACTACATCATTCTGGAAAAAAATCCCGATTACTGGGACAAGGGCAAGCCGAATCTGGACAAGATCGTGTTTCGCATCATTCCCGATGCTGCAGCGCGTGCGGCGGCCTTCGAAACCGGCGAAGTGCAACTCGCGGGATTCAGTTCGGTGCCGCTCAACGACGTGCAAAGGCTGACTGCCGGCGGAAATCTGAAAGCGGAAACCCACGGCTACGAGTTCTTCGCCCCGGTTTTCCTGCTCGAGTTCAATCTGAGGAATCCCTTTCTGCGGGAAAAGAAAGTGCGCCAGGCAATCGCGCACGCGATCGACCGCGACGCACTCGTTAAGAACGTATGGTTCGGATTCGGCAAGCCGTCCACGGGCCCCGTCCCCTCCGTGCTTAAACGCTGGTACACCGACAAGGTGACGAAGTATCCCTTCGATCCCAAACGCGCCGAGCAGCTTCTGGACGAGGCCGGCTTCAAACGTGCTGGCGGCGGCATGCGTTTCAAGATCACGCATGACTTCCTGCCGTACGGGTCCGACTATCAGCGCACGGCGGAATTCATCAAGCAGTCGCTGGGAAAGGTCGGCATCGATGTCGAGATTCGCAGCCAGGACATCGGCGCTTTCCTGCGCCGCGTCTACACGGACAATAATTTCGACATGAGCAGCAATTTTTTCTATGCATTGCCTGACCCGACGCTCGGCGTCCAGCGCATCTACTGGTCCCAGAACATCAAGAAGGGCGTGCCCTTCTCCAATTCCTCCGGTTACATCAACCGGGAAATGGACGACCTCATCGAACAGATCCAGGTCGAGCACGACCCCGCGAAACGCATCGGGCTGATCCACAAGTTACAGGTGCTGGCCCAGGAGGACCTGCCGGTCCTGGATGTGTTCGAGATGCAGTTCTTCACCCTCGCGGCGAAGAACCTAATGGATCACACCACCACGAGCGATGGCGTCTATGCGTCATTCGCCGAAACGTGGATAAAAAAATGATCCCGCTGCACGGACGCACACCACGTCCGGCCTGGTGATGCCACCCGCGCTTCGCTTCCTGTTGCGGAGGCTCGGCCAGGCGATACCCATCATCCTGGGCATCGCCATTTTCAATTTTTTTCTGTTGCACATGGCGCCCGGCGACGCGGTCGATGTGCTCGCCGGCGAAGCGGGCGGCGCTACGCCGGAATACGTCGCGCAGCTTAAGGCCAAATTCGGGCTCGATCAGCCGCTGCACGTCCAGCTCGGAAAATTTCTCTGGAATGTCGCGACGCTGAATCTCGGATTCTCGTTCCGCCACAACATGCCGGTCGTCGACCTGATCCTCGCCCGCCTGCCGGCCACGCTGCTTCTCATGGTCTGTGCCATCGTGCTGGCTTTTGCATCCGGGATAGTCCTCGGCGTGACCGCGGCACGCAATCTCAACAAAGCGCCGGATCGCATCATTTCCATAGTGGCGTTGCTGGCCTATGCCACGCCGATTTTCTGGATCGGCCTGATGCTCATTCTGCTTTTCTCGGTCAAGCTCGGATGGCTGCCTTCGAGCGGCATGGAAACGATCGGCGCTGATCTTTCGGGTGCCGCGCGTTTGTGGGATGTTACGCGGCATCTTGTGTTGCCCGCCGTGACCCTCGCACTGTTCTTCATGGCGCTCTACACGCGGCTGATGCGCGCTTCCATGCTGGAAGTTTACGGCCTGGACTATGTGACCGTCGCGCGCGCGAAGGGTGTCGGCGAAGGGGGTATCGCGTATCGCCACGTCCTGCGCAATGCGCTGTTGCCGATGATCACGATGCTCGGCCTGCAAGTCGGTTCGCTGCTGGGCGGCTCCGTATTGGTCGAGACCGTTTTCGGCTGGCCGGGACTGGGGCGGCTGGCCTTCGAATCGGTGTTCCAGCGTGACTACAATCTGTTGCTCGGCATCCTGTTGCTGTCGTCTGCGCTCGTCGTCCTGGTCAATCTTCTGATCGACCTCCTTTACGCGCGCCTCGATCCCCGCATCGAGGTTACATGATGGTTGGACTCAAGGAATTCCTGCGACGCTTCGCGCGCAACTGGCCCGCGGTGGGCGGATTCGCACTTCTCATGCTCGTGTTGGTCATGGCGCTTGCCGCGCCGGCGCTCTATCCGGGGAATCCATGGGACCTCGTCGCCCAGCCTTTTCTGTGGCCGGGCGCCGATGCGCAGTTTCGCCTGGGCTCGGACATGATGGGCCGCGATCTCGGCGCCGGATTATTTCATGGTGCCCGCGTGAG
>DASWEZ010000010.1:0-15847 GCA_036394495.1 Burkholderiales bacterium
CGGCTTTCTCCCGCGCGCGACTAGACGCCGTTTCCAAGCGCAGCCTTCTGCGCGGCCACCAGTTGTCCGATGCCGCGTTCGGCGAGATCGAGCATCGCATTCATCTCCTGCCGCGAAAACGGTTCGCCTTCCGCCGTGCCCTGCACCTCCACCAGCGCGCCGCCGCCGGTCATGACCACATTCATGTCGGTATCGCTGTTCGAATCCTCGGGGTAGTCGAGGTCCAGCACCGGCGTACCCTGAAAGATGCCAACCGAAATCGCGGCGACGAAATCGCGGATCGGCGAGCTCACGATGGCCTGCCTGTTCTTCAGGGAGGTTACGGCATCATGCAATGCGACGAAAGCGCCCGTGATGCTCGCGGTGCGCGTGCCGCCATCGGCCTGGATGACATCGCAGTCGATCTGGATGGTGCGCTCGCCCAGCGCCTTCAGGTCGGTCACCGCCCGCAGGCTGCGGCCGATCAGGCGCTGGATTTCCTGCGTGCGACCGGATTGCTTGCCGCGCGCCGCTTCGCGGTCGGAACGCGTATTGGTGGAGCGTGGCAGCATGCCGTACTCGGCGGTCAGCCAGCCTTGTCCCTTACCTTTCAGGAACGGCGGCACCTTGTCCTCGACGCTCGCGGTGCAGATGACCTTGGTGTCGCCGCACTCGATCAGAACCGAGCCTTCCGCATGGCGCGTGTAGGCGCGGGTGATGTTGAGCTTTCTCAATTGATCGGTGGCACGTCCGCTCGGTCGCATGGCTGTTCTTTCGTTTCAGGATGACATCGGATTGGGCAGGACTCGGGGCGCGCGACCAGGGACGCAAAGCGGCCGCGCGAATCGGAAAAACGCCCTGATTTGTGTGCTATCTTTTCGGCTCGCCAATTTTGGTGAACTCCATCGCCCTTGTAAAGCATCGGGCCGCCAATGATTTATAGCATGACGGGATATGCAGTTGCAGCAGCCGAACTTCCGTTCGGCGCGCTCAATCTCGAACTGCGTTCGGTGAATCATCGATATCTCGACATCCAGTTCCGCATCCCGGACGAGTTGCGCCCGCTCGAATCGGGGCTGCGCGAGAAGGCCACGTCCCGCATCGGACGCGGCAAGGTCGAAGTGCGCATCGCCATAGCCAAGTCGGCCGCTTCCCAGTCGAACCTCGAGTTGGACGGCGGGCTGCTCGGCCAGCTCGCACAACTGAACGCCCGTGTGAAGACCGCGCTGCCCGAAGGTCAGTCACTATCGGTGGCCGACGTGCTGCGCTGGCCGGGCATGCTCGGCAACGACAATCTGGCGCCTGACGAACTACAGGAAGCCTGCGGCCGGCTGCTTGACCGCGCGCTCGATGACCTGACCGCAACACGCGGGCGCGAAGGCGAAAAGCTCAAGAATCTGCTGCTCGAGCGCATCGCGTCCATGGAGGCGCTGGTGGGCAAGCTGGCGCCGCGCATGCCGCAACTGGTGAACAGCTACAGGGAAAGGCTGACGGCCCGGCTGAAGGACGCCATGGTCAGCCTGGACGACGAACGCCTCAAGCAGGAACTGGTGCTGTTCGCCTCCAAGATCGATGTCGACGAGGAATTGTCGCGGCTCACCGCCCATTTCGGCGAAATCCGCCGCATCCTCGACAAGGGCGGTGCCGCCGGCAAGCGCCTCGACTTCCTGATGCAGGAACTGAACCGCGAAGCCAATACGCTGGGCTCGAAGTCGGTCGACATGGAGTTCACCCAGACCTCGATGGACCTCAAGGTGCTGATCGAGCAGATGCGCGAACAGATCCAGAATATCGAATAGCGGCAATGGCGAACCGCAAACCCGACATGGCCACCCACGGATTCGATGAAAGGTAACGTATTCATCATCTGCGCACCGTCAGGCGCCGGCAAGACCTCGCTGGTCGCCGAACTGCTCAGGCGCGACCGCAGAGCACGGCTGTCGGTGTCGCATACCACGCGCGCGCCGCGACCGGGCGAGCAGGAGGGCCGCGACTACCACTTCGTGTCGAGGCCGGTGTTCGAGGCCATGATCGGACGCGGCGAATTCCTGGAAAGCGCCGAAGTGCACGGTAACCTGTACGGCACGTCGCAGGCCTGGATCGACGAGCAACTGGCTCGCGATGTCGATATCGTGCTGGAAATCGACTGGCAGGGCGCGCAGCAGGTCCGCAGACTGATTGCGGAGGCGATCGGCATTTTCATTCTCCCGCCCTCGCCCGATACGCTGCGGCGGCGGCTGATCGACCGCGGACAGGACAGCGAGGCCGTCATCGAGCGCCGCCTGCAGGCCGCGCGCGGCGAGATCGCCCATCTGGCCGAATTCGACTATGTTATGATCAACAACAACTTCGATGATGCCGTCGAAGACTTGGTGAGTATCGTGCGGGCGACCCGGTTGCGGACCGCCGCACAGGTTTCCCGCCACAGCGATTTAATCAACAGTCTGAAATGAGCTGCATATGGCGCGCATAACCGTAGAAGATTGCCTGAAACACATCCCGAATCGCTTCGAGCTCACGCTCGCTGCGACTTACCGCGCGCGACAGCTGGCTACCGGCGCATCTCCGCTGGTGGATACCAACAAGGACAAACCCACCGTTATCGCATTGCGCGAAATCGCGTCCCAGAAAGTCGGGGCGGAAATCCTCAAGACCAAGGTCTGACGGCCACGCCGTCACGACGACCGCAGGAGGCTCAGCCAAACCCTCTGTACCTGCCGGTGAACGCAGTCAGTCCACCAGCCGCGGCTGAAGCCCCCATGTCCGAAGCCGAGCTTCTGTTCAAGAACGCAGCCGGCTACCTCAAGCCGGAGGACATCGTTCAGCTGCAAAGCGCGTATCAGTTCAGCGAAACCGCGCATGAAGGCCAGTTCCGCAAGTCCGGCGATCCCTATATCTCCCATCCGATCGCCGTCGCCCAGATCCTCGCGCAATGGCATCTCGACGCCCAGGCCCTGACCGCCGCGCTGCTGCATGACGTGATGGAGGACACCGCAGTCACCAAGGGCGAGATCAGCGAGAAATTCGGCAAGCACGTCGCCGACCTCGTCGACGGCGTCTCCAAGCTCGACCGTATCGAATTCCAGACCCAGGAAGAAGCCCAGGCGGAGAACTTCCGCAAGATGCTGCTGGCGATGGCGCGCGACGTGCGCGTGATCCTGATCAAGCTCGCCGACCGGCTGCACAACATGCGCACGCTGACGGTCATGCACCCGAAGAAGCGCGCGCGCATCGCGCGCGAAACGCTCGAGATCTATGCGCCGATCGCCCACCGGCTGGGGCTGAACGAGCTCTACCAGGAATTGCAGGAACTCGCGTTCCGCCATCTCTATCCGAATCGTTTCAACGTGCTGTCCAAGGCGCTGCTGCGCGCACGCGGCAACCGGCGCGAGGTGGTGGACAAGATCCTCGATGCGATCAAGCACAAGCTCGCCGACAACCACCTCGAAGCCACGGTGAGCGGACGCGAGAAGAATCTCTACAGCATCTATAACAAGATGCATGAAAAGAACCTGTCGTTCGCCGAGGTGTTCGACATCTACGGCTTTCGCGTGATCGTCAAGGACACGGCTGCGTGTTACCTGGGGCTCGGCGCACTGCACCAGTTGTACAAACCCATCCCCGGCAAGTTCAAGGACTACATCGCCATACCGAAGGCCAACGGCTACCAGTCGTTGCACACCACGCTGTTCGGGCCGTTCGGCACGCCGATCGAAGTGCAGATCCGCACGCTCGTGATGCACAAGATCGCGGAGGCCGGCGTCGCCTCGCACTGGCTTTACAAGGAGAACGACGCCCAGATCAATGATCTGCACATGAAGACGCACCAGTGGCTGCAAAGCCTGCTGGAAATGCAGTCCGAATCCGGCGACTCGATCGAGTTTCTCGAGCACCTGAAAGTCGACCTGTTCCCGGACGAGGTGTACGTATTCACGCCCAAGGGCAAGATCCTTTCGTTGCCGCACGGCTCGACCTGCGTCGACTTTGCCTATGCGGTGCACACCGACATCGGCAACCGTTGCGTGGCCGCCAAGGTCAATCACGAACTGGTGCCCTTGCGTTCGGAGTTGAGGAACGGCGACCGCGTGGAGATCATCACCGCTGCACACGCCAAGCCGAATCCGGCCTGGTTGAGCTATGTGGTCAGCGGCAAGGCGCGCTCGCATATCCGCCACTTCCTCAAGACCATGCAGTACGAGGAATCCTCGCAGCTGGGTGAGCGCCTGCTGAACCAGGCACTCACGGCGCTGAAGGCCGACCCGGACAAGGTCGACGAGGCACAATGGGACAAGCTGCTCAAGGAGAACAGCGCCAAGTCGCGCCAGGAAGTGCTGGCCGACATCGGGCTCGGCAAGCAGCTGGCGATCATGATCGCGCGTGAATTGCTGTCGATCGCCGAACCGAAAGGCAGCAAGGGTGAAAAACTGCCCGGCAGCCTGATCATTCGCGGCTCCGAAGGCATGGCGCTGCAATTTGCCAAATGCTGCCATCCGATTCCGGGCGATCCGATCATCGGTTTCCTGAAAAAAGGCCACGGCCTGGTCGTGCATACGCATGACTGTCCGGTGGCGCGCAAGACGCGCGGCGACCCGGAAAAATGGCTGAACGTGGAATGGGCGCCCGACACCAAGAAACTGTTCTCGGTCAACATCAAGATGGTGGTGTCGAACCATCGCGGCGTGCTGGCCAAAGTCGCGGCGATGATCAGCGAGACCGAATCGAATATCGACAACGTCAGCCTCGAGCAGGGCGATTCCAGCGCCTACACCATCATCCACTTCACATTGCAGGTGCATGACCGCCAGCATCTCGCGCGCGTCATGCGCAGCCTGCGACGAGTGCCCGAAGTCATCCGCATCTGGCGGCTGAAAGGTTGACGCGCAGGCGCGGATTCCGGCAAAATTCGCCTGCGATCTAAAGGGGAGTAGCTTTACGACGGTGGCCGTCAGCACGGGCGACATGCCCCGGCGCCGTTGGCAGCGCAAGCTGTCGCGAGACCTTTACCAGCCGGTAAAGGTTTTTTTTCGCCCCGACTTTCCGGCCTGGCTTTTCCACCCGTACGGGGCGGTGGATGAAATCAATGGATATTTTTTCCGTGGAGTTTCTCTCCGCGCTGCTCGCCATCGTCGTCATCGACCTCGTGCTCGCGGGTGACAACGCCATCGTGATCGCGCTCGCGGCGCGTTCCCTGCCCGCGGCCTTGCAGAAGAAGGCGATCATCTGGGGAACCGTGGGCGCGATCGTTGTGCGCGCCGCCATGACGCTTGTCGTGGTGTGGTTGCTGATGGTGCCCGGCCTGCGCTTCCTCGGCGGCCTGGCGCTGGTCTGGATCGCCTACAAGCTGCTGGTGCCCAAACCGCACGAAGACGCCATTCACGACAGGCCGATCGACAATTTCTGGAGCGCGATGAAAACCATCGTGATCGCCGACGCGCTGATGGGCCTGGACAACGTACTGGCGGTCGCCGGGGCCGCGAAGGGCAGCTTCCTGCTGGTCGTGCTGGGATTGCTGATCAGCATCCCCATCGTGGTATGGGGCAGCACCTTGATCCTGAAATGGGTCGACCGCTTTCCGGTCATCGTCTACCTCGGCGCCGGTGTGCTCGCCTGGACTGCAGCACAGATGATGCTGCACGAACCCCTGCTGCTGCCGCACCTGCGCGAGCGCGACCTGCTCAAGGCCTCGGCCTATCTGGTCGTGATCGCGGGTGTCCTGCTTGCGGGATTCCTCGCAGAGCGCAGGCACCGCCGCACCCTCCTCTCGCCGCCGGGCGGGCGACTATAATGGCTGGGTAGCGTTCGTAGCGGAGCACACGCTGAAATGTCGCAATTCCTCGCCGCCTGCATGGTGCTGCTGGCTGTCGCCGGGCCGGCGGCGGCAGGAGAGATGTCGAAGGTCCCCGCCTCGCGCAGCGAATCGCTCGAATTGCCGGGCCTGACCGCCGGCTGCCACATCTGCGAGTGGCGGCCCAAACTCAATCAGATGCCGGCCGGAGACGAATGCGGTGTCGACGAGTCCGGTGCCGCCAGGGTCGGCCTGTTCGAATGTGGTTTTGCGCAGGACTGCCAGCGTGAGTGTCTCTTCCTGCGTTGCGGGACCTCGGAAAATTAAACCGGGTCGTCCCGCGTTCTTCCTTCGGGTGCCGGTTTTTGTATGTTTTCCGGCAGCAGGTCGCCGGACAGCGACGGAATTCCCGCCAAAACGGCCATCCGTAGCGTGGCTTCCCGCATGACCTTTGCTAACTGATTGACCACCCGCGGAAAGTCGTCGTTGGCACAGGCGTTGCAGTAGTACCCCGTGAAGATTATCTTCGCGAGGTGAGCCATGATGTTCGATCCGTTCAACAACCTGACCGACCGCCCAGCCAGAGGCGTCCTGCATATCCTGCAGGAAGGGATCCAGACCCTGTTTCATCTCCTGCTGTTTTCCCTGTTGCTGCTGGGCTTCGGCGGACTCATTTACAAGGCGCTGCGCAGCGGCGGATGGATCGAATCCATACTCGGAAGTTTCTGGGCCGGGCATCCGGCGATGGCGATCGCGGCGCTGCTTGCCGCCCTGGCTGTCGCTGCCGGGGCCAAGCGCTATTTCGACAATGCAACGATGTTCGGAAAACGTGGCGATATCCTGGTCTACGGCTGTCTGGCGCTCGGGTTGTTTTTCGCCTTCAAGCTGGTCGTTACCGGCACGCTTTAGCAATACCGCCCCTCCGTCCGCGGTCCCTCCCCCGCGGGCGGAGAAGGGCGGCCCTCTCCCGCTGGCCTTGTCGTTGCACGACAACACGTTTAATCCCGGTTTTTTCGGGCTATCGACGCGAACGGACAAAGCCTGTCGCTGGCGGACGACCGCAGCAGCCGGCTGTTTTTGCTAACCGGCTGTTTTTCGTCTGTTTCGGCGATGGCACGCGAGTTGCAAAAGCGCAGGCAGTCACCTGAGGGAGAACGCCATGCGGACACAGCACCTCCTGTTGTTGAGCAGCATCGCCCTGTCGGGCCAGGCAATGACCGCGGAACCGAAGTCCGCCGCCAATACGACTATCAAACCCGGGAGTGAAGCGAGTTCCAGGGCAGATGCGGCCAGAAGCGCCGCGGCAAGCGAAGAATTGGTCCAGCCTCGCCCAGCCCGGAAGAATCGTGTGCACTACACTTTCCCGCCGCCGGCAAAGCGCATGTGACGTCACGAAAAAAAGGCCGCGTTTCCGCGGCCTTTTTGTTCGTGCTACGACGCTGTCACGGCCGTTCCATCTTGCAGGTGGTCGGCAATGCAGTGTCTTTCCCCTCGATTCGGCCTTCGGTTTTGAATCCCATCCCGGTGCGTTCGACGTCGTACTTGACACCCTTGCCGCCGGACTTCACAAAGCTGGAAATGAACAGCGGCTGGACCAACTCATGGTTGTCGGCGCGCATTTCGACTTCGCCGGTGATGCCCTGGTACTTCATGCCTTCGAGCGCCTTTGCGACTTTGGCCGGATCGGTTGATTTGGCCTGATTCATCGCCTTGGCCAGCATCTCTACGCCGTTCTTCAACGAAAGGAAGAAGAAGTCGTCTTTCACGTCGGGGAACCGTTTGCGGTAGGCCTCGGTCAGTGCATCCGAGTCCTTGCCGCCATAGTTGGTGTGCCACATGCTGACCTGGCGAATGTCCTCGCCAGCCTGGCCGATGGCAGTCGGGCCGCCGACGATGCCGGAATAGTACGTAAACAGATCCGCCTTCAGGCCGGACTCCTTTGCCGCCTTGACCAGCAACGACAAGTCGACTCCCCAGTTGCCGGTGATGATGCTGTCCGCACCGGAAGCCTTGACCTTCGACACATAGGGCGCGAAGTCCTTTACCTTGCCCACCGGGTGCAGATCATCGCCGACGATTTCGACGTCGGGTCGCTTCTGCGCCAGCATCGCCTTGGCGGCTCTGGATACGCCCTGGCCGAAGGCGTAATCCTGATTGATCAGATAGACCTTTTTGATCTGCTTCTGCCCTGCGATATAGTTGGTCAGAGCCTGCATCTTCATGTCCGTGTCCGCGTCGAAACGGAAATGCCAGAAGCTGCACTTGTCGTTGGTCAGGCTGGGGTCGACCGCGCCATAGTTAAGGAACAGGATCGTCTGGTCGGGGTTGCGTGCGTTGTGTTTGCTTACGGCATCTGAAAGGGCAATGGCCACATTGGAGCCATTACCCATGAAGAAGAAGCGGATTCCCTTGTCCGTCATCTGCTTCAGCGAAATCAACGCCTCCTGGGGACTGCTCTTGGTGTCGAAAGTCTCAAGTTCGAACTTGGTGCCGCCGAGCACGCCGCCGGCAGCATTGACCGCTTCGATGACGAGAAGCGCTTCGCGTGCACCATGTTCACCGACGTTGGCGAAGGGCCCGGACAGCGGGTCCAGGAAGCCGATCTTGAGGGTGTCGGCGCCAAAAGCGGAGCCGCCCAGATTCAGCATCGCCAGCAGCCCGAACAGGCCGCGACAAATTTTTCCGAAATGCATGATTGCTCCTCCTAGTCTGTTTTATCTGTGATGTTCTAGTTGTTTTCGGTACCGGCGCCATTCTGCCACGGCCGCGAGCCAATCGCCGCCATAAGGCGCCGGGGCGTCATTGTGGCAGTCCCTCAACGCCGCGCCCCGCGCTTTCGTTTACCCGCAAGTGGGCGCCTCAGCGCTTCCGGACCGGATTCGACAAGCTGCCCAGGCCGTCGATGCGGCATTCGGCCAGGTCGCCGTCGCGGATGACGACCGCGCCGGGGGTGCCCGTGCTGATGATGTCGCCGGGATACATGGTCGCCACATGCGAGTGGAAGGAGACCAGGTAGTAGGGCGGGAACGCCATGTTCGCGACCACGTTCTCGCGGTGCAGCTTGCCGTTGTTATAGGTGCCCACGTTGACCTTCAGTACGTCCGCCACTTCGTCCGGTGTGATCAATTCCGGGCCAAACGAGAAAAACGTGTCGAAATTCTTCGAGCGCGTCAGGAAGCGCGGGTTTTTCTGCAGGATGTCTTCCGCGGTCATGTCGAGGATCAGGCAATAACCGGCGATGTAATCCGGCGCCTGCTGTTCCGATATCCCGTGGCAGGTGCGGCCGATGACTACTCCGATTTCGGCCTCGGCGGTCACGCGCTCGGACTGCGGCGGCAGCTCGATTGCGTCGCCGGGCCCGATGATGGTGTTGTCGCACTTCATGAATGACGCCGGTTCGGTCGGATAGGGCGCGTTCAGGTCGGCGGCATGGTCACGATAATTCAGACCGATGCCGAGTATCTTGCGCGGGTGCCGGTACAAGGGGCCGTATCGCACGGAGGCCGGGTCGAGTTTGAGCGTCGTCTGCCCGGCGTCGGCCAGGATGCGCCGGTCGATGCCTTGCAGGATCAATGCATGCAGATCCTCCGGCCAGGTTTTGCGCAACTGGGCGTTGATCGCGGCGACAGGAACGATACCCGATGAAGTAACAACGGCGGCCTGTTCCCGTCCGTCCCGCTTGATGGTACACAAACGCATGATGCCTCCTGGCTGGTTTTTCCTGCGGGATTATACGTTCGACTCGCCGGACGAAAAAAAGCCGGCCCGCGGGCCGGCTTTTTTTGCTGAAAATCGCGTTCAGTGGTAGTGATCGTCATCGCGATCGCAACGATGGTTGAAGGAAATCCGCTGCGATTGGTAGTTGGGCAGCAGCCAGGGTTCGATTGCAAAAAAGTAGAAGTTGTTGGCGTTTGCGGCCATGAAGTCGTTGTCGTTCGTCACCACCAGCATGCGGCGGCCGTCCGGCAAGTCCGGACCGAATGCAAGACCTTCGATCTTCTCGGGAAATGTCGCCCCGACAAGGCCGTGAGCCGGATCCAGCAAATCGAGGAAACGCGCTTTGGCGACCGGAATAACGCCCGCAGTCTGGCCGCTGACCGGCAATTGCTTCACGTCGCGCACATCGCTCGCTCCCGCGATGCCGATCTTGAACAGGCGCTTGAAGGCAGCCGCCGTGCCCGCATTGCTGTCGCGTTCGAGCACCAGGAACTCGTGATCGTTCAACGCGTCGATTTCATTGACGCCGTAGGACTTCTTGTCCAGCACATAGACGAACTCGCGCGTTGCGCCGGTTTCCACATCGATCTCGACGATGCGGTTGTTGAGGCCGAAGCGCTTGAGATCGCCGTCCAGCCCGCCGTCCTGGATCAATGCATTTTGCATCATGCCGTAGAGTCTGGAGCCGTCCGGCGAAATGGCCAGGCCTTCCATGCTACGATTCGACTGGCGGCCGAACGCGTTCTTGCAAAGCTCCGTATTCGGGTCATCGGAAGGCAGGTCGACCAGCAGTTTGTTGGGCAGATTGACGCTGCGCAGTCGCTTTCCGCTGGAAATATCGAATTCGTAAAGATAGGGACCATACTCGTCGGACACGAACACCGAGCGTCCGCAATGCGAAACGCGCACGCCTTCGGGATCGAAGCGCAGGCTGTCCGTGGACCCGGTCGCGTCGAAGGCCTTTGCCGAACCGGTGAAGAACTTGCGGTCTTCCAGGCGCAGCAACTGCGTATCGCGCAGCGCGCAGCGCGGCGTCGATGCTGTAGCCGCCGCTGCCGTTCTTTTTCGCGCGGATGCTGATCGTGTAAAGCCGGTCGATGTACGAAGTGGTTCCATCGGCCGGGCCGCGATCCGGCGTGGCATAGAAGAGATCGTCGATGCCGCTGTAGATGATCGCCGATCCCAGGCCGCCGATCTGGTTGGCGCGCGTCACGCCGTCTTCGAGCAGGCCTCTCAAGCCTGAATCGTCGAGCGCCGTGCCGGCGATGCTGCCCTTGCCGATGAAAGTGATGCCGGCGGATTGCACTGCCCCCGCATAGCCGACCGCGACGCAGAATGCGGCCGCCATTGCCGCGCGATAGTTCGTCTTCATGCTGGCTCCCGTGAATGGATTGACGCAGCCGATGCAGCTGCTGGCAGGAGCCCAGGGGTGAAAAGTTGCCGGCGCGTGACGCCGGCATGACGCCGTTATTTCTCGCCGCCCCTATTTTTCTGCGGCGAAGCGGCCTCCCCCGAGCGTGCGCCCCTGCACGAGCGCCACCAGGCGCGCATAGGAATGATAAAACTCGTCATCGCCCGAGGGCATGCCGCGCCTCATGGTTTCTTCGCGCAACTGGCGATACATCGCGAAACGCTCTTCGAGAATTTTTCCCCAGTCCGCGGTCAGGTCTTCGACCCCGACGTTGCGGAACCCGATTTCGCGCAACATTTGCGGATATGTCGTGAAACTCTGCACCGACTGCGCCGCAATCCCGCGCCACATCGATCTGGCGTCCGCTGCTTCCAGGCGGCGATGCTCCGCCCAGTCGGTAAAGGCCAGCCGTCCGCCGGGCTTGAGCACGCGATAAGCCTCCGACAGAGCGGCCCGCTTGTCGGGCACGTGCAACAGCGCTTCCTGGCTGATGACCGCATCCATGGTGTCCGACGCGACCGGCACACGCATGACGTCGCCGCGCACGATGCGCACGCGCTGCGCAAGGCCAACCCGGCGTGTGAGATCGGCTGCGCCCGGCGCGCGATGCGGATTGAGTTCGATGCAGGTGACTATGGCGCCGTACTTGTGCGCGAGATAGCGCGCGGGACCGGCCAGGCCTGCGCAAAAATCCGCGACCTGGCTGCCGGCGCCGATGAGGGCGCGCTCGGCGAGCGCATCGACGACCGGGAGGCCGCCGTAGTGATCCTGGTCGAAGGTAAACAGATCTTCCGGTACGAGTCCGTCGAGGTGGCCGCGCGTAGCCCGCACGCCGGCGAGAATCTGGTCGCGCGAGATCGGATGGCGGCTGTAGAACGCCAGCACATGCTGCTTGTCGGTGGTGGACATGGGATTGCTGAGACGATCGATGGCGACGGTCAGTCTACACCGACGGGATTGCTGGCCGATCGGTCCGTGACGGCCGATGCCCTATAATCGCCAATCGCCGCAGAACAATAATTCCCGGAGTGAGGAAATGAAACTGAAGCTGCTCGCCTGCGCGGCCGCGCTGATCCTGCCGACCTTCCTGCCGATTCACACGGCCGGCGCCGCAAAATCCGATTCCTGCGCGCACTGCCACGGCACCGACGGCAATTCCACTTCCAGCGCTTATCCCAGCCTGGCGGGCCAGACCCGGGAATACCTCTATCGCCAGATCAAGGCGTTCAAGGAAGGGAGCCGCAAGAACTCGATGATGTCGCCGGCCGTCGTCGTGCTGTCGGATCAGGACATGCAGGAACTGGCCGAATATTTCTCCGGACAGACCCTGGTGCGCAGTACCGCGAAGACCGATCCGGCGACTATCGAACAGGGAAAGAAAATCGCAGCCGAGACTCAGTGTGTCGCCTGCCACCAGCCGAATTTCAAGGGACTGAACGAATTCCCGCGCGTTTCACGTCAAAAATATCCCTACCTCGTCAAGCAGCTCAAGGATTTTCGCGATGGTGCCCGCGTGAGCGACGTCATGGGGCCGACCGTCAAGAACCTGACCGACGAACAAATCGACGCGCTGGCGCAATATCTGACGAGCCTGTGATGGGCTGAAGGATAGCGGCGCGTTGAAGCATAACGATGCGCTGAAGCAAAAACAGCAAGGGGACGGCGGATGCCGTCCCCTTCGCGTTTTGGTGGGCCGTGCAAGATTCGAACTTGCGACCGTTGGATTAAGAGTCCACTGCTCTACCAGCTGAGCTAACAGCCCGTTTTTCGAAGGGGCGAATTCTAGCAAAAAATCGGGCTGCGGGGCCGGGAATCGCCATAAGCCTGGCTCGGCGCCAAAAGCCACTTGGCAAGGGTCAAGTCGCAGAAGGGCGACAAACGGCACTCCTGTCCGGGAACGGTTCCTGCATAGTAGTCTGGTAGCATCAATGCGCCGGCCTGCGGGTAGAAGTTACAGGCCGTTTGCCGCCCCCCGGCGGCAGTCGCATACAATTTGCGTCACACGCACCGCTTGGCGGTCCGTCGGACGCGAAGGAGCACGAATTGAAGACCGATTTCAAGGCAGCATCGGTACTGGAGCGCCTGGGCCAATCCTTGTCCGACGCGGATCTCGACTATCAGGCGGGCGAGGGCATCCATGAATTCATCGTGCGCCTCGGCGGCATGCGTCATGTCATCAATTTCACCGATGACCTGATGGAGAAGAAAAACGACAAGGACCTGAGCGTTGTCATTCTCGGCATCGTGGAGCGCGCATCGACCCAGTCTTTGCCGGTCCACTTCATGGTGCGCAACGACAATTTCGAGAAAGTCATGCAGGCGCTGAAACACTGAAGTATTGCAGGGCAGTTACCTGAAAGGCCGGCGATCGCCGGCCTTTTGTCATTTGGGACGCCGGAAATAATGTTCCGGAGTTTGTTTTGCCGTGGCCGGCTTGAGAGACAGGCAGAACAGAGTCAAGAAGGGAATAAGAAAAAGAGAGGCCGGATCGAGTTTGCGGAACAGGATCCGGCCAGCGTGGTGCTCAACCATCACGGGAATGCACCATGCGACGCAATCATACGGTGCTGAAAAGTGCATGCGCAATGAGCGATATGGCCTAGTGAGCGATATGGCCTATGGGATGCCGGAAAGGGAGAGGCCGGATACCGACCATCCCAATCTTGATCGGTGGCGGGCACCCGCATCGGTCCCGGTTACATTGCGCCCTGCTTTTGTTTGCCGTTCTGATGGAAGAAGAATGAGCGCGATGAGAGCCATCGATCGCCATTCCAATAGCGGCGACTTGATACGATAGTTACGCGCTGCGTTGTCCGCATGACCGTCCAATAAATCCGCCATCTCCCGATGGCAAACCTCTTGCGCTGCGCGCAGGATTGGACGTGAGCGTTTGTCCGGGACGTTTTGCGCCGAAACGCGCGCCCGGCGTCATGACAGTTGTCAGGACCAGGTCGGATGCATGGGGGAAGAATTCGTCGCACTTCCCGCGTCCGTCGCTCGCACCGTTCGTAGTTGCCGCATTCGCAGAATCATCATTCACTCCCGCTTGCGATCGACGTGATGGCGTCTGCCGTAAAAGCGAACGCCGGAGCTTGCGATTGGGATCGATCGAGAATGATCACAGGACCGTTGCGCAATGACAGGTGATTACCTGATGCGCGCGCCTGGAGATCGCGTTACAAAAATCTCACTCAATCCAGCGGTCCTAACGCGATTGGATCGCCGCGTTTCGCACGATTCTACAATTCGACAAGTAATATTTGCCGAATGGTTCGTGCAGCTATGTCAGCGCCATGGCGCAGCCCGCTTCTCATTCCTCTCGCTACGGGGCTGGAGAGGTCGCGGTGAAATGGCGATGGTCTTGGTACGCCAATTGCTATTACTCGCTATGCGGATTCATGATTGCAACACCTTCGAACTCTAAGGGACCTTTCACTATGGCAACCATCACTGCCGGCCCGATGCCCGTTATCAGTATCGGCCGATTGATTTCAATCGGACCTCACCAGGCTCCCGCTATCGTAAGCAACGAAATCCCCACGCCTGAGGACGCCTTCGGGAAGCGCTATTTCGTGGTGTGCAAATCGGGGCGTGGCATCCGCGCGCGCGATGGACACCGCCTCGGCGAAGCCGTGTTGATTACGGTCGGATGGGATGGCCATAACTGGGCCATCAAGGAAGCGGGATTTCGGGTGAGCGATGCGATGCCGTGGCTTCAGCCGTATGTGCAGCAACTGGAGGACATGGAACAAGGTGCTGCGGACGACTCGTCGCCGCTTGAAGAAGAATTTACAGCGCAATTCAATACGGCGGCTCTGGGGCATTGGGCCATTGGCCAGGTGCAGAGCCACTGGATGCAAACCGAGGACCGCCAATCATCTTGAGCAAGCAGGCAGAACGCTTGTGACTTCGACGGAAATGGCGGCGTTCCGTCCAAATTCTCCTGACGAAGCATTCTCGCCGCGGGTCGGTATCGCTCTGCATTGATCTTTGGCGCCGCGCAGCCAGCGGTACGCAACGTATCGCCATATGCCGCATCACGCCGCGACAGAATTCGCCGTCAATTTAATTTATCAAGGAAATATAGTCGAGGTCGATGCGCGGCAACGCGCATTCGGTACGACCCCGGGACAAGCATCCCGGGAATCGACACTACAATGCCGGACAAAGAAATCCGGCGTCGGGTTTCAACCCAGCAGGTCTTTGAATAAACCGAAGACAACCATTGCAAAGAGCACGCCTCCATACGCAACTCTTTCCAAAGTATTTCCTGCCATTGCGTAGTCTTCTTGCAATTCCCGTGCGTCGTCGCTCATCGCTGCGACTCCTGTAAAAAACATCAAAACAGTCTGCGCTGGATGCGCTCCTGCCGGCCCATTTGCCTGATGGAAGCTTAGGAAATGTGCGGCACGGGGGTAATCAGTTGATGCCCTGATTTTGCGTGGGATCGACTACCGTATGGCGGGCCAACAACTGGCGGGGCGTGGAAGAAAGCCTGGCGCGTAGTCACGATTTCGCCTGGTTCGACAGGATCTGCGACTCCACCGACAAAAGGGTCAGCCTGGTGCGCTAACCCCTTGGTGCAAATGGTAGGCGGTGCGAGACTTGAACTCGCGACCAACGGATTAAAAGTTGAAGTAAACAATTGTTTTAGCTGAGAACGTGCCCGCCCTCAATCGCCGAAACGCGTGCGCGCTCGCCGAATTCCCTACGTTCTGTCTTAAGTTTTCCTAGTGCCTCGTTCCTGCCGTGCCTGATCGGACCGTCGAGTGTGCTTCACAGACGAGTGTCGCGCCAATGCTCAAGGACAAGTCGATAGTATCTGTCCGTATTATCATTGCATATGCTGACAGACACCCTCAGGCGATCCCAGATGAATCAAGCTGTTGTATCGCCCCGGCTTGTGTTGCGAATTTCAAATATCCAGACCGGCCGGTCTGGTGAATAACTGGGCG
>DASWEZ010000011.1:0-9067 GCA_036394495.1 Burkholderiales bacterium
GTCCTCGCGGCCGAGTGCGGCAAGCCTCTCGAGCAACTGGTTCGATTTGTGGGACGCTGGAGAACTGTTGAATCCGTGGATATAGACGATCATGAAAGCTTTCCGTTGCACCGGCATTGTGCCCGACGGCAGCAGGCCGCACAAAGAAACCGGGGCGTGCGCCGAGATTGCCGCCGTGGCGGACTTTTCATGACGCGCGACTTGCCAATGTCAGCCCACGCCGGTAGGGTCGTGACGATGAAGCCAAACGATTCGTGCAGGCGATTTCCGGCGCCGTCGCGAGTGCATCGTAACCGACCGACGTCGTCCGGTCAGAGTAAGAGGCGAGATCCAGTATGAATATGCCGGTCGGCGCAAAGCTTGGCGATGTCCATGTTCTCCCCGCGACATCGGAGACCACGCAATGGGGCTGGTTCGACAACGCGCAGCCGCCGGTGCTGAAGCTGCGTTCCGGCGACTGCGTGGCAATGGAAACCATGATGGCCGCGGCCAACCAGGTCTTGCCGGGCGTAACGATCGAGGCCCTGACCAAAATGCGGCTGGAGCATCCCGGCCGCGGTCCGCATACCATCACGGGACCGATCTACATCGAGGAAGCCGAGCCCGGCGATTCGCTGAAAGTCCACATCGAACGCATCGTGCCGAGGAGTTATGGCGCGAACTGGAATTTCCCTGGCGAACTCGGCCTTGGCCAGTTTCCCGATCGATTTCCCACCGGCCAGGTGCATTACTTTTATTTCGATCTGAAGCGCGCCACAACCCAATTCGCTCCCGGCATCACGGTGCCCCTGCGGCCGTTTCCAGGCGTCATCGGCGTCGCCAGGGCGGAACCAGGCCGGTACAGCACGGTCCCGCCCGGCCCGTTCGGCGGCAACATGGACGTACGCGAAATGATCGAGGGAACGACGGTCTATCTGCCGGTGTTCGTGGAGGGCGCGCTGCTCTGGAGCGGCGACTCGCACGCAGCACAGGGCAATGGCGAGATCAACCTGACCGCGATCGAGACCGCGTTCAGCGAGCTTCGACTGCACATCGAAGTCGTCAAGCGCAAGGCGCTCGCCTGGCCGCGTATCGAAACGCAGACGCACTGGCTCACCGTAGGCTATGACCTCGACTTGAACAAGGCATTGGAAATCCTGAAAGCCGAAACCAGGGTGTTTCTCGCAGAAACGCAGGAGCTGGCGCCTGAAAAAGTCGACGAATGGATGGCAACGCGATTCGATTGCCGCATCGCCGAAGTGGTGAACCAGATGAAGGGCGTGTTCTGCATGATCCCGAAGAAAGGCGTGAAGCTCAGGCGCGCCGTGCGGCCGCTAAGGGAAACGCCGCACTACTTTGCCACCAGCGCGTCTTCGCCCGACCTCCAGACCGCCATGAACGAAGCGGCGTTCGCGATGATCGAGCAGATTGCCGCACGCAAGAAGATGTCGGCCCTGGATGCCTACTCGCTGATGAGCCTGACCATGGATTCCCGCCTCGGCGAAATCGCCGAGTCGAAGAAGTCGGTGCACTGCTTGGTGCCCAAAAACCTCTGGACTAGCTGAAGCGCAAAGTCAAAGGCGTTGACACAGCGGTCACATAGAAAAAAGAGAGGGCACAGAGGAAAGCGTTCGAGTTGCCGCGCCAGGTAAAGGTAGGGCCCTGTGCAAACCGCGGCATTCCGCGATTCACTGCAACTTGATTCCTGGTTTCCTCTGTGTCAACGCCCTTCAAGTCTTTTGCTGCAGAGAATGGCTCACTTCGCCAGCGCTTCCAGCAGTTTTGCGTGGATGCCGCCGAAGCCGCCGTTGCTCATGACCAGCACGTGATCACCGGGCCGGCATTCAACCACGATGGCCTTGAGCAGTTCGCCGGGATCGTCGAAGGATTTTGATTTCGCGCCGAGCGACGCAAGCACCGGCTGCGCATCCCAGCCGAGGTCCCTGGTGTAGCAGAACACCAGGTCGGCGCCGGCCAGGCTTCCGGCCAGCGCATCTTTCATGATGCCCATCTTCATGGTGTTGGAACGCGGCTCCAGCACCGCCAGGATGCGCGCGCCGCGCACCTTGCTGCGCAAGCCGGCAATCGTGGTATCGATCGCGGTCGGATGATGAGCGAAATCGTCATACACCGTGACGCCGTTCACGGTACCGCGCACTTCCATGCGGCGCTTCACGTTTCTGAACTCCGCCAGTGCGTCTATGCCCTTCGCGACCGGCACGCCCGCGTGGCGTGCGCCGGCCAGCGCTGCCAGCGCGTTACTGCGGTTGTGCTCGCCGAGCAGTTCCCAGTTCACGGTGCCGCGCGGCCCGCCTTCCAAGAACACGTCGAACGCATGCTCGTCCCGTGGTTTCGCGGTCCAGCCCTCTTCCACGCCCAGCCATTCGACCTTGCTCCAGCTGCCCCTTGCCAGCACGCGCCGCATGCTCTGCTCGCGCGCGTTTGCGATGATCAGGCCATTGCCCGGCACCGTGCGCACGAGATGATGGAACTGGGTTTCGATCGCGGCAAGGTCCGGGAAAATATCCGCGTGATCGAATTCCAGATTGTTCAGAATGGCAGTTCGCGGAAGGTAGTGGACGAACTTGGAGCGCTTGTCGAAAAACGCAGTGTCGTATTCGTCGGCTTCGATCACAAAGAACGACGAATCGGTTGCGCGCGCGGAAATGCCGAAATTGAGCGGCACGCCGCCGATCAGGAATCCGGGATTCAGGCCCGCGTGCTCGAGTATCCAGGCCAGCATCGACGTCGTCGTGGTCTTGCCGTGCGTGCCGGCCACGGCGAGCACCCATTTGCCGCGCAGCACGTTCTCGTAAAGCCATTGCGGCCCGGACGTGAATGCCAGGCCGCGATTCAGGATCTCTTCCATCAGCGGATTGCCGCGCGCCACGACATTGCCGATCACGAACAGGTCCGGCTTCAGGTCGATCTGCCTGGGATGGTATCCCTCGATGAGCTCGATGCCCTGCGCCTGCAGCTGCGTGCTCATCGGCGGATAGACGTTGGCGTCGCAGCCGGTGACTTTGTGGCCGGCCTGCCTGGCGATCACGGCGATTCCGCCCATGAACGTGCCGCAGATGCCCAGGATATGGATGTGCATTTACTAAAGAACCTGTTTGGCCACAGAGGACACAGAGAAAACCGAAGATCAAAACGACGCGCAACCTTACGCAAGTCCACCCAAAAATACAAACATCCGCCGATCGATACATGCGGAAGCCCTTTTCCCTGACGTTGCTTTCCTCTGTGTACTCCGTGTACCTAAAAGGGTACTCCACGCTTCGCGAGGGTCTCTGTGGCAAAAGTTGTAGATTTAGCCTTTCATAGCAGGCGCGATTTGTCGCCGGATGTGAAGCCGAGCAGCGGACCGTCGATGCCGCGGCCGAGCGCGATTACTTTGAAAAGCTCGCCCATTTCGGCCGGCGACAGCAGTTTCTGCACGCCGGCAGTGAGCGCGAATCGGCTGGTTGCCGCATCCGTCGAATGTTCTTCCAGCAGTGCCGTGATGCCGCTGTTGACGAGGAATTGCGCCTGCGTCGTGTAGCCGAGCAGATCGAGTCCGGAATCGATGCCGGCTTCCGCGATGGCCGTGAAATCGACATGCGCGGTCAGATCCTGCAGCCCGGGCAGAAAAAACGCATCGACGTGCGCGCGGTGCCGGTAGTGGCACATCAGCGTGCCGAGGGAGCGTTGCGGATGGTAGTACTCGCGCCGGCCGAAGCCATAGTCGACCAGCAGCAGCGCACCTTTGCGCAAGGCGGCCGACAAACTGCGCACCAGCGCCGGAGTGAGCAGCGCAATTTCGCTGACGTAATCGGCTTCGGCACCGATCGCTTCGGCGGCGCTACGCAACGTGCCCGGTTCCAGCGGGCGCTCCGACCAGACGAAACCGTCCTGCCAGCTCACGCCGCGCTCGAACAAGCCGTTTTTTCGCCAGGCCACGAGATGGACCGGCAGCGCATCCAGCACTTCGTTGGCGACGATGACTCCGTCGAAATCTGCCGGCAAGGCACGGATCCATTCAATCCTGTCCATCAGCGCGGGGTGTCGTTGCCGCAGCATGCGTTGCTGGCGCTGTGCGAGTTGCGGACTGGTTTCCAGGATCAGATAACGCCGGGGCAGGCGCTCCATGCTTTGCAATTCGCCGAGCACATCCGCCGCCATCGTGCCGGAGCCGGCGCCCAGTTCCAGCACTTCGCCGCCGGTGCGTTGGATGAGCTCGGCGATCTGTCGCGCCAGCGTCCTGCCAAATAACGGGGATATTTCCGGCGCGGTCACGAAATCGCCGTCGCCACCGAGTTTGGTTGCCCCGGCAACGTAGTAGCCCAGCCCGGGTGCATACAACGCCAGTTCCATGAAGCGTGCAAAACCGATCCAGCCGCCGGCCGCTGCGATTTCATCGCGGATGGTTTCGCTCAGCCGGTCGCTGTGGCGGCGCGCATCATCGGTTGGTACCGGCAGATCGTGGCCAGGTGGGGAATGTGGCAAGGCGGGAATGCGAAGTGGTTGGGCTACAATCCCCATTCAACAACAGCTGCGCCGTATGGCGCAACTCGGGCAAACATGAGTCGGGCGAAGAGCGATCGGCGGGTGGCCCTGGTCACCGGGGCGGGCAAACGCATAGGCCGGGCCATTTCGCTCGGGCTGGCCGCTGAAGGCTGGCATCTCGCGCTTCACTATCACCGGTCCCGGACCGAAACCGATGCGCTCGCAGCGGAGATTTCGGCGCTGGGCGTGCAGGCCGTGGCGGTGCAATGCGACCTCGGCGATGCGGACCAGGTCACTGGCCTGATCGCTGAATGCGAACGCAGGCTGGGAACGCCGACCTGCCTGGTAAATAATGCCGCGCTGTTCGAGTATGACGACCTGGCCAGCCTCGATCCGCAAAGGTGGCGGCGGCATCTGGATGTAAATCTGCTGGCGCCGCTGCTGCTTGCGAAGGCCTTCGCGGCGCGGATTCCCGAAGGCGCGACCGGTTGCATCGTGAATCTGCTGGATCAGAAAGTATTCAATCTGAATCCGGATTTCCTGTCCTACACCATCGCAAAGATCGGGCTCGAGGGGGCAACCCGCGTGCTCGCCATGGCCCTGGCGCCGAAAGTGCGCGTATGTGGCGTGGCGCCCGGCATCACGCTGGTGAGCGGTGAGCAGACCGCGGACGGTTTTGCGCGTGCCCATCGCATGGCACCCCTCGGACGCAGTTCGGCCGTGGAAGACATTGCCGGCGCGGTCCGCTTCGTGGTCAACGCCGGCGCGCTGACCGGTACGACGATCGTGGTCGATGGCGGCCAGCATCTATGGCCGTCGCGGCGCGACGTCCAGTTCGAAACCGGTGACAGCCGATGACCGCCCGCTTTCTGACCCCGAGGACTGCGACGGAGCTGGCCATGGCGACCGGTCTGGGCCGGGTGCGGCGCATCTTCCTGAAGAACTTCGAGACCCGCATCTCCATCGGCATCCACGACTTCGAAAAGCAGGCGAAGCAGCGCGTGATCGTGAACGTCGACCTCTACCTCGACCCAGACGGCAAAGTCGAGCGCGACCACATCGACGAAACGGTAGACTATGACTTCGTTCGTAGCGAGATCGTGGGCCTCGCTGACAGCAGCCACTTCAACCTGCAGGAAACATTCTGCGAGAAGATTCTGGCGATCTGCCTGGCCCGGCCGGGCGTTCTGGCGGCCCGGGTGTCCAGTGAAAAACTGGATGTGTATCCGGATTGCGAATCCGTGGGTTTCGAGATCTTTCGTACCAGGTAAATGACGACACTGCAGAAACAGGTCTACGAAGGCAACAAGCTCGCCAAGCGGCTGCGCCGCCAGGTGGGGGAAGCCATTGGCGATTTCGACATGATCCATGATGGCGACAAGGTCATGGTCTGCCTGTCCGGCGGCAAGGACAGCTATGCGCTGCTCGATATCCTGTTGTCGCTGAAGAGCCACGCACCGATCGACTTCGAGATCGTGGCGGTGAATCTCGACCAGAAGCATCCCGGCTATCCGGCGGCCATCCTGCCGGACTATCTGACGTCGATCGGCGTGCCGTTCCGCATCATCGAGCAGGACACCTACAGCGTGGTCAAGCGCGTCATCCCCGAGGGCAAGACCATGTGCTCGCTGTGCTCCCGGCTGCGGCGCGGCGCGCTGTACCGCGTGGCCAAGGAAATCGGCGCCACCAAGATTGCACTCGGCCACCACCGCGACGACATCCTCGAAACTTTCTTCCTGAACCTGTTCCACGGCGGCCGGCTGAAAGCGATGCCGCCCAAGCTGGTCAGCGACGACGGCCAGCACATCGTGATTCGCCCGCTCGCCTATTGCAAGGAGCCCGATCTCGAGGAATACGCGAAACTGCGCCAGTTTCCGATCATCCCCTGCAACCTGTGCGGTTCGCAGGACAACCTGCAGCGCCAGGTCGTGAAAAGCATGCTGCAGGAGTGGGAAAAGAAATTCCCCGGTCGCCTGGAAACCATGTTCGCCAGCCTGCAGCGGACTTCCCCGTCCCACCTGCTAGACGCGCGGCAATTCGATTTCGCCAACCTCAAGACCCAGCCCGAGGCTTATAAGGACGGCGATATCGCTTTCGACGAAGAAGACTTTTCAGCACGCCTGATCCAGTTCCCCGCGGTCAAATCGGCTAACTGAGTCCACGTCCGGGACGCTCATTGTTCCATTCATGGAAGTGAGTGCCAGCTTTTACTGCATCCAACGCCTGGACTCGATTTGGATCGGCGAGGCCACCCAGACTGAATCGACCTTTGAACCTTGAGCGGAGGTTGTCGTCCGCAACCTGCCTGCCTGTTTTTCTGCGCAGCCTGGCTTGGCCGGTCTACTTGCGTCTAGTAAACTGCGCGTCTTCCTGCGTCAGCCGCAGCCCGTATTTCCGACCTCAAGCCTCTTGCGAGGAAAAACCATGTCGACCCAAGATTACGCTCCGAAGAAAAAGATCAATTCCTTCTACCCGCCGCAACGCCACCTGATGGGCCCCGGCCCGTCGGAAATCCATCCGCGCGTGTTCTCGGCGATGGGCAAACCCACCATCGGCTATCTCGACCCGGTGTTCGTCGAGATGATGGAAGAACTCAAGGAACTGCTGCGTTACGCGTTCCAGACCAACAATGCGCTGACCTTTCCCGTTTCCGGCCCCGGTTCGGTAGGCATGGAAATGTGCTTCGTCAACATGGTCAGCCCGGGCGACAAGGTCATCGTCTGCCGCAACGGCGTATTCGGCGGCCGCATGATCGAGAACGTGCAGCGCTGCGGCGGCATCGCCGTCGTGGTCGAAGACCGCTGGGGCACCCCGGTGAGCCTGCAGAAAGTCGAAGACGCGTTCAAGGCCAATCCGGATGCCAAGGTGCTCGCCTTCGTGCACGCCGAAACGTCGACGGGTGTGGCCTCGGATGCCAAGTCCCTGGCGGAAATCGCGCGCAAGCATGGTGCCCTCACCATCATGGATGCGGTCACGTCGCTGGGCGGCACTCCGGTGCTGGTCGACGAATGGGGCATCGATGCGGTCTATTCCGCCAGCCAGAAATGCCTGTCCTGCACCCCCGGCCTGTCGCCGATTTCCTTCAACGAGCGTGTCGTCGAACGGGTAAAGATCCGCGCGGACAAGGTGCATAGCTGGTTCATGGACATGAACCTGCTGCTCGGTTACTGGGGGGCGACGAATCGCACTTATCACCACACCGCGCCGACCAACTCGCTCTATGCCTTGCACGAATCGTTGCTGATGCTGCGCGAGGAAAGCCTGGAGAACGCCTGGGCGCGTCACCAGCGCAATCACCTGGCGCTGAAAGCCGGTCTGGAGAAACTGGGTTTGAAGTTTCTGGTGGAAGAAGCCCATCGGCTGCCGCAGATGAATGCGGTATCGGTGGCGCCCGGCATAGACGAGAAAGAAGTCCGCCGCCGCCTGTTGCTGGATTACAACCTGGAGATCGGTGCGGGCCTGGGCGACCTCGCCGGTAAAATCTGGCGCTTCGGCCTGATGGGTTACTCCTGCAAGATGGAGAACGTGATGCTCAGCCTGTGCGCACTGGAGACGGTGTTCACCGACATGGGCGCAAGCGTCAAGTTCGGCGAAGCGGAGGCCGCGGCCTATCACGCCTATGCGGCCCACCCGGCGCGTTTGCAACCGGTACGTGCCGTCGCCTGACGCGAAGCGATTTTCACAAAAAGACAAAGGCCGGCTTCAGCCGGCCTTTTTATTTGCCGCGTTCTCCTGTCGTGCCACCCTTGCGATTTCGTCCGATTCGATCGGGCCCGGGCGAACGTCGTGATTGGCTGCGTACAGCATCGCCGCAGCCACATCGTCCGCATGGATCGGGCCATATTTGCGCAATGGCCCGACGAGCAGCGGCGCAATCATGCGGCCGATGAACGCTGCCGCCCTTTCCCCGGTGCGCTGTTCCAGGCGTTCGCCGAACAGAAACGACGGCCGCATGAACACCACCTTCGGCAGGCCAGTTGCAGCGATATCCCGCTCGGTCTCGCCTTTGACCCGGAGGTAGAAAACAGACGATCGCGCATCGGCGCCGAGTGAGGAAACCATGAGGAATTGTTGCGTGCCGGCAGCCTTACCCAGCCTGGCGAGTGCCAGCGGATAATCGTGGTCGACGTGCCTGAATGCTTCCTGCGATCCTGCCTTTGCGATGGTGGTGCCGAGGCAGCAAAACACGTCGTCCGCCAGGCCAGCATCGAGGTGTTCAAAATCGACGATGTGCTGGATCAATTTCGGATCGCGAATCGGCAATTCCCGTCGCACGAGAACTTCCACCCGCGAGTACGACGGGTGCGCCAGCAGGCGCCTCAGGACATGTCCTCCGACCAGGCCGGTCGCTCCGGCCATCAATGCTCGTTTGTTGCGAGGCTCTTCCAACGCCGCACTAGCTGCGTAGTTGACGCAAGCTTTGGGTCGCGTCCTGAAACCGCTCCTTACCCAGTTCGCCGAGGGTGTCTTTCTCGTTGCGCGAGCGTAGCGCTACGTCGAGAATTTTGAGGCGTTGCAGCGGCTCGGGGTGGCCGGCAAGCGCATTGTCGGCGGCGTACGCGGTGCGGCTTGCCGCTTCGAAGCGTTGCATCACCGCCAC
>DASWEZ010000012.1:0-5962 GCA_036394495.1 Burkholderiales bacterium
AATTTCGAATTCACCATGCACGAGCCTTATGTTTTCGAAGGCCTCGCTGCATGGCGGCCCGTCATGGAGGCGAAGGAGGCCGACGTGCCGCGCATCCTCGCCAGCAAGGAATTGCGCGACAACGTGAAGAAGGAACTGGCGATGCGCGCGCGGCGCATGTTCAACGGCCACTGGCACCAGATGTTCGTGGCGCAGACGGCGAAGCCGGAGAACCGCCACATGGAGGCGCGATCCGTGCAGGATCTGGCTGCGCAAGCGGGCAAGCATCCGTTCGATTTTGCGCTGGACCTCGCCCTGGAAGAAAACCTCGATACGCTGTTCACGGCGACGTTGCTGAATTCCGACGACGACGCGGTCGGCCGCATGATGCTCGATCCGAACAGCATGATCTCGCTGTCGGATGCCGGCGCTCATCTGACTTTTCTGTGCGACGCCGGGTTCGGACTGCATCTGCTGGGCTACTGGGTGCGCGAGCGCAAGCTGATGTCCCTGCAGGAAGCCATCCGCAGGATTACGTCCGAAGCGGCGCAGATCTTCGGCATCAAGGAACGCGGCTCGATCAAGCCGGGCATGCATGCCGATCTGTTGCTGTTCGATCCGCAGACTGTCGGGCGCCAGCGCGCGCGACGCGTGTTCGATCTTCCCGCCGGTGCTTCCCGACTCACTACGCCGGCAATCGGGGTGCATGGCGTCTGGGTCAACGGTAGCAAAGTCGCCGACCAGGACGGCATCCGCAAGGACGCGGTGAAAGCCGGGAAGGTGTTGCGCGACTTCGCTTCCTAACGCTTAGGGCTGGTCAATACAACCCACACCTCACCACGAAGGCACGAAGGTCACGAAGTGGCACGAAGAAAAACAAGAACAAATTATTGTCCTTCGATGATCGTGGCGCCAACGGTAGCCCATGTGCAACCACTCGCGTCCATCATGTATTCCTGCCACTTTCATTTTCCTTTGCTCTTCTTCGTGTTCCTTCGTGCCTCAAGGGAACACTTGTGCCGCGTGCGGCGCGTGGTGAGATTTACGTTGTTTTGGAAAACCTTCAATGAAGCCCGTTGACGGCCAGAAATTGCCCGCCGCGGGAGCGCTGGATGGCATTCGTGTGGTGGATCTGTCGCGTTTCATAGCGGGGCCGTACTGCGCGATGCTGCTGGGCGACATGGGGGCGGACGTCGTCAAGGTGGAACCGCCGGGCCGCGGCGAGAACAGCCGCAGCTTCGCGCCGTTCATCGAGGGCGAGAGCCTGTACACGATGGTCTTCAACCGCAACAAGCGCAGCCTCACGCTCGACTTGCGCTCGGAGCCGGGCAAGGAAGTGTTGCGCGGCCTGCTGCAAAAAGCGGACGTGCTGGTCGAGAATTTCGTGCCGGGCACCCTGGAAAAAATGGGCTTCGACCCGGACACGCTCAAGGCGCTGAACCCGCGCCTGATCGTGACGCGCATCTCCGGCTTCGGCCAGAGCGGGCCGCTGTCGCGCAAACCCTGTTTCGATGTCATCGCGCAGACCATGAGCGGGCTCATGGACATCACCGGGGATCCCGAAGGCCGTCCGACCATGGCCGGCACCTATATCGTGGATTACTCGACGGGCCTGTATGCAACCATCGGCACGCTGGGTGCGCTGCAGGCGCGCAGCCGGACCGGCGCCGGGCAGGTGGTGGATGTCGCGCTGCTGGATTCCGCGCTGTCGATGATGATGACTGCGATTCCGGAGCAGATGCTGCTTGGCCGTACCATGACACGCCGGGGTAATCGCGATCGCTATGGTGCGCCCGCCAATACTTTTCCCACGCGGGACGGCGCCTGGGTCCACCTTGTGACGGCCGGCGAACCGATGTTCCGCGCGCTGGCCGCCACGATGGGTTGCGCGCAAGTCGCGGACGATCCCCGCTTCCGCGATAACACGGCGCGAATGGAGAACGTCGGGGAACTGGAAAAAATCGTCGGCGCCTGGACCGCGAGACTGACAGCGGAAGAGCTGCTGGGCAAACTCCACGCGATCGGCGTGCCGTCGGCAAAAGTGGCGTCGGTTTCCGACATCGTCGAGCATCCTCACCTGGCTCACCGTGACCAGATCATCAACATGGAGCATCCCAGGGCGGGCACGGTCCCCATGCAGGGATTCACCGTCCAGTTCGGCGAATCGCCCATGCAACTGCGCCATCCGCCGCCGATGCTGGGCCAGCATTCGGGCGAAGTTCTCGAGGAGTGGCTCGCGATGACCCCGGACCAGATCAGCGGCTTGCGGGCGAGCGGCACCGTCTGACCGGAATTTCCACGAATTGAACCAACTTGTGAAGCCATGACACTCAAGAACCTGCTCATCGCCAACCGTGGCGAGATCGCAATCCGCATCGCCCGCGCCGCCGCGGAGTCCAGCATGCGGTCCCATGCGGTTTTCTCGCAGGATGACGCATCGTCCGATCACGCCGCGAAGGCGGATGAGGCCCATGGCCTGACCGGGAAAGGGCCGGCGGCCTACCTGGACGCGGAACAGATCATTCGCGTCGCGCTCGCGGCCAGGTGTGAAGCCGTTCACCCCGGATACGGCTTTCTGAGCGAGAACGCGGACTTCGCGCGCAAATGCAGGAAAGCGGGCCTCACTTTCATTGGTCCCGCCCCCGAGGTGCTGGAAGTTTTTGGCGACAAGGGCAGGGCGCGTGCCCTTGCCGTGAAGTGCGGCGTGCCGGTATTGGCGGGGACCGATTCGGCGACGTCGCTCGAAGACGCCAGCCGCTTTCTGCAGGCGAACGGCGCCATCATGCTCAAGGCGATCGCGGGTGGCGGCGGCCGCGGCATGCGGCAGGTGCTCGATGTAGAGGAGCTCAAGTCGGCTTTCGAACGCTGCCGTTCGGAGGCCATGCAGGCGTTCGGCAATGGCGACGTCTACGTGGAGAAACTGTTCCTCAAAGCGCGCCACATCGAAATCCAGGTCATCGGCGATGGCAGCGGCGAAGTCAGCCATCTCTGGGAGCGCGAATGCAGCCTGCAGCGCAACCGTCAGAAGCTCGTCGAGGTTGCGCCCGCGCCGGGGCTGTCGACGGCGTTGCGCGATCGCCTGATCGACGCGGCGTTGAGCATGGCGAGGGAAGTGAAGCTGGCCAGCCTTGCCACGTTCGAATTCCTGGTAGAGGAGGAGGCGAACGATCGTGCCGGTTTCGTTTTCATCGAGGCCAATCCCCGCTTGCAGGTCGAGCATACCGTCACCGAGGCGGTCACCGGGGTCGACCTCGTGCGCGCGCAGCTCGCCGTCGCGGAAGGCCGTACGCTTAAGGAATTGGGACTGGCCTCCTCGAGCATACCGGCACCGCGTGGCATGGCGATGCAAGTGCGCGTCAACGCGGAAACGATGACGTCCGACGGCGTGGTTCGCCCTTCGGCCGGGGTATTGGACGCGTTCGATCCGCCCAGCGGGCCGGGTGTACGCGTCGACACGGGCGGCCACTCGGGTTTGCGCGTCAATCCGCGTTTCGACTCGTTGCTGGCAAAGGTCATCGTGCACGTGACGGCCGGCGGCTTGAGCGCGGCGACGGCGAAGGCGCGCCGCGCCCTGTCGGAGTTTCGCATTTCGGGCGTCTCCAGCAACCGGGAATTCCTGCTCAATCTGCTTTCATCTCCAGGATTTTCTGGCGGGCACTGGCACACCGGATTCATTGAAGACCATCTCGCCTCACTGTGCGCGCCGGGCGAGCATGCGCAACTGTACGGCGCAGTGTCGAACGCAATCGCGCCCGCCGGCATAGCGGGGTCAACTGATCCGCTGGCGATCCTGACGCACGGCAAGCGCGATTTTGGCGCGATGCTGGCGGCCGGCGAGGCATTGCCGGAAGGCACGCAAGCCGTCAGCGCGGCGATTTCCGGGACCGTCGTCAGCATCGACGTCGCCGTCGGCGATTCCATCCGGCGAGGCCAGCAAGTCGCCGTCATGGAAGCGATGAAAATGGAGCATGTCATCGCTTCGCCGCTTACGGGCGTGGTGCGCGAGATCCGCAGCGCGCAAGACCAGACCGTGATCGAAGGCGCCGTTCTGCTGATCGTCGACATGATCGGGGATCAGGCGAATTTAGCTGCGTCCGCCAGGCCGGTCGATCCGGACCATGTTCGCCTCGATCTGGCCGAACTTCAGCAAAGACGGGCCTTGACGCTCGATGCAGCCAGGCCCGACGCGGTCGGGAAGCGCCACAAGCTTGGCTTGCGCACCGCGCGCGAGAACATCGCAGAGTTGTGCGATGCCGGGAGCTTTCACGAGTATGGCGCGTTCACCGTTGCCGCCCAGCGCAGCCGGCGCACCCTGGAGGATCTCATCGAGCGCACGCCTGCCGATGGCCTCGTGATGGGCATTGGCAGGGTCAACGGCACGCTGTTTCCCGATGTCGATGCCCGCTGTATCGCCATGTCGTACGACTACACAGTGCTGGCGGGCACGCAGGGCGCCAAGAACCACGAGAAGAAAGATCGGATGTTCGAACTGGCGGCCGAGTGGCGCCTGCCGGTCGTCGTATTTGCGGAGGGCGGCGGCGGACGTCCCGGCGATACCGACGCGATCGTCGCCGGCTGGCTGAACATCAAGGCTTTCACGCTGCTGGCGAAGTTGAGCGGACTGGTGCCGCTGGTCGGCGTCGTGTCGGGAAGATGTTTTGCCGGCAACGCGGTGGTCGCGGGTTGCTGCGACGTGATCATCGCCACCGAGAAGGCGACGCTCGGCATGGGCGGACCGGCGATGATCGAAGGCGGCGGACTCGGCGTGTTCCATCCCGACGAAGTCGGCCCGACCTCGATGCAGCGTCGCAACGGCGTGATCGACATCGTCGTGGCCGATGAAGCCGAAGCGGTGCGCGTCGCCAAACAGTACCTTTCCTATTTTCAGGGCCCGGTGCAGGACTGGACATGCGCGGACCAGCGCGAGCTGCGCCATGTCATACCCGAGAACCGGTTGCGCGTGTACGACGTGCGGCGCGCGATCGACCTGATCGCGGACCAGGAGTCCGTGCTGGAACTGCGGCGCGACTTCGGCACCAACATGATCACTGCTTTCATTCGCGTCGAAGGGCGGCCGCTCGGCCTGATCGCGAATAATCCGATGGTGCTCGGCGGTGCGATCGACGCGGACGCCGCCGACAAGGCCGCGCGCTTCCTGCAACTGTGCGACGCCTTCGACATTCCGGTGCTGTCGCTGTGCGATACGCCGGGCAACATGGTGGGGCCGGACGCCGAGCGAACCGCGCTCGTGCGCCACTGCTGCCGGCTGTACGTTGTCGGCGCGAACATGACCGTTCCGGTTTTCTCCGTGGTGCTGCGCAAGGCCTACGGCCTCGGCTCGCAAGGCATGGTGGGCGGCAGTTTCCACCTGCCCATGTTCTCGGTTGCGTGGCCGACGGGGGAGTTCGGGCCGATGAACCTGGAAGGATCGGTGAAGCTGGGATTTCGCAAGGAACTGGAGGCCATCACGGACCCTGCGCAGCGCAAGGCGCGGTTCGACGAGATGGTCGCAGAAGCCTACCAGCGCGGCAAGGCGCTCAGCACCGCGACCTTGTTCGAGATCGACGATGTCATCGATCCGGCGGACACGCGTTCGTGGGTGATGGCTGGATTGCGTTCACTCCCGCCCGCCACGCTGCGGATTGGGAAGAAGCGCGCTTTTGTTGATACGTGGTGAAGTTAATACTTTCTTTCGGCCGGGGGCAGCCCGGCGGCTGGTCACCTTTCTTGCGCTCGCCAAGAAAATCGAAGATTTCAGTGGAGGCTAACCTGCTTAATAGGTTGCCGAAACTAAAATCTCTCCTTAGTGAAGGCAATCTGTTAAGCAGGTTATGCCGGAACTAAAAGTAACCAAAAGAAGGCCGCCCCTGGAGTCTCGCCCCGTATTCACGGGGTGCCCCTGTGCTGCCTGCCTCGACATGGCGGCTGCGGAACTCGACCTGGCAAGGCACACACAACGTGCCTTGCCATGGGACTGACTCGG
>DASWEZ010000013.1:0-11491 GCA_036394495.1 Burkholderiales bacterium
GGCCGGGTTTTCGCCGGCTCGGGTTTGGCCTCCGGTTTGCTGGTCAGCCAGCCGAATATTTTCTCGAAAATCGAAGGCTTCTGCTCCTCGCGCGGCGCCATCATGGGCGCCGGCTGGGCCGGTGTAATTCCCTGCACGGCGGCCTGCGGCCGCTGTGCTTCCGGCTTCTGCACGGCAGTGGAGGGCGCCGTAGCTTCGGCCGGGATGTCGGCCATCTTGTAGCTGGGCAGGGTAACGTCGTTCTGATTGAGTTCGTCGTGCTTCAACCGGGTAACGGTGTAGTTCGGCGTTTCGAGGCTGGTGTTCGGAATCAGCAGCACGTTGACCTTCAGCCGGGTTTCGATCGAATGGAATTCATTGCGCTTTTCGTTGAGCAGGTAAGTCGCGACGTCGATCGGCACCTGGGCATGAACGGCGGCCGTGCCGTCCTTCATCGCTTCTTCCTGCAGGATGCGCAGAATGTGCAACGCCGAGGATTCGATGGAGCGGATGTGTCCGGTGCCGTGGCAGCGCGGGCAGGCAATATGACTCGTCTCGCCCAAAGAGGTCTGCAGGCGCTGGCGTGACAATTCCAGCAAGCCGAAGCGCGAGATCTTGCCGGTTTGTACCCGGGCGCGATCGTAGCGCAAGGCATCGCGCAGGCGGTTTTCGACATCCCGCTGATTTCGCGCAGCCTCCATATCGATGAAATCGATGACGACCAGCCCGCCCAGGTCGCGCAGACGCAACTGGCGCGCGATCTCATCGGCGGCTTCCAGATTGGTGCGCGTCGCGGTCTCTTCGATGTCGGCACCACGGGTCGCGCGCGCCGAGTTCACGTCGATCGTCACCATTGCTTCCGTGTGATCGATGACAACCGCGCCGCCGGAGGGCAGGGGTACCTGGCGAGAATAGGCGGTTTCGATCTGATGTTCGATCTGGAACCGGGAGAACAGCGGGACGTCGTCCTTGTAGAGCTTGACCCGATTTACATTCAGGGGCATCACATGGCCCATGAACTGTCTGGCCTGCTCGTAGATGGCCTCGGTATCGATCAGGATTTCGCCGATTTCCTGATGGAAATAGTCGCGGATCGCGCGAATGACCAGGCTGCCTTCCTGATAGATCAGATAGGCGCCGCCTTGTTGCTTGGCGGCGGTCTCGATGGCGTTCCACAACTGCATCAGGTAGCTCAGATCCCAGTTCAGCTCCTCGACCGAGCGGCCAATGCCCGCGGTGCGGGCGATGATGCTCATGCCGGGGGGGACTTCGAGCTGGTTGATCGTATCGCGGAGTTCGTTGCGGTCTTCGCCTTCGACGCGTCGCGATACGCCGCCGCCGCGTGGATTGTTCGGCATCAGGACGATGTAACGGCCCGCAAGGCTGATGAACGTGGTCAGCGCCGCACCCTTGGTACCGCGCTCGTCCTTGTCGACCTGGACGATAAGTTCCTGGCCTTCGCGCAATGCTTCCTTGATAGTGACCCGCGCCGGATCGGCATCGGGGTTCTGGAAAAACGCGCGGCTGACTTCCTTGAAAGGAAGGAATCCGTGGCGCTCGTTGCCGTAATCTACGAATGCGGCTTCGAGGCTGGGTTCAATGCGGGTGATGACACCCTTGTAGATATTGCTCTTGCGTTGCTCTTTTCCGGCTGTTTCTATATCAAGGTCGATGAGCTTCTGGCCATCGACGATCGCGACACGCAATTCTTCTGTTTGGGTCGCGTTAAACAACATGCGCTTCATTTTTTGTTCTCCCGCGCTCACTTTTCACGGGGAGGACAAACCTTGCGGCGCCGTTACGGCGCTGGGGCTTACTGGCTTTCCGTCGTCGGATAATTCATGGGTGGAAGAGGACGATAGCTGTCTATGCCTGAGGTTTGTCTATATTTTCATCCTGCAATCAGCAGGACTGTGGAATCCACTGGAATGCTGCGAGCGCGCAATGCTTCAATTACCATCGCTACTTTTTCGGGTGAGCGAACTTAACCCCTCTCGACGGCGGCGAATTGGCGGGAGCTCGAAGCGCGGCGGTGCGCCGCACAGGGCTCGACCGCACAATCTGCACTGATTGCCGTTCGTTTGAATAGTATAAGGAAAATGAACAGCTTAAGCAAAGACTCCGCAACCTGGCGGGAAGTCGATGAATCGTCACAGGATCAACGCATCGATAACTATCTGCAAAAAATCCTGAAAGGGGTGCCCAAGAGCCATATCTACCGCATCCTGCGCAGCGGGGAGGTCAGGGTCAACAGCCGCCGCGTGCAGGCCTCCTACCGGTTGCAGGACGGTGATAAGGTCCGGTTGCCGCCGATTCGCACCAGCACGAAACCGGTCCGAACCGGACCAGCCGTATCCGGCGCGGTGTTTTCAGGCGCGATCCTGCTTGAAGACGAGGATTTGCTGGTGGTGAACAAGCCCAGCGGGGTTGCCGTGCACGGCGGCAGCGGCATCTCGAGCGGGGTTATCGAACAATTGCGCGCCGCCCGCTCGGGCCTGCGTTTCCTGGAACTGGTGCATCGGCTGGATCGCGATACCTCCGGAGTCCTGATACTGGCGAAGAAGCGCACCGCGCTGACCGGCTTGCACGCACAACTTCGCGAAGGGTCGGTACGCAAGCATTACCTGGCACTTGTGCTCGGGGAATGGAAGGACGCGAAGCGCAACGTGAAGGCGGCATTGCACAAGTACGTGTCGTCCTCGGGAGAACGCAGGGTAGTGGTGGATGACGACGGACAGCAGGCGCATACGATTTTCCGGCTGGTGCGCAATCTTCCTGGTTTCAGCCTGCTGGATGCGGAACTCAAGACCGGCCGCACCCACCAGATCCGGGTTCATCTGGCGCATGTCGGCTACCCGATTGCGGGCGACGACAAGTACGGCGATTTCGACGCCAACAAACGTCTGGCCAAGCTCGGACTCAAGCGCATGTTCCTGCATGCCGCGAGCCTCGAGTTCAACCATCCTCGTGGCGGGCAGGTAGTGCGTATCGAAGCGCCGCTCGCTCCTGAGTTGGAGCGCTTTCTGCAATCCACGCAGGCTGCCGCCGTCGCGAAGGACGCGTAATGGCGAAGCGCTTCGATCTGCTTGTTTTCGACTGGGACGGCACGCTCATGGATTCCGCGGCACACATCGCTTCGGCATTGCAGTCCGCGTTTCGGGACCTCGGCCTTCCCGTGCCATCCACCGCGGCGGCGCGCCATGTGATCGGGCTGGGCCTGGAGGATGCCATGATGTATCTGAATCCCGGACTGGACCGAGCGCGCTATGCAGAAATGGCCGACCGATATCGCGTGCATTTCCTTGCGGGCGATCAGGATGTGGGATTGTTTCCGGCCGTGGCAACCGGCATCGCCGCATTGAACCAGAATGGTTACCTCATGGCAGTTGCCACGGGGAAAAGCAGGCGCGGACTCGACCGGTCGTTGTCGGCGACCGGGTTGGTGCCTTATTTCCATGCTTCACGCTGCGCTGATGAAGGCTTCCCGAAACCGCATCCGGAAATGCTGCAGATGATCATGGAAATGCTGGGAACGGTGCCGGATCGCACGCTGATGATCGGGGACACCACGCATGATCTGCAGATGGCGCAGAATGCCGGCGTTGCGGCGGTTGCCGTCAGTTACGGCGCACATTTGACAGAGGACCTGAAGAGCATGAATCCGATGGGCTGTGTCGGCAGTTTCGAGCAATTGATGCAATGGCTGAAGCAAAACGGTTGATCTGCCCGTCACAAGCGTTACCGGAGCGCGGCTCAGGCGTGCGTTTCAGCGTCGAGACCGCCCGAGGCCCGATTCCGGCGTTCGTCGTCCGCTATCGCGGAAAGGTGCAAGGCTATCTGAACCGTTGCGCGCACGTTCGCGTCGAACTCGATGCGCAGCCCGGTGAGTTCTTCGACGTGTCGGGTTTATACTTGGTTTGTTCCACACACGGCGCGGCCTATGTTCCGGAATCGGGGTACTGCGTCGGCGGACCATGCAAGGGACAGCGCCTGACAAAGCTAACCGTGGAAGAATACGACGGTGGCGTCTACCTGACGCATAACGAGGAAACGATCAATGTCTGAAATGGATCCTGCCGGCGAGAAAGCGAACTGGGAGCGCCAGGTCATCGAGAAACTGGCCCGCTCGGCGCTCGACGAACAGCGAAAGTCGCGCAACTGGGGAATTTTCTTCAAGACGCTGACCTTCATCTATCTGTTCGCCTTGCTGTTCATGGCTTTCGGGTGGCTGGGCGGCCGCGAACCGTTGCCCGGCGACCATACCGCGCTGGTCGAATTGAACGGTGTCATTGCCGCGGACACGCATGCCAACGCAGACGTCATCAGCCAGGGATTGCAGGACGCGTTCGAAAACAAGGGAACCAAGGGCGTCATCCTGCGCATCAACAGCCCGGGTGGCAGCCCGGTGCAGGCGGGCACGATCAACAGCGAAATACACCGGCTGCGCCAGAAGTATCCGCAGATTCCGCTCTATGCAGTGGTCGAGGACATTTGCGCCTCGGGCGGCTACTACGTTGCGGTGGCAGCGGATCAGATCTATGTGGATCGTGCGAGCATCGTCGGTTCCATAGGCGTTCTGATGGACGGTTTCGGGTTTACCGGCACGATGGAAAAACTCGGCGTCGAGCGCAGGCTGCTGACGGCAGGCGAGAACAAAAGTTTCCTCGATCCGTTTTCACCGATGAATGCCTCGCAGCGCGAATATGCCCAGAAAATGCTCGGGGAAATCCACCAGCAATTTATCGAAGTCGTGCGCAAGGGGCGTGGCAAGCGATTGAAAGAAGGTCCCGACACTTATTCCGGACTGGTGTGGACCGGGCAGAGGAGCATCGAACTCGGCCTCGCCGATGCGCTGGGCAGCGTCGACTACGTTGCCCGGGAAGTCATCAAGGCCGAAAAAATCGTCGACTTCACGCCGAGGGAAAATCTGGCCGAGCGGTTTGCAAAGCGGTTCGGTGCCGCGATGGGCGATGCGCTAATGCACGTTGGCGGGACGAATTCGCCGGTCCGGTGATCGCGCCTTATCTGCGAGGAGCAGGAAGACGGTTGGCCGTTTGTGCAGTTGGGGCGCCGGGGATTGCTGCCATTCACCGACGTTTTTGGTCCTTATCTCTTCGGTCGCGCTCGTCAGGTCGGTTGCCAGGCTCAAAATGGTCTCGGGCTTGCAGTTCGCGGTGACGGCCTTGAACAACTGCTCATTGCGATAAGGCGCCTCGATGAATATCTCCGTCTGGTCGAGCCTGCGCGATCTTTCCTCCAATTCGCGAATGCGTGCATCGCGTTCGGCGGAAGCCTGCGGCAGGTAGCCGTTGAAGGCGAAACGCTGGCCATTCAGACCGGAAGCCATCAGAGCCAGAACGATCGACGACGGGCCGACCAGCGGTACGACTTGAATACCGAGCCGATGCGCGCGATTGACTAGAGTGGCACCGGGATCAGCGATCGCGGGACAGCCTGCTTCGGAAAGCAACCCGACGTCATCGCCTGATTCAAGCCAGCGGGCGAGCCGGTCCAGGTCTTCCGCTTTCGAGTGCTCGTCGAGTACCTCGAATTCGAGTTCTTGCAGCGGCAAACCCAGCATCTTCAGAAACTGACGGGCCGCTTTCGGATGCTCGACGACAAATCGCCGCAATGGCAGCACCGCGTTCCGAAGGTGCGCGCCGGCCCAGGCGCAGGAGTCTTCCGCTGCCAGGCCGACAGGGATCAGATACAGTTTCTTGTTCGGCATTTCAATTCCGGAAAACCCTCTGTTGTGCGCATCAGGGAACGGACAAGGTCTCGTTTCTGAGCATTTCAGCCAGCGCAATCAAGGGCAGGCCGATCAATGCCGTCGGGTCGTTGGACTGGATGCTCTCGACAAGCGAAATGCCCAGACCTTCCGCCTTGGCGCTGCCGGCGCAATCGTATGCCGGCTCGGCTTGCAGGTAGCGTTCGATTTCTCCGTCGCTTAGTTTTCGAAACCTGACTTCGGTGGGAACCAGCCTGGTCTGCGCCCGCCCGCTGGCGGCATTGACCAGCGCGATTGCGGTAATGAAGCTTACTGACTTTCCACTGGAGTGCCGCAACTGCGCCAGCGCGCCGGCCCGGGTTCCCGGCTTGTCCAGCCGCACGCCTTCGCAGAACGCGACCTGGTCGGAGCCGATGATCAGTGAACGCGGGAATCTGGCCTGCGCCGCCTGAGCCTTGGCCAGCGCCAGCCTTCCGGCCGTGGCCGCCGGCGCTTCTCCCGAAAGAGGTGCTTCATCGACTCCCGGCGAGACGGTTTGGAACGGCAGTTTCAGCCTTTCGAGCAACTCGCGGCGATAGCGCGAGGTGGAGGCGAGAACCAGTGTTAGGCCACTGTTTGTTGAAGACATTTTGTTTTGACAGGGGTGTCCAAAACCACTATTATGCGCGGCCTATGCGGGATCGGGTCTGTGTCGACAGCGTTGCATTTGCGCGGGAAGCCAATGAATTGCGCGGAAAGGTGGCGACTGCCGACCTGCCGCGGCTGCACGATTCGTTGTTCGATCAATCCGGTGAGATTGCGTACCGCCTGGCAGGAGCAGTGAACAAGGACGGCATTGCATCATTGCGGCTCGATATTGCCGCGGATCTTCTGATGACCTGCCAACGCTGTCTCGGTCCGGTAATATTCAGTCTGAAGTCGGCGCGCAATTTTGAATTGGTTCCGCAGACCCAGGCGCTCGGTGATCCGGCGGAAGAGTCCGACGACGTGGAACGAATCCATGCTGACGCCGATCTCGACGTGGACGCACTGGTGGAGGATGAAGCCATCCTTTGTCTGCCGATGGTTGCAGGACATCAGCCCGGGGAATGCAGGTCGCCCCTGGCGGCAGTGGACGAATGCACAAAGAAGTCGCCCTTCAGTTCGCTGGCAGTGCTGAAGCGGCAGTAAACAGAATCGAACTTAAGGAGCAACTCATGGCAGTCCAGCAAAACAAGAAATCGGCGTCCAAGCGCGGCATGCACCGGTCGCATGATTTCCTGACCAATCCGCCGCTGGCAGTGGAACCGACAACCGGCGAATTGCACCTACGTCACCATATCAGCCCGAACGGTTTCTATCGCGGCAAGAAGGTCGTCAAGACCAAGGGCGAATAATAATTCGCCGGCTTTTGGCTGCCCGATGGCGCAGCTCAAAGGCATGACCCCGATTCCTCCCGCCGCCCGACCTCGCGGGCACATTGGAGCAAGAAGCGCGCAAGACACACATTCGCTGCGCGCTTCGGGCGTGACAAACCGGTCCAATACACGTTGATTACCGTAGCCATAGATTGCATGGGTGGCGATCACGGCGTACATGTGACGATTCCGGCTGCCCTGTCGTTCATGAAAGAGACCGAGGACGCCCGGATCCTTCTCGTCGGATTGCCCGAGGTCATCGAATCCGAACTGAAAAGACTGGGTGCCGGTACGGGCGATCGAATCCAGATCAGGCCCGCGCCCGAAGTCGTTGCAATGGACGAAGCGCCCGCGTCCGCATTGCGCGGCAAACGCGAGTCGTCGATGCGCATCGGCATTGATGCCGTGAAGAACCTGGACGCCCACGCTTGCGTCAGTGCCGGAAATACCGGCGCCCTGATGGCCATCTCGCGCTTCGTATTGAAAATGCTGCCCGGCATCGAACGTCCTGCCATCGCCTCCTTTCTGCCGACCCTGCGCGGCCATACCTGCGTGCTTGATCTGGGCGCCAATGTCGATTGCACGGCCGATCACTTGCTGCAGTTCGCAGTCATGGGCTCGTCCCTCGTCAGCGCGGTCGACCATATCGACAAGCCTTCCGTCGGGTTGCTCAATATCGGGGAGGAGGAGATCAAGGGCAATGAAGTCGTCAAGCAGGCCGCCGAGTTGCTGCGCAACAGCGGACTCAACTTTCACGGCAACGTAGAAGGGACGGACATCTACAAGGGAACCACCGACGTGATCGTGTGTGACGGCTTTGTCGGCAACGTCGCGCTCAAGACTTCCGAAGGACTGGTGCAGATGCTTGCGGCATACCTGCGCGAGGAATTCCAACGCAATCTGTTCACGAAAATTTCCGGAGTAATGGCGTTGCCGGTCATCAACGCCTTTCGCCGCCGCGTGGATCCCAGGCGATACAATGGCGCCAGCCTGCTGGGCCTGAAAGGCGTCGTGGTAAAGAGCCATGGCTCGGCCGACAGCTTCGGTTTCCGTTTTGCAGTCCAGCGTGCCTATGAGGAAGCCCGGCACGACGTACTGCGCAGCATAAGCGATCGCATGGCCACAATTCATCGGAAAGCGGCATGATGTTCTCGCGCGTAACCGGCACTGGAAGCTATCTGCCCGAAAAAGTCGTGACCAACGACGATCTGGCGCGCATGGTCGACACTTCCGATGAATGGATACGAACCCGCACTGGCATTCGTAGCCGGCACATTGCCGCTGAAGGACAGATGGCAAGCGATCTGGCATTGGCTGCGTCGCAAAGAGCTTTGCAATCGGCAGGAGTCGCGGCCGCGGACATCGATCTCATTATCGTTGCCACGACAACGCCGGACATGATCTTCCCCAGCACGGCGTGCATTCTGCAATCGAAGCTCGGGGTTGCGGGCTGTCCGGCTTTTGACGTGCAGGCCGTCTGCAGTGGTTTTGTCTACGCACTTACGATCGCCGATCTGTTCATCCGTTCCGGTCAGGCCAAACATGTGCTGGTGGCGGGTACAGAGGTGTACTCGCGCATTCTCGACTGGAGCGATCGCGGTACCTGTGTTTTGTTCGGCGATGGTGCCGGCGCGGTGATTGTCGCCGCAAGCGAGGAGCCTGGCATTCTCGCGACGAAGTTGCATGCCGACGGCAGTCACAAGGAGATGCTTTGCGTGCCCGGCAGCGTGCATGGCGGCAAGGTATGGGGTTCACCGTTCGTTCACATGGATGGCGGTTCCGTATTCAAATTTGCGGTTCGCGTATTCGAAGAAGGTGCCAACGAAGTTCTGGAGGCCGCCGGCTTGAAAGTGTCGGATGTCGATTGGTTCATTCCCCATCAGGCCAACATCAGGATCATGGAAGCCACGGCGAAAAAACTCGGCCTGCCGAAGGAGAAGCTGATCGCGACGGTTCATCATCACGGAAACACATCTGCGGCATCCATTCCGCTGGCGCTCGACGAGGCCGTTAAAGACGGCCGCATACTTTCCGGCCAGACCCTACTGCTCGAAGGGGTGGGCGGTGGATTCACCTGGGGCGCGGTCCTGCTACGCTGGTAATCGAGGCCCAATGAAAATTGCTTTCGTCTTTCCGGGCCAGGGTTCCCAATCAGTGGGCATGATGAAGTCTTTCGCTCAATTGCCCGGCGTGCGCGAGACTTTCACCACTGCTTCGGACGCAATCAGCCAGAACCTGTGGAAACTCGTTGAAGAGGGGCCGGCGGAAGAACTCAATCTCACAGTCAACACGCAGCCCGTCATGCTCACGGCGGGCATTGCGCTTCATCGGGCATGGGAAGCCGATAATGGAACGCGGCCTGCGATATCTGCCGGACATAGCCTGGGTGAATACAGCGCCCTGGTTGCTGGCGGCGCGATCGATTTTGCCGATGCCGTGTCGCTGGTGCGTTTTCGCGCGCAGGCCATGCAGGAGGCGGTGCCCGCGGGCGTCGGCGCGATGGCGGCCATCCTGGGCCTCGAGGACGAGGTCGTGCGGGAGGTCTGCAAGGAAGCCGGCGGCAAGGACGAGATCGTCGAGGCGGCTAATTTCAATTCTCCCGCCCAGGTCGTGATTGCGGGAAACATTGCCGCGGTAGAACGCGCGATGGAAATCGCCAAAAGCAAAGGAGCGAAGCGCGCGATAATGGTGCCGATGAGCGTGCCTTCGCATTGCAGCCTCATGCGGCCAGCCGCCGAGCGCATGCGAGAACGCCTCAAGACCGTCAAGATCGGAACTTCAAACATTCCGGTCCTTCATAACGCGGACGTCAGCAGCGCAGGTTCGCCTGATGCCGTTCGCGATGCCTTGGTGCGCCAGCTCTATCAACCAGTACGCTGGGTCGAGACCATCCGCGCAATTGTGTCGGCAGGGGCGACGCACATCGTTGAATGCGGTCCCGGCAAGGTGCTGACCGGGTTGAACAGACGGATTGCGCCGGAAGCACAAACATTGTCATTCGGAGACGAACCGGCCTTCAAGGAAGCTCTGACGGCGCTGAAGTGATGGGAGAATCGATGCTCGAGGGAAAAGTCGCGCTGGTGACCGGGGCCAGCAGGGGAATCGGGCAGGCGATTGCCGTGGCCCTGGGCAAAGCCGGCGCAACGGTTGGCGGAACTGCAACCAGCGATGCCGGTGCCGCGGGAATATCGGACTACCTTCGCAATGCAGGACTGGAAGGGGCTGGATTCAAGCTCGATGTGACTGATGCCCGGGAAACAGAGGCCATTCTCGGCAGGATCGAATCCGAGCTTGGTCCCGTCGCCATCCTGGTGAACAACGCCGGCATTACGCGAGACAATCTGCTGTTGCGTATGAAAGATGCCGAGTGGGACGAGATCATGGATACTAATCTGAAATCGGTATTCCGCTTGAGCAAGCTCGTCATCCGGTCGATGATGAAAGCCCGTTTCGGGCGCATCATCAACATCACGTCCGTCGTCGGCTCCATGGGCAATGCCGGCCAGGTCAACTACGCGGCGGCCAAAGCCGGCGTGGTCGGATTTAGCAAGTCTCTGGCGAAGGAAGTAGGCAGCCGCAACATCACGGTAAACTGTATTGCGCCGGGATTCATCGAAACTGACATGACGCGTGGATTGCCCGATGACCAGAAAAACGCATTGCTTGCCCATATTCCGTTAGGCCGTTTCGGGCAGGTCGGGGAGATCGCCGCGACAGCAGTCTTCCTGGCTTCGGATGGGGCCGCCTATGTGACCGGGAACACGCTGCATGTCAATGGCGGCATGTATATGGACTGATGCCTGAGGGCTGGCAATTTTGGTAGAATGTGGCGCGTGTTTTTGTTCCTGCCTTGTTAGACGACGGCATGGGCAGTCACGCAATAGAATCTTCAAGCAAAAGGGAAGGGACATTAATGGAATCCGTAGAACAGCGCGTCAAGAAAATTGTTGCCGAGCAGCTGGGTGTGAACGAGGCAGATGTCAAGATCGAATCGACATTCGTCGATGACCTCGGCGCCGATTCCCTCGACACCGTGGAATTGGTCATGGCGCTTGAAGAGGAATTCGAGTGTGAGATCCCCGATGAAGAAGCGGAAAAGATCACTTCCGTTCAGCAGGCGATCGATTACATCAAGGCGCACTTAAACTGATCGCACACATCCTCTTTTCCCCCTGGAGTTCCGTTGTCTAGACGCCGAGTTGTAGTGACCGGCTTGGGCATCGTCAGTCCGGTCGGCAACAGCGTCAAGGAAGCGTGGGCCAATATCCAGGCGGGTAAGTCCGGAATCACGCGGATTACCCGGTTTGACGCGTCACCCTTCGCATCCCAGATTGCCGGAGAAGTAAAAAACTTCGACGTCAGCACGGTGCTGTCTGCGAAAGAAGCT
>DASWEZ010000014.1:0-2280 GCA_036394495.1 Burkholderiales bacterium
CATTGGCCGGAACTGGAAGTCGTGAAAGCTGCGAAGCTGCCTTTTGCGGGAAAGACCTTCGTGCTGACCGGAACATTGCCGAATTTGTCCCGCGACGAAGCAAAGGAACGCATCGAGGCGAAGGGCGCAAAGGTGGCGGGGAGCGTATCGAAGAAAACCGACTATGTCGTGGCAGGTGCGGATCCCGGCAGCAAATTGGAGAAGGCGCGGGAACTTGGCGTCGCTGTGCTGGACGAAAGAGGGTTGTTAGAATTGCTCGAATAACCCACGACGCTGGCGCTTGCCGCAGCGTGCAAGGAGAGAAATTGAACAAGATCACGAAGGCGGTTTTTCCGGTCGCCGGCATGGGCACCCGATTCCTACCCGTCACGAAAGCCAGTCCGAAGGAAATGCTGCCGGTGGTGGACAAGCCGCTGATCCAGTATGCCGTCGAGGAAGCAGTCGCCGCCGGCATTACGCAAATGGTGTTCATCACCGGCCGCAACAAGCGCGCCATCGAGGATCATTTCGACAAGGCCTACGAACTGGAGACCGAACTGGCCGCCCGCAACAAACACAAGATGCTCGAACTGTTGCAAGGCATTCTGCCCAAGCATGTCAGCTGCATCTACGTGCGCCAGACCGAAGCGCTGGGGCTGGGGCACGCCATCCTGTGCGCGCGGCCGGTGGTCGGCAACGAGCCCTTCGCGGTGATCCTGGCCGACGACTTGATCGATGGCAATCCGCCCGTCATGAAACAGATGGTGGACGTCTACGCGAGCGAACGCTGTTCCGTGCTCGCGGTACAGAACGTCGCCCGCGAGGAAACATCGAGCTATGGCATAGTCAGGACCGAGCCCGGAGAGCGCCATGGCATGCACCGCATCACCGGCATGGTCGAAAAGCCGAAGCCGGACGTCGCCCCATCCACGCTCGCAGTGGTCGGCCGCTACCTGCTCGAGCCGGAAATATTCGACCATCTCGAAAATGTGAAGCCCGGCGCGGGCGGAGAGATCCAGCTGACCGACGGCATTGCCGCCATGCTGAACGAACAGCGCGCTCTGGCATACGAGTTTCAGGGCGTGCGATACGATTGCGGCACGAAGCTTGGTTATCTGCAGGCGAACGTGCTGTATGCAATGCGCCATCCGGAAATCTCCACTGAATTCTGCGAATTTGTCGATTCGCTCAGAGCGCGGGAAAAAAGGACGAAGAGCGGTGATAAATAAAGACCAGGCCTGGCAGCTGCTGCGCGAGGCGGAGCTTGTGCACGACGAGGACACGGTCAATCGCGCGGTCAGGCAACTGGCCATCGAGATAACGGCGAAGCTGGGCGATTCCCTGCCGCTGGTCATGCCGGTGATGGGCGGAGCGGTGGTGTTCACCGGGCAGCTGCTGCCGTTGCTGCGGTTTCCCCTTGAGTTCGATTACCTGCACGTGACGCGTTATGACGGCAAGACGCGCGGCGGGCAGATCCAGTGGAAAACGAAGCCGCACGTCGACGTGCGCGGACGCACGGTGCTGGTCCTCGATGACATCCTCGATGAAGGCAATACGCTGGCGGCGATCCGCGATCACATGCTTGGCGAGGGTGTGGCGGCCTTCCACAGCGCCGTCTTCGCCGACAAGGACATCGGGCGGGAAAAGCCGATCCGGGCGGATTTCGTCGGACTGACGGTGCCGAATCGATACGTGTTCGGATTCGGCATGGATGCCCATGAAACCTGGCGCAACCTGCCGGCGATCTATGCACTGAAGGCATGAGGAGAAAAGCATTGCTCGGAATAATAGGCGGGACCGGTCTGACACAACTCTCCAATCTTGATGTTACGCGCCGCCAGATCGTACGCACGCCATTCGGGGATCCTTCCGGCGCGCTGACGTTCGGCAAACTGAACCGGCGCGACGTCGTCTTCCTGGCCCGCCACGGATACGGGCATACGATTCCGCCGCACGAGGTCAATTACCGCGCCAACATCTGGGCGCTGCATTCGGAAGGCGCCGAGCGGGTCGTGTCGGTCGCCTCGGTGGGCGGGATTCGCGCCGACCTTCCGCCCGGCGCACTCGCGCTTCCGGACCAGCTGCTGGATTACACCTGGGGACGCAAGCACACGTTTTTCGAAGGCCCCGATCAACCGGTCACTCATGTCGATTTCACGCATCCTTATTGCGAGAAGCTGCGTGGCAGATTGCTGAAGGCGGCCGCCGCGGCCGGACAGGCCATCGTGAACAGCGGCGTCTATGCGGCCACGCAAGGCCCGCGGCTGGAGAGCGCCGCGGAAATCGACCGGCTCGAGCGCG
>DASWEZ010000015.1:0-27711 GCA_036394495.1 Burkholderiales bacterium
CGTCCTTGTGGTCGGTCTCGTACTTCCCGAATACCCGTGGCAATTGGTCCGCCGGAATACCCGAACCGTTGTCGCTCACCCACAATTGCGCCGCGCCGTCGGTGCCCGAGACCCGCGCTCCGATCACCACGTTGCCGCGCGGGGTGTGCGTTACGGCATTCGCGATGAGGTTCTGGATAACCCGTGTAAGCAAGCTGGCGTCGGCGTAGAACTTCAGATCGTGCGGCACCTCGTTGATCAACCGGGTGCCGCTGGTGTCCGCTATCGGATTCAATTCATGGATCAGGCCTTCGACCAGCGGCCACAAATCGAACACCCGCCGTTGCAGTTTGACGCCGTCCCCAATCGGTTGATCGGAATTTTTCTTGAGTACCTCGGTCACCAGCGCGCTCAGATGCTGGATATTGCGGTTCAGGGTCTTGTACAGGTTTTCTATTTCCGGATTGATGCTTTCGCGATGCAGCTTCAGCTTCAGCAGTTTCGTGACCATGCCAATGGCGTTGAGCGGCGTGCGTAGATCATGGGCGATGAACGCGAGATACTCCTCGCGGCGGCGGAAGATTTCCAGGGCCTGGGCGGTCGAATAATTCTCGACCGCCGCGCCGATCGCCGCGTCGATGACACGGTTGAACACATGGAACACCTCGCCCCGCAGGAGCAGGCCGTTCTCGGCGGCAAGGTCGTGAACGCACCCGCGCAAGATGTTGTATTCCGCGACGACCTCGACGATGTTGAATCCGTCCTTGAGCCGCTGCAAGCCATGATCCGCCGCGCCGGCCTGACCGTCGGCGGCTTGGGGAATCGTCTCATCGTTTGAACCCAATCGAACAGCCGCGGCCATCTGTTCGATGAACCGCGGGAGGTGGTCGTTGAGCGTGGGCGTATCGAGCTGCTTTGCAGACGGCAGTTCCCTCACCTTGCCACGCCACCGGTCAAGCAGGTTGGTGCGTTCGCGCACCAAAAGGTCCGCCAATTTTTGCAGATCGTTCATAGGGACCGGGAAGGGCGAAATCCATCCCCTGGGATGGGATACGAAAGAATACAGCAACCTTCAGACACCGATTGCCGCTGTTAGACTACGGCTACCAGCCTTACGTTCAGAAGGCTGGTAGCCTCTGGTCTAGAGGAAAGAGGCGAGAGAAAAGAGGAAAGAGGAAAGAAATAGTGATGACCGAGTCCAGGGTCTCGGGGAATGTCGATGGCGAGTCGCTGTCAGTTTCTAGACTTTAATCTTTTACTTTTAGCCTTTAACGGTTCACGTTTAATCTTTCCTCTCGCCACTTTCCTCTCGCCACTTTCCTCTCGCATCGTTCGATGGTCCGTACGGCCTATCGTGGCTGATCCAGATCGAAAGTCTTGTGCAGCACCCGCACGGCCAGTTCCATGTACTTCTCGTCGATCACGACCGTGATCTTGATTTCCGAAGTGGAGATCATCTGGATGTTGATACCCTCTTCCGCCAGCGCGCGGAACATCGTGCTGGCCACGCCGACATGCGAACGCATGCCCACGCCGACCAACCCGACCTTGCAGATCTTGTCGTCGCCGATGACTTCGCGTGCGCCGATGTGTTTGCGTACCTTCTCCAGGATATCCAGCGTCTTCTTCAGGTCGTTGCGATGGGTCGTGAAGGAGAAGTCGGTCAATCCGTCCTTGCCGATGTTCTGCACAATCACATCGACTTCGATGTTCGCCACGGCGATCGGATCGAGAATCTGATAGGCGATGCCGGGGGTATCGGGCACGCCGAGGACGGTGACTTTCGCTTCATCCCGGTTGAACGCGATACCGGAAACCAGTGCCTGTTCCATGTCTGCATCTTCCTCAAAAGTGATCAGCGTCCCCGACGCGGCTTCTTCCGCGATGGGCAGTTCGGGCGGCGTCAGGCTCGAAAGCACGCGCAACCGCACCTTGTACTTGCCGGCGAATTCGACCGAGCGGATCTGCAATACCTTGGATCCGAGGCTGGCCATCTCCAGCATTTCCTCGAAGGTGATGGTCTTCAGCCGTTGCGCCTCCGGCACGATGCGCGGATCGGTCGTATACACGCCGTCCACGTCGGTATAAATCTGGCATTCCTCGGCCTTCAGCGCCGCCGCGAATGCGACGCCGGAGGTATCCGATCCGCCGCGGCCGAGAGTCGTGACGTTGCCGCTGCGATCCACACCCTGGAAGCCGGCCACGACGGCGACATACCCGTCCTTCAGATCACGGCGGATGTTGCTTTCGTCGATCTCCAGGATGCGCGCCTTGTTGTGCGCGCCATCGGTCAGCACGCGCACCTGGGTACCGGTGTAGCTTCGCGCCTTGACCCCCAGTTCCATCAGCGCCATGGCCAGCAGGCCGATGGTGACCTGCTCGCCGGTAGCGGCGACGACATCGAGCTCGCGCGGATCCGGGTGAGCCTGAATCTCCTTCGCGAGCGCGATCAGCCGGTTGGTTTCGCCGGACATGGCCGATACCACCACGACCACGTCGTAACCGGCGGTTTTCCATTTGGCGACGCGCTTTGCGACGTTCTTGATGCGCTCGGTCGAACCGACCGACGTACCGCCGTATTTCTGGACGATCAGGGACATTTATGAAGCAATATGGATGTTTGGAAAAGTCCGCGATTTTAACGGATTTCGCATCGCATTACGAAGAGGCTGGACTCAGGACTCGGTGGGGAAACAGTTCTCTAGTTCCTGCTTTTCCTCTGAGAGTCCTGAGTCCTGAGTCCTGCGTCCTGAGTCCCGCCCTTTACCCTTCCAGCAGCTTCGCCACTTCTTCGAGCAGGCGCTCCGCATGGACCGGCTTGACCAGGTGCACGTCAAAACCGGACCTCATCGCGCGTTCCCGGTCGGTATCGCGCCCGTAGCCTGTGAGCGCGATGAGCTTCACGCCCCGGGTGCGCGAGTTTGTGTGCAGTCGATTTGCGAGCTCATAGCCGTCCATTCCCGGAAGCCCTATGTCCAGCACGGCGAGTTGGGGAAGAAATGTTTCCGTTGCAGCAAGCGCGGCGACGGCATCTGCTTCGGTATGGACTTCGTAGCCCGCGCTATGCAGAAGAACGGCAAGGGTTTCCGCCGCATCGGCATTGTCGTCCACCACGAGAATACGTTCGCCACCGCCAACGGAGGCGACCGATCTAGGGTCGGGCCGGGACTCGGCAAGCGCCGCAGCCTCAGCGCCGGGCAGGCGCACCACGAAGATACTGCCTTGATTCGCGCCTTCGCTCGCGGCACTCACGCTGCCGCCATGCATTTCCACCAGGGCCTTGACGATCGCCAGACCGAGGCCCAGCCCGCCGGCACGGCGATCGATGGATTGCTGGCCTTGCGCGAACAGCTCGAACACGCGCGGCAACAGATCCGGCGCGATCCCGCTGCCGAAATCCTCGAGCGAGATTTCGACCATGCGGTTTGCTTCCCTGACACGCAGAACAATGCGCCCGTCATTGGATGTGTGCCGGACGGCGTTCGTAACGAGATTGCACAAGACCTGGGTAAGCCGCATGGCATCGCCGACGACAAAAACGGGCTCGGGGGGCAATTCCACTTCGATCGGCCGCACTCGCCTCTCGATCGCCGGTTGCGTCATTTCGAGGGTCCTGGCGACCACGGTTGCCAGGTTGGTCCGCTCGAGATGAAGTTCTATCTTGCCCCGGGTTATGCGCGAAATGTCGAGCAGATCATCGACAAGGCGGGAAAGATGCGCGACCTGGCGTTCGATGATCTGCCGCTCTTTCGTGTTGCGCTCGTCCGGGCGCATCTCCATGAGGCGAAGCGCTGTCACGATCGGGGCGAGAGGGTTGCGCAGTTCGTGTCCCAGCATGGCCAAAAACTCGTCTTTTGTCCTGCTCGCCGTCTCCGCCTGCCGGCGCGCGGCACTTGCCGCCGCGTCCGACGCGATCAGCGCGTTGGCGAGATCGTCTATTTCCCGGATGCCGCTGGCCGGCACCTCGAACGGCTTCCCGGCATCCATTGCCCGCGCGGCGCGGGCCAGTCCACGGATCGGCCGGTTGATGCTTCGCGTGATCCCCACTGCGGCGACGACGGCAAAAATGAACGAGAGGAAGATTCCGCCGCCATAGACGGCGAGAGATTGATACATGCCGGCTTCCACAGCCCGGGACGGGATGCCGATAGCGACGATCCAGCCACTGGCCGGAGAGCGCGTGTAGGCGGTATAGACCGGTTCGCCTTCAAGCGACTCGGTCGTGCCGCGTCCTTCGTCGCCTCCGCGTGCAAAGAGCTTCTGCAAGCTTGCCGAGGCCGGACCCCCGATGTATTTGTCGTTCGACCGCGAACGCGCGACGCGTGCGCCTTTCGCATCGAACACCGATACGATCCAATCCTGAGGCACATTCTGCCGGTTCACCACTGCCAGGATCGCATCCGGCTTCATGACGCCGGTAAGCACGAAATGCAGACGGCCGTTGCGCACGACCGGAACGCGCACCGGCACGCCCCACAAACCGCGCTGACCGCGCGGACCGCGCGACAAATAGCCCACCTTCGGCTTCAGGGAATTGACCACTTCGTCGAAGCTTTCCCTTTCCGGAATGGAGACCGCCGGCCTGCCCATCGGGTAATCGGTGTTGAGCAGTTCGACGCCCGACGGATCGGCGAGATGGATGAGGATCCAGTCGGACTGGCTCGACGTCACACGCTTTGCCAGCACGTAGAATTGCTTCGCGGTGGCGGCATCGGATTGGACAGATGCAGCGAGCGTTTCCAGGACAGAAACCGATTCGCCCAATCCTGCATCGACCGCGGTCGCGAGCGCGCGCGTCAGTTCGAGGCCGGATTGTTCCGCTCGCACACGTTGCTGCTTGACGAGCATCTGCAAACCAATCCCCGACATGGTGGCCAGCGGAAGGATTCCGACAAGGGCCAGCAGGACCAGTCGTTCGCGAAGTGAAACACTACGCATCGGAATCCCTTATTTCTTCAATTACAGTACCAAAGACTACAGCACCAAAGAGGCGGGATGGCTACTTTCGTACGCATGACGCAAAGTCGTGCCCCACATGGCGGAGCCCGCTCTTCACGGCCTTTCCACCCACCCCTTCGCCCTCCCCAGCGCCTTCGCCCACCCCGCCAGGAACTCCGCTCGCCGCGATTCATCCATCGACGGTTCGAACACGCGATCGATTTTCCACAGCGAACTGATTTCCGCGTCGTCCTGCCAGTAGCCTACGGCCAGGCCGGCGAGATACGCGGCGCCTTGCGCCGTGGATTCGAGCTGGCGCGGGCGCACGACCCGCACACCGAGGAGATCGGCCTGGAACTGCATCATCAAGTCGTTGGCAGCAGCGCCGCCGTCCACGCGCAATTCCGTTATGGGGATGGCCGCATCCGCTTGCATCGCCGTGAGTACATCCGCCACCTGATAGGCGATGCCATCGAGGGCGGCGCGGGCGATGTGCCCCCGCGTGGTCCCGCGCGTGAGCCCGATCAACATTCCGCGCGCATAGGGATCCCAATGCGGCGAACCGAGTCCGGTGAAGGCCGGCACGAAATAGACGCCGTCGCTGTCCGGCACGCTCGCCGCAAGCGGTTCGACTTGAGCGGAAGACTGGAACATACCCAGGCCATCGCGCAACCATTGCACGACGGCGCCGCCGACGAACACGCTGCCTTCCAGCGCATAAGTCGCGAACTGTCCGCGCGTCCACGCCGCGGTCGTCAGCAATCTGTTGCGCGACACCTTTGCCTGGCCGCCGGTGTTCATGAGCATGAAGCAACCGGTGCCGTAGGTGTTCTTGACCATGCCCGGCGTGAAGCAGCACTGGCCGAACAACGCCGCCTGCTGGTCGCCCGCCACGCCGGTGATCGGAATGTTTCCGGCGAACAGATCGCCCGCCGTTTCCGCGATCATTCCGCTCGAAGGGCCCACCTCGGGCAACACGGATCGCGGAATGTCGAGTACCTCCAGAAGCTCCTCGTCCCAGCAGCCTTCGTGGATGTTGTAGAGCAGCGTGCGCGACGCGTTGCTTGCGTCCGTGTAATGCAACTTGCCCCCGGAAAGATGCCAGATGAGCCAGGTGTCCAGCGTGCCGAATGCGAGCTTGCCGGCCCGCGCTTTTTCGCGTGCGCCCGGCACGTTGGCGAGGATCCAGTGCAGCTTGGTCCCGGAAAAATAGGCGTCGAGCACCAGGCCGGTCTTGCGCGTGAATAACGGCTCGCTGCCCGCGGCCTTGAGCTGATCGCAATGAGTGGCGGTGCGCCGGTCCTGCCACACGATCGCGTTGTAGACCGGCAGGCCGGTCGCCCGGTCCCACACTATCGTCGTCTCGCGCTGGTTGGTAATGCCGATGGCCGCGATATCCCTGGCCGATACGCCTGCGCGAATCAGCGCCTCCGCGGCGACGCCGGTCTGGGAAGCGAGGATTTCGCGCGGATCGTGTTCGATCCATCCCGCCTGGGGATAGATCTGGCGGAACTCCTTCCGCGCGCTGCCGCGAACATTGCCGTCATGGTCGAAAATCAGGGCACGCGAACTGGTGGTTCCCTGATCTAGAGCGAGGATATAGGACACGGGCTGTCCCTCTGTTATGTTGTCCGGCCGGTTATAGCACCAGAGCGCCGCGCCGGACAAATGACGTTTTGTTACGATGCGGACAATTCATCCTAGAAAAAACGGTTGCACCGCCAAGGACGCCAGGGACGCAAAGGAAAACAAGTGCATGAATTTATCGGCCCCTTAACCATTTGGGTGAGTTCGGTCAGACATGCCTATCGCCTTCCTTTGCGTCCCTGGCGTCCTTGGCGGTGAATGAACTGCAGGATTTAGGTTCGTCGTCGATTCGACATACTTCGCACGGACCAGGCAGCGGATTCAGTCATGAGGAGCACGGCTTGAGCGTTTTCCAGGGCGACAGCCCGGCTTACGATCTGGTGATCATCGGCGGCGGCATCAACGGCGCGGGGATTGCGCGCGACGCCGCGGGCCGTGGATTGTCCGTCCTGCTCTGCGAGCAGCACGACCTCGCGGCACACACCTCGTCCGCCAGTACCAAGCTCATCCACGGCGGATTGCGCTACCTCGAGTACTACGAGTTCGGCCTGGTGCGCAAGGCGCTGCAGGAGCGCGAAGTGCTGCTGCGCGCCGCGCCTCATATCATCCGTCCGCTTTCCTTCGTGATGCCGCACAACCCGGGCCTGCGTCCGACCTGGATGATCCGTGCCGGACTATTCCTCTACGACCATCTCGGCAAACGCGAACTGCTGCCTGCTTCGGAAAGCGTTGACCTGCGCACGCACGCGGCGGGGCAGCCGCTCAAGCCGGAACTCACCAACGGCTTCATTTACTCCGATGCCTGGGTCGAGGACGCGCGCCTGGTCGTGCTCAATGCGCTCGATGCGGCCGAACGCGGCGCAAAGATTCTGCCGCGCACGCGCTGCATATCCGCGCGGCGCTACGCGGACATGTGGGACGTGACGTTGCAGCCTGCAGACGGGCATCCCGCGCAAGTCGTACGCTGCCACGCGCTGGTGAACGCGGCGGGCCCGTGGGTCGTAAACTTCCTGCACGATTCGCTCGGCATGACCTCGCGCCGCCATCTGCGCCTGGCCAAGGGCAGCCACATCGTCGTGCGCCGGATGTTCGAGCACGACCATGCCTACCTGCTGCAGAACGCGGACAAGCGCGTCCTGTTCGCCATACCCTACGAGCGCGAATTCACCTTGATCGGTACCACCGATGTCGAATACCAAGGCGATCCGGCCGATGCGTCGATCACGGATGAAGAAGTCGCCTATCTGTGCGACATGGCGAACCGTTACTTCGCACGCAGCATTTCGAGTGCCGACGTGGTCTGGAGTTATTCCGGCGTGCGTCCGCTGCTGGCGGACAACGCAACTGATCTCGACGCCGTTACGCGCGACTATCTGCTGGAGTGCGACGCGACCTCCGAGCGCGCGCCTTTGCTCTGCGTTTTCGGCGGCAAGATCACGACGTACCGGCGCCTTGCGGAAGAAGCACTCGACCTGCTCACGCTGAGCCTGTCGCACATGAAAGCCGCGTGGACGGCCGACGCGGCGCTGCCTGGCGGCGACATCCCGAACGCGGACTTCGACGGATTTCTCGCCGGGTTCCGCCGCTCCACGCCGTGGCTGCCGGAGGTGCTTGCCCGGCGTTACGCGCGCGCCTACGGCACCCGCATCGACCGGCTACTGGCGGGCGCACGCAGCGTCGCCGAACTCGGCGAAGACTTCGGCGGTGAGCTCTTTGAGGCGGAAATCAGCTATCTGATAAGTCAGGAATGGGCGCAGACGGCGGACGACATCCTTTGGCGGCGCTCCAAATTGGGACTGCATGTCGGGGTGGAGACGGTGAGGCGGCTGGAGAAAAGGCTGGAAAGGCCGTGAATATCGTGAATGTCGTAAATGCCGTAAAGGCCGTGACTACTTGACCATCCCTAAAGCTTTAGGCCTTACAGATTTACGACATTCACGGCATTCACGACATTCACGGAATTTGGGGCTTGCGTTGTCGCATGATAAGGACATAATAAAAAAATAAGCCGTACGCCGCGCAACAAGCGTAGCCATCGAAGCGGCGCAGTCGAAGTAAGTGTTGCGGCCGAATGTTGATGCGGATTTAAGAATTTAGACGCGCAACTTTAAGTAAATTGGCGGCAACGCAGTTGATGGAAAGCAGTGTTCGAGGGCCCCGGCAGGAAAAAAAGGGCTCCGGCCAGAAAGAAGGGCAGGCAAAAAAACGAGAAGACCAGGCAGCGGGCTTTCGTCCGCGCCGAGGTCCGGGCGAGTAGGCACGGATTGCAAGACCGGTTCGGGCAGCAAGGGAGGCCCATGTTCAGCAAAGCGGTGGCTGCCGTTGCGCTTGTTGTCGTTCGTACGTCCGGCATTCCATGCCGGGCGGGCGCTGTCGTCCATTCTCCGCTCAGCCCGGCCCTCGCTGGCAGTTCCGACTCCCTGTTCGACGAAGCGGCGGCTCGGAACAACGAGACCAATCCTCACGCCGGTTCGCCCGGCGCATTCCAGCAATCGATTCCCCAATACACAGGCCCGAAACGGCCTGAATACATTGTCACGCAAGCCGGTGACAACAACTGTGCCATTGTCGTGCGCGACACCAGCACGACGGCGGTGATTGTCCAACCAGCAGCATAGGAGGAGGGCTACACATGTGCAGGCTCAATCTGATAGCAGCAGCAATCTGCCTCGCGCTCGGTCTGTCGGGCCCGGCGTTGGCGGATAGCAATACCGGCACGATCAATCAGACCGGGATCGGCAATAACGCGTCGATAGACCAGACCGTCAACGTGGCAGGCGCAACCTCGACCATCAATCAGAACGGCAACGGCAACAGCGCCACGTCCGCTCAAAGCAACAATATCTTCGGGTCACCTTACTGGGTGACGTCCTATGTCGACCAGGGAGGCAACTCCAACACCGCGAATGTGACGCAGGACCTGGCCTGGTACTCCAGTGCCACTGTGCAGCAGTATGGTGATGGCAATTCCGCGGGCATCAGCCAGACCTACTATGTCGGCCAGTCCTCGGCCTGGGTGTATCAGGGAGGAAATGGCAATACCGGCACTGTGACGCAGAGCGACGTCTATAACACGACGGGCTATGTGTGGCAGTACGGCGGCGCCAGCGGCAATAGCGCATCCGTAACGCAGCATGACGAGAGTTCCAGCTATGCTTTGGTGAACCAATTCGGCGGGGGCACCACCGGCTCGACGGGAACCATCGACCAGTCAGCCTATTCGTCCACGGCCACGATAGAACAGTTCAACGCAGGTTATGCCTACGCGAACATCAACCAGACCGGTTCCTACAACACTGCGCTCATTCACCAGAGCGATACGTACGGTTCCGGCGTCAACGGCTATATAACGCAATCGGGAGACAACAACTCGGCGAACATCACCCAGAACAGTTCGGTATATGCAGGCGACTGGGGCGACTCCGCCACGATCAATCAATACGGCAGCCTTAACAGGGCCACCATCACCGAATCCTATGTCTTCTTTAGCAACGCTTCTATCGGTCAATGGTATGGCTCGGGCAATGAAGCCACTATCTTTCAGGGCAACATGACTGCCGGCAACGCGAACATCAACCAGGGCGGCGACGGCAACAAGGGCACCATCAAGCAGGGCTACGAGGGCAGCTCGTGCTGCGGCTATGGGCTTACCGCCAATCTTTCGCAATACGGCAACGGAAATACCGCGGAGATCGACCAGACCGGGTGGTACCAGGACGCCACTATCTGGCAAAACGGCAACCTGAACCTGGCCAACATCACGCAGACCGGCTTCGGAAGTACCTACAACCACGCCACGATCAACCAGACCGGCAACTCGCACATCGCAACGATCGCGCAGAACGGCTCGGGCAACAACGCAACGATCAATCAGCACTGATCGGGACAGTTGACGGGCTTGCCCGGCAAACGGCGCGGAATCTCAACGATTCCGCGCTCTTTTTTGCGCCGGGCGGTGGTGGGGTCGTGACGGAAGACACGTGACGAGGTAGGGCTCGTGACGACGTGGCAGGGGCTGGGGTCGGTTGGATAGTACTGCGTACTGAGTGCTGGGTGTAAAGGCGCAAGAACTTAGCCTGGGGCCTTACTGCATTTCGCCCTTACCCAGCACGCAGCACGCAGTACGCAGCACCCCGCCTTTCGTCACGATCGTCACTGGCCTCATCTCGTCTCCGCCCCACCTCGTCACGGACCTTTTGCGGCCCCCTTCGGACAAGGCCTCACCGGATCGTCGACAACACACACGGTGATGGCTTTCATGTATTCCGACCAGCCCTCGAACACCTCTTTCGCAACCGGCGGCTTGTCCTTGCCGAAGGCCTTGATGCGCCAGGTGCGCTCGCCGAGATACAGCGCCTGCTTACCCTGGATCAGCTTGAACATCGTAACCTCGCCCTGCCCGCTCTTCCTGTTTTTCGTGCAGAACCTCGTCGCGAAGACGGATTCGAAGCCGTTGATCAGTCCCTTCGCAACCGGCGTCGTCATGGCATCCTGGCACTCGTCTTTCGGCAGCCGGGTGGCCAGCGCCATGAAGTTGTCCAGCGGCGCATCCCTGACGAAATAAAACGCCAGCGAGCGCAGCATCTCCTCCGCTTTGTCGGGAGTTTGACCCTCCGGGACATATTGAATCGTACGGATGTTGTATTGCTCGTCCACCGAAACCTGCTTCCATCCTTTGGGCATCGGCATCAGGAAAACTTCCGTGGGCCGCGCCGGCGCCGCTTGCGCCGCCGCCGCCGGCCGCTGGGTCTGGACGGGCGCTTGCTGCCCCGGCAACTGCTGGGTCTGCAGCGGCGGAGCGGTCGGCTTTTGCGTTTGCAACTGCGGCTCGGGACCGGCCGGCGCCGGCTTGGGTTTGGTCTGCGCCCACAGCGCCGAGCCGCCCATCATGAGGACAATGACCATTACGGTACGCGCCATGAACATGTTCTCCTCCCTGGAGAATGAAGTGCATGCCAATCGGGTTCGCGCCCGGCCTTCTTGCGAGGTCGTGGCTGACGGATTTTATACGCGAGCGTTTGATAATCCCACTCCAAGCGCATATCGTAGGCATCCACCAGGTTCCGGCAGCGCTGTTCATGCATCTCTTTACGATTGGAGATCGGCCTTGAGAGCACATCCTTTTCCCTACCTTCTCTTCTGCTGCCTGCTCGCGATCGGGGCCGATGCCGCGCTGGCGGCGCCCGTGGGTCTTGTGCAACGCGCGTCCGGCGACACATGGATCTACTCCCGGGCGGAACGGGCCAGGCACCTCAACGCCGGGGAGGCGTTCGAAAGCGGCGTGTCGATTACCACCGGCCCGAAGAGCAGCGTGGTTTTACGATTCAACGATGGGCAGATCGTTGTGCTCGCCTCGAACGCGACATTCCGCGTCAAAACTTTCGTCTTCAGTCCGGAGCAGCCGGACCAGGGCCAGGTCCGCTTCGAGCTGGTGAAAGGCGGCATGCGTTCCGTGACCGGAATCATCGGCGAGAAGAATCGCAGCGGCTGGCTGCTCGAGACGCCCGGCGCGATCGTCGGGATCGGCGGAACCGATTTTTTCGTGGTGATCGAGCAAGGCCTGTATGCGCACGTCAATGCCGGTGCCGTGACGCTTTCCAACAACGCCGGTGCGGCAACCGTCACCGCCGGCGGCACCGGCTTCGTCGCCGGCGATGCCGCGATGCCCGCAGTCACGGCCACGGTGCCTGACGGAATGTTCGCGGAATTGCAGGCGGTCGCCGCGGGCGGCGGCGCGCCGGCATCCGGCGCGACAAGCGCCGCCGCGGGCGGCGCGTCCGCGATGACGATGAGCAACGCCGCAGTGGCGCTCGGGATCGCCGCTGCCGCCATTGCCGCCGCGGGCGGCGGACAGGGGTCCTCGACCACGCACCACTGAGGCGTAACTCCCGATGCGAAACTATCTGAAGGGCGCCCTCCGGATTATTGTTACTTTGTGCTTGCGTTGTCGCCGAATCACGACATAATGGGATTAACAAATCTGCAGAAATTGTCGCACGTAACTTGGACGGCCTAGGACGTGCAAGAACAGGAACTTAAAAGAATCACTTTAAGTACGTTGGCAGCAATGGGACTGGGTTTGGGGCTGGTCGGTATCTGCCTTTCCCCGGCCTGGACTGCAGAAGTCGTCGGCCAGCGGGATGATTTCGACACCGGAGTCATCGAAACCGGCGAAGTCCTGACCGAGAAGGCGCTGGAGGAAAACCGGGTCGCGGACGTAATCGGCGACCAGACCATGACACTGGTCGGCCACGGCTTCATGCAAGGATTTCAGCGCGCGTGGCGCGACCATGAAAGCAACGGCGAATCGAATATCGCCGTGTTCGAAAGGCCCTCGGCGAGATGGGGCAGCCTGGTGTGGGTGGAGCAAAACTTTACCCGCGTCTACCAGACGTTCCTGTTCCCGGGAAGGGGCGATCCGGCGGAGGTTGGCGAAAGCGCTGCGCGCTGGGTGTACCAGAGGGTTGCGGAAATAGAGGCGGCAAAGCTGCTGTTCAAAGATCCCGATATGGAAAAAGAGGAGTTCTAGCAAGAACAGCAATTCAAGGCAGCGATCGTCGCCCAAATCAAGATGCCGAAAAGGCACGCGGTAGGACTGGATCGGGTAGCTGGCAGGGAGGACCGATGTTCAGTAGAGCGGTGGTTGCCGTTGCGCTTGTGTTTGCCTTCAGCATTGCCTGCCGGGCGGGCGGCCTCGTCTATACGCCCATCAATCCGGCGTTCGGCGGCAATCCAAACAATGGCGTTTTCCTGCTCAACGAAGCCGCGGCACAGAACAACAAGACCAATCCGAACGCCTCATCGCCCACCGGTTTCCAGCAACTCACCCCGCTGCAGCAGTTCAACCAGAGCCTGCAGAGCGCCATCCTGAATCGCGTCGCCTCGGCGATCACCGGCGGCGTGGTCGATGCGAACGGCAATCTCAAACCGGGAATCATCCAAACCACCAGCTTCACGATCACCATCCTCGACCTGGGCAATGGCTTGATCCAGATCACGACCATCGACAAGGCCACCGGGCAGTCGACCCAATTCCAGGTGAGCCAATAGCGATCATGGATGACGAGTGAACAGCGGCGATGAATCCGGGATTGAACACAACTTGGTGCGGGTATGCCACCGCCGGCTTGATCGCACTGGCGCTGCCGGCCTGCGTGGGCTTCCCCATCAACGGCCCGGCGGGCACTGGCAAGCAGGCGCAGTTGACGCCGACCTCGGCGAGCTTCCGCGATCTGGTGAACCTCCCTCCCCCGAAGGGCAAGATCGTTGCGGCGGTGTACGGATTTCGCGACCAGACCGGTCAATACAAGCCCGCTCCCGAGAGCAGCTTTTCCACAGCGGTCACGCAGGGTGCGAGTTCGATCCTGGTGAAGACGCTGAAGGACTCGCAATGGTTCATCCCGGTGGAGCGCGAGAACCTGCAGAACCTGCTCACCGAACGGCGCGTCATTCGCGCCGCGGATTCCAAGAAGGACACGAGCGACCTGTCGCCATTGCTGCCGTCGAGCGTCATCCTCGAGGGCGGAATCGTGGGCTTCGAGACGAACGTCAAGAGTGGCGGGGCCGGTGCGCGCTATCTCGGCGTGGGAGCCTCGACGCTCTACCAGACCGATCAGGTGACGGTGAATCTGCGCGCGGTCGACATCCGCTCCGGGCGCGTGCTGAACAGCGTGTCGACCACCAAGGCGATCTACTCCTACCAGGTGGACCTGAACCTGTTCAAGTACGTGAGCTACCAGAGCCTGCTGGAACTCGAGGTCGGATTCGCGCGCAACGAGCCCGCGCAGTTGTGCATCACCGAGGCGATCGAGGCCGCGGTCATCCACCTGATCGTGCAGGGTGTCATGGAGAACACCTGGGCCCTCAAGGACCAGGAAGACCTCAACTCGCCGCTATTCAGGAAGTACGTCAACGAGCAGCGAAAAGTATTCAATTCCTATATCAAGACACAGGACAGCATGCCGGTCGACCCGGACAACGCAGTACCGAATTCGCAGCCGCAGAAAAAATAGCGCGGGTGACCGCGCGTCTCGTACTTGATCTCACGTAGAGGGATGAGTATGACAGGCACGAAGCAGACCGTTGCCGCACCCCGCCGGGAGAGCCGCCGGATGCCCGCCATTTGGCGCGCCCTGCCTCTTGCGCCGTTGCTGCTCGCGGCCGCCTGGACCGGACCTGCCCGCGGCGCGAACGACGATGTTTCCGGCTTCGGCGTGCTGCAGGCGGAACTCGCCCGGCTCGGGGTCGATGTGACGCGAATGCCCGCGCCGTTGCACAGCGCCGGGCACAACAAGGCCGCCATCGTCCAGCGCGGCAACGGCAACGACGCTTCGATCAGCCAGAAAGGCGGCTCAAATGCCGCCGGCATCGGCCAGCAGGGCAACGCGAACGACGCAACCATCGAGCAATCGGGCAGCGGCAACCTCGGCGCGGTCTTGCAGGTCGGAAATTCCCAGTCGGCCGCCGTCGCCCAGACCGGATCGCTGAATCTGGCCTATGTCCGCCAGGGCGGCACGCGCAACGACGGGCAGGTGACGCAAGGCGGCGTGGGCAATCGGGCCAATGTCCTGCAGAACGGATCGCAGAACCAGGCGCAGGTCACGCAAACCGAGTCGGCGTTGACCGGACAGAACTCCGGCCACAAGCATCACGGCAAGAAAGAAAACCGGCATGACGAGAACGAAAAAGAAAACCGGCATGACCGGGACGACGAGCCGGCGTCCTTCGCCCAGGCGTTCAACGAAGCGCTGATCCTGCAGCAAGGCGAGCAGAACCGGGCTTCCATAAAACAGGCGGGATCGGTCAACAACGCTGCCATCACGCAGGCCGGCAGTCGCAACAACGCCAGCATCGCCCAGTACGGCGCAGCCAACCAGGCCCAGTTGAACCAGATGGGCGACGCGCAAATTGCCGCCGTCACACAAACCGGGTATCTGAACCAGGCTTTCATAAACCAGGCCGGCCAGGGAAATCAGGCTTACGTGCGGCAGGCGGGCAGCGCCAACCAGGCGGCCGTCTTGCAATACGGAACGAATAATTACGTGCAGATATCGCAGGCCGGTAACGGCCTGCACACCATTGTCACACAGGTCGGTGACAACAATAGGGCCACTGTCGTGCAAGGACACTAGCGCGCAGTGGCAAGACATCGAAGTGTCCAACCCAGCATGGAAAAGGAGAGCACCATGAACAGACTCACTGCAATATCGGCGGCGATCGGCATGGCATTCGTGGCATCGTCGGTCGCGATGGCGGGCGACGACAACTTCGCCTGGATATCCCAAACCGGCGTCGGCAACACTGCGAATGTGGATCAGACCGGCGCGGACGACGCCAATCACCTGCTGCGCATCGGCCAACCGGGCGGCGGCATATTGCCGGGATGGCTCATCGACCACAACACGGTCACCCAGAACGGCAACGGCAACACCGCGAATGTCAAGCAATCCGGCAACGGCACGAGCGACATCACGGCGCAGGTTTACCAGAGGGGCAACAGCAACACGGCCGGCATCGATTCGTCCGGCACCAACAACTGGGCTTACGTCTCGTCGTACGGAAACGGCAACCAGGGGTATATTTTGCAAAACGGCGGAGCGAACTGGTCCGCGGCGTATATCACGCAGGGCTGGAGGAGCGGAGCGGCGACCAACAACTCGGCCAACATCAGCCAGACCGGCACCAACGGCGAGTACGGCAACAATCAGTACGTCGCGTTGCCCGGCGGTGGCGGCGGCTCCATCTGGAACGACACGAACATCGCGCAGGATGGCAATGCCAACATCGGCTCGATCTACCAGTCCGGGAATACGAATTCGTCCGCGGACATCATCCAGATCGGCAACGGCAACAGCGCCTACATATCGCAGAATTCCGTGACGGGCGGTCTCGCCAGCATCGAACAGTATGGCAATTCGAACTATGGCAACAGCTACGCCCTTGGCGACGCCGATTCCTCGATCGTGCAGAACGGTAACCTGAACTATGCGACCACCAGCCAGGTCGGCGGCTTCGGCAATCCCAACGTTGCCCGTGTCACGCAACTCGGGAACAACAACAACGGCGCCATCACGCAAAACGGCGGGGGGAACCACTCCACGGTCAGGCAATGAAGCGTTTTTCTCACGAGGGCGGCCCGGACGCGGGCCCGCCCTTTTTTTTGCTGACCGCGCCCATGCGCCCTTTCGGCCTGTGCGCGCAATAACCTCCCCGCCCCTCTTGCAATTCGCGCTGGCGAGCGTGCTTCTCGTGACGGCGTCCGCGATAAGCGCATCGGACCTCGAGGCGTGGATCGACATGGAAGTGCAGGATGGCGTGCTGCTTGCCACGCCGAAAGTCCGAGTGCAAAGCACGCAGACGATACGCTACGAATTATCGGCGAAGCGCAAAGGAACCGCGGGAACCAGCTCGACCCGCCAGGCAGGCACGCAGTCGGTCGCGTGCTGCGAGCCGACGACGCTGGCGACGCTGCGCCTCAGCGTCGGACCTGCCGATGCGTGCACGGTGAGCTTGATCGTCAAGGTGGATGAGAAAGAGGTGGCGAGGGTGGAGGAGGAATGTAAAAAGCCGTGACGAGGAAACCCGGTGCTGGGTGCTGGGAAAAAGCAGTATTGAGTGCTGCGTACTGGGTAGAAGAACAAAAAAACAACACACTAAAATTTTCCGGCCTTGCACCTCTGCCCGCAGACCTGCCTTCCTGCCGTTACCCAGTACGCAGCACCGGGTTTTCTCGTCACGGCCTTCCGGCGGTTGCCGATTATTTTTGCGGACGCTCCATCTGGCACTTCATCATTGGAACTGTGTCCTTCGCCTCGATGAACGCCTCGGTCTTCCAGCCGTAGCCCGAGCCTTCCTCGTCGTAGTCTACGGGTGGCTGCCCTGCTTTCGCCAGGCTCAGGATATATATCGGAGCCATGATCTGATGGTCGTCCGCGCGCATCCATGTCGGACCGGTGAATCCGGTGTACTTCATGCCTTCCATCGCGAAGGCCACTTTCGTGGGATCCACGGTTCCGGCGGCATTCATCGCTGCGGCCAGAATATCCATGGTCCGGTACGGAAGAATCAGATCCATGTTGGTCGTTGATGCGAATTTGGTCTTGTAACCAATTAGCCTTTTCCTCCAGGTGGCATCGGCGGCATTGATGTGCCAGCCGCCGATGGATTTCATGCGCCCCGCTCCGGCTGGCCCCACCCCCGCCGCCGTGCCGGCAACGGTGCCATTGACCGTGTAGAACTGCGCTTTCAGGCCAGCTTCCGCACTCCCCTTGATGAGCAGGATGAGATCGTTTCCCCAATTGTTGGTAATGACCGCGTTCGCGCCCGATGCGTGGATCTTGGCCACATAGGGCGCAAAGTCCTTGACCTTCCCCAGGGGAAGCATGTCATCGCCGACGATTTCGATATCGGGACGCCTCGCCTTCAGGAACTCCCGAGACGCGCGGGCAACGGCTTGCCCGGCAGAGTAATCCGGGTTGATCAGGTAGACCTTGCGGATGTCTGGTTGGCTCGCTATGCGATCCACCAGAATTCCAACCAAGGTATCGGAATGGGCGGTCATGCGGAAATGCCAGAACGAGCACTTCGATTCCGTCAGCGCCGGATCCTGCCCGTTGTAGTCAAGCAGCAGTGCCACCTGATCGGGGTTGCGGGCATTGTGCTTCAACAGTGCCTCGCCGATCGCGGCTGCGGCGAGGGAAGTGCCTGCGAGGACATACTGCGCCCCGTCGTCGATGGCTTTTCTGAGAACGACCAGCGTCTCCTGCGCATTGAGCTTGTTGTCGTACGCCACGATTTCGAACTGCCTTCCGCCGGGCGCCCCGCCCCGTGAATTGACCAATTCGGTCGCGGCCTGAAACGCCTTCAGCGTTTCCAGCGCCACCAACGCCATCGGGCCGGACAGGGCGCCGATATAGGCCACCTTGACCGGTTCGGCAGCGGCCGCGTTGAGAAAGGAAAAGCCGAACACGAGGTATGCAGCAGCGCGCAATGTGCTTAAAGACATGTTGGCCTCTCCTGTCAATGGTGAGCGACTCTGTTGGTGCTCCGGCTATGGCCTGCCTGCAGACAATGTTTTCACCAAACGGTACAGGTATTCCTGCCCGTCATAGAAGGACTTCACGAGAACACGCTCGTCTTTGCCATGGAGGCGATTGTCGTCGACGTCGCTGGCCAGTCCGGAGTGGCCGTACGTGGGAATGCCGGCGTTACGCAGGAAACTGCCGTCCGTGGCGCCGGAGCTCATCGTCGGAATGACCGGCGTACCGGGCCAGAACTCATCGGCAAGTTTCTCGATCGCCTTCATGATTTCCGGGTTGAGCGGCGAAGGGTCGCTCGATACGTGCGCCCAGGTCGGAGTGACGGAAATCTGCTCGTCGTTCAGCACGCTCACGAGTGTTTTCTGGACTTCTTCCACTGGCTCGCCGGGCAACACACGGCAGTTGATGGTGGCGCGGGCAACCTGGGGAAGCGCATTCATGGCATGCCCTCCTTCCAGCATCGTGGCCACACAGGTAGTTCTGAGTTGGGCGTTATAGACCGGCTTCGCCGAGAGCCGCGCGATAGCGGTCGCTTCGGGCTGCGCCGAGGCGGCGGACCTCATGTCCGCGGCCACCTGCGCGTCCTCGAGTTTGGACGCCTTCTCAAGCCATGCGCGGGTGGTTTCGTTGAGCTTGACCGGAAAATCAAACCTGCCGAGCCGCGCCAGGCCTTCGGCCAAACGATAGATGGCGTTGTCCTTACTCGGCAGCGAGCTATGCCCCCCCGGATTCTTTACTTCCAGGCGATAGTTCACCGGCACTTTTTCGCTGGTCTGGATCCCGATTCTTAAAGGTTTGCTATTTTTCAGGCCCACGCTGCCACCCTCGTTCAAGGCGAACTCGGCGTCGATCAGGTCGCGGTGGTGCTTGAGCAGCCACTGCATGCCGACGCCGTCTACGTCGAGAACTTCCTCATCGGTCTCCAGCACGACGACGATGTCGCGGTCCGGTTTGTAGCCCTCCTGCTTGTAGCGGATCAGGTTGGCGACAAACGCCGCCGCCATGAATTTGTCGTCCAGGGAGCCGCGGCCATAGAAGTAGCCGTCCTTCTCGATCAGCTTGAATGGATCGACCGACCAATCTTCTGGCTTGGCCTCGACCACATCGATATGCGCGAGCAGGAGTATTGGTTTGCGCGAGCCGTTACCGCGCAGGCGCGCGACCAGGTTGCCTTTGCGCGGCGCGGGAGTGAACACCTGCACGTCCCGCTCGGAAAATCCGGCGGCCTTGAGCCGTGCCGCCATGGCTTGCGCCGCTCTGGCCGTGTCGCCGGTGGCCGTCACGGTATTGATCTCGACGAGTTCCTGATAAATGTCGCGGGCGAGTTGCTGGTGGGGAGAAAGCGTCTGGGCGCAGACCGATGACAGCGCACCGAGGGCAATGAACAACACAACCAATGCGCCGGGCGGCTTGAGGCGATTCATGGCGAACTCCCTGTGCGTCTTGCGGCCTATCGCAAGCAGTGCGTTATGCGTCGGTCAGTAATACGCGGACTTTTTCATCGTCGGCGAGGACTCGCCAATGCTTCAGTCCATATTGCATTGCGTCCTGTCCGAATACGATGGTCGAGGACAACAGGACGAGGCTTCCCATCAGCAGCAGAAAACGCTTCATCCACCGAGACTCCACGAGTAAGTGGACAGGAAGCACGACCACATCACGACGCCCGACGGCGTTTACAGGGACTGGCCATCATAGTCCAACGGCATTATGTGCGGGTGCATTCGAATATCGGCGTCCAAATGGCGGCCCCGGAACAGGCATGCGCACCTCGAACGCGTGGCTAGTCTCGCCTGCTGGCTGTAACATGCGGCAACCGACCCTTGCCGGGCTGGCTGCCGTGATATTACTGCGTTGCGGCCAACAGCCCACGAGGAATCTTTTCAAAGCGGAGTCCCAATGCGTCGCAATATACCGGCACTCTGCATGTTCGCTCCGATGTTGGCGGCGTCCGCCGCGTTTAGCGACGATGGCTCGCGCCCGATCTCTCTGGATCACTACGTGCGCGTGAAGTCGATTACGCCGGCGATCCGGCCGATGCTGCGATCACCGACGACGAAGTGGCCTACCTGTGCGACCAGGCGAACCGCTACTTCAGCCGCGCCATCTCGAGCGCCGATGCGGCACTGCCTGGCGGCGACATCCCGAATGCAGATTTCGAAGGCTTCCTGACTGAATTCCGACACGCGAACGCCTGGCTGCCCGAACCCCTCGCCCGCCGCTATGCCCGCCGCCTACGGCACCCGCATCGACCGCCTCCTCGCCGGCGCGCGCTGCCTCGAAGAACTGGGCGAAGATTCCGGCGACGGCCTTTACGAAGCGGAGATTGTGTATCTGGTCGGCCAGGAATGGGCGCGGACGGCGGAGGATGTTTTACGGCGGAGGTCGAAGCTGGGATTGCACGTATCGGCGCAAACCGCGAAGCGGCTGGCTCAGCGCCTGAAGCAATGAGGACGCTAGTTGTAGATCCGGGCTTTACCCCACTTTTGGAATGACGCCTGTTCTCAGACTAACGTGTCGGGCGTGATTGGCCCGGGCTGCCTTCCGCGATAAACCCTTCTGCAGTGCCGCGTAGACCGAGCCATCGTAATCGCGACATACCGGGGGAAGCGGACGTCGATTCCAATAGTTGATCAGCAACGTCAGGCGCATTTCATTTGATTTTTCCCCTCCATTGCTGGCGGGCACCGTACTGCGGGACGCAGGTTCGGCGATCACGCCGTGATATAGATTGCCGCGATAAACGACGTATTGATTCCGTATCGGGGGAATGGCCTTCCCGGACTTGGCCACGGGCGGTATCAGGGATTTCTGATCTGCCCCCAGAATCTGATCGAGCACCACGGTGGGGCTGGACGGGAAACGGTTCAGATAGAGGATGCTCGACCACAAAGGATGCACGACCTGCCCCGTGCGACTTTGCAAAGCCATGTCTCGGTCAAAATGCAGCGCGAGCGATTGCCCGTACGCGAGCCGGCCCAGCCACCATTCCACGCCAATGCATCCGGCTTCGGGCCGCACCAGCCGCGAAAGTCCCAAGATGACTTCTTCGACGATATTGCCGGGTCTGGCATCGAGGGGAAACCAGAAGTTCGTGACGTAGCTCTCGCGCAGTCTTTCTTCGCCAATCTCCTGCACCGCGCCGAGCAGGCGCCGGAAAAGCGCGGCGGGCACGGCGTCCTCGTGCACGGCGATTTTACGCCGCGAGCGGGGCGGCTTCGCGTTTCGAGGCAATGTAGTGGTCGTAGGCAACGGGGTCATAGACATGATCCAGAGTGGGCACGAGATTGACTTCCAGTCCGCCGAACTTGCGTTTGAAGACGCTGATGTTTTGCCAGGCATGATCCGGCTGGCTCTCCGGTGCGATGCCCCACAGGTCGTAGCTATCCGCTCCCAGGGCCTTTGCCCTTTTCATGACCTCGAAGTGCAGCAGATAGGGCGCCATGGCGTGGCGGTGCAAGGCGAGCGATCCGCCGAAGAAATAAGTCGCCCTGCGGCCGAAATACACGACCAGGGCGGTGGCGACGCGGCGGCCGCGGTACTCGGCGAAGAACAGCGAGATCTTGTGCGCCGATGAAAACGCGGCGATCATGGTCCGGAAATAGCTGGCCGGCTTCGTGCCTATGCCCTGGCGCACGGCCGTGCGTTTTTGGATGCGCAGGAAATCCTCGAGGCCCCGCGCGGAATTGTCTTCCATGATGACGATTCCGTGCTTCTGCGCGACGCGGATGTTGTAGCGGCCCTTCGGCCGCATCTGCGCCAGGATTTCCTCCTCCGCGGGGCGCAAATCGATGCACAGCGTGTTCCTCGGTTCGGTGTAGATATCGCTGAAATCGACCGCCCGGAACCCGCGCACGAACCCGGGCAACTGCTGCCAGCGCGGCTCAATGCGCAGATGGCTCACCGTCTGCTGCTCCGCCTCGCGGTGTTTTTCGATGGCGTCGAGAATCGCCCTGTATACGTCCCCGGCGCTGGCATCGTCGGTCGGCAGCACCGGACCGTCCTGCACGTAATAGAAACTGCGTTGCGGCGCGTAAGTCCATTTCGCGACCAGCGCGCCGCCGAGGATCGTACCCTGGTCCTTGACGGTGACTGCGAAGTGCTCGAATCCCGCGGGCGCGCGGCACAGCGCCCACCACGACGACTGCATGAAGCCGGTTGCGCTGGTTGTTTCCAGAAACTCGTTCCAGGCAAGCCAGCGCTGCGGGTCGCTCAGCAGTGGCGTCACGACTTTTTCCTCGCGAAGCTGTCCATGTCCTGCGCTCTCCGGTGGTTTACCGGGAAAGGGCAACCGGCTCCTGCAGTTGCGCGCCGCCACTGGCCGCCGTGACGTCCACTGCGTAACGTTCGATCCGGTCCAGATAGATCACGCGCTCCGCGGAACGGATGGTCTCCGGCCGGTGCGCAACAATGATCCGCGTCACGTTCGTGGCACGGATGGCGGCGCTGACCGCCTTCTCGTTGCCCACATCCAGGTTGCTGGTGGCTTCATCGAGCAGAAGCAGGCCGGGCTGGCGGTACAGCGCGCGGGCGATCAACACCCGCTGCTTCTGGCCGCCGGAGAGGACGGTGCCCATGTCGCCGATCAGAGTGCCATAGCCCATCGGCATGGCCAGAATGTCCCCGTGCACCGCGGCCTGCCGCGCGCAATGCTCGATGCGCGCGGCGTCGGGCTGATCGGCGAAGAAGCTGATGTTGTCGGCGATGGAGCCGGCGAAAAGCTGGTCGTCCTGCATCACCACGCCGATCATGGAGCGCCAGCGCGCGATGCCGATGTGGGCGAGCGGCTCGCCGTTGATGAGAAACTCGCCCTGGGTGGGCGCCAGCAGGCTCGCCAGGATCTTGAACAGCGTCGTCTTGCCGCAGCCGGACGCGCCGACGATCGCCACCGTTTCGCCCGGCACGATGCGGAAATTCAACCCATCGAGCACCCACGGCTCATTTTCGCCGTACCGGAAGCGCAGGTTGCGCACCTCGATCCCGACCGGCGCATGGGACTTGCCTGATTCAAACACCTGCTCGTGCGGCTCGGGGGGCGTCAGCGCGATATCCGCCAGCCGCTCGGCGTGCAGGCGCAACATCACCAGATCCACCGCCTTGTCGATCAGGTTGCTGACGCGATCGAGGAACTGGTCCTTGTAGGCGATAAAGGCGAGCAGCGTGCCGATCGTCATCTGGCCGAGCAGAACCTGCTTGGCGCCGAGCCAGACGATGACGATCGCGAGCACGCCGACCACCAGCGCATTGACGACCTTGAAGCCCAGGCGCAGATTCTGCGTGGCGAGCTGCCGGTTCACCGATTCGACCAGCAAATTCAGCCAATGGGCGCGGCGTCCTTCCTGCCCGTTGAACAGTTTGATCGTCTTGATGCCGCGCAACGTCTCGAGAAAGTGGCTGTCGCGCCGCGCCGACCATACGATAGCCTCCATGGAAGACTGACGCAGCGGCGTGTAGAACATCCAGCGCAGCAGCGCGTAGCATACCGCGCCGGCCAGCACCAGGGCGGTGAGCCCGGGCGCGAAAACGAACATGATGGCCAGCGTAATCATCGCGAAGAGCCCGTCGAGCAGCGATTCGATCATGTCCGTCGTGATGGCCTGCAGGATCGTCTCCTGTGATCCGAAACGCGACATCACGTCGCCGAGGTGGCGCGCTTCGAAGTAGGCGGCAGGCAAACCCGCCAGGTGGGAGAAAAGGTTCGAACGGCCCTGCACCTTCAACGAAGCGCCCAGGCCGATCACCATCCAGCCGCGCATTGCCGTGACCGCGGTCCTGAGCAGCATGAGCAAAGTGAAGCCGAGCACGAGCGTGAGCAGCAAATCGCCGTCGGCGGTTACCAGCGCGTGATCGACCACCAGTTGCATGAAGAGCGGGGCGATCACCGAAAACACCTGGATGGCCAGCGCAAGCAGGAAAAGCCTGAACAGGCTCGCCTTCAGGCCGACCACGCGTCCGAGCAGCGAGCGCAAGCCCACGCGCGGCAGCGCTTTCGCCGGCTCGTATCCTCCGATCGAAGCCAACTCCAGCGCGACCCCGGTGAAATGCTTTGACACGGTGCGAAGCGGCACCTCGCGCACCCCGGCCGCGGGATCGTGGATAACCACGCTGTCGCGGCCCACCTTCTTGAGGACCACGAAGTGGTTGAGGTCCCAGTGCAGAATGCAGGGGGTCTTCAGCAGGCTCAGTTCGTCGAGTTCGAGGCGGACGGGCCGCGCGGCGAATCCGATGCGGTCGGCCATGCGCACCAGATCTTTGAGATTGGCACCCTTCAGCGAAACGGCCATGCGCCGGCGCATCTCGCTCAGTTCAGACGGATACCCATGATAGCCCGCGATCATTGCCATGCAGGCAAGACCGCATTCCGCGGCCTCCGTCTGCAGGCGGATGGGCAGCCGTGGGCCGCCGCCGAAATCGAGCCGGTCGAGAATGCTCATCCTTGCCACTTTCCCGTGATGGTGTAGAGCGGATCCAGTAACCACTCGTAGAGGCGCCGTTTCTCCAGCGCGATGTCGGCGTCGAGCTGCATGCCCGGGTGCAGCGGCACTTCGTCGCCGTAGGCCGTGACCGACTGTCGCGCCGGCCGCACCGTGATGCGGTAGACCGGTTCCGCCGCCGCGCCGCTGGCGGCGCCCGCGGCGGCGCCGGCAATGCCTGACAACTGCGGAGGCAATTCGCCCGGGCTGACTGTCGAGCGCGATACGCTGGCGACGACGCCCTCGTAGTGGCCGAATTTCTGATACGGGTAGGCCTGGTAGCGCAGCAGCACGCGCTGGCCCGGATACACGAATCCGACCGCGCGGCTGGGCGCGTAGAGATGCGCTTCCAGCTTCGAGCCGGTCGGCACGATCGACAGCAGCAGCGAGGCGGCACTCGCCTGCCCGCCGGTCTCCGCGAGGATGGCGGTGACCGTCCCCTCCTGCGGCGCCGTGATGACGATTTCCCGGCGCGCTTCGGCTTCCGCCAGTTCCTGCTCCACGGCCGCGATGTTGCGTTTGATGGTCGCGATTTCCCCCCCGGCCTTCAACGGCAGGCCGTTCATCTCGCCTTCCAGCGCGGCCTCGTCGCGCAGCAACGCGATGCGCTGGCGCTGAATGCTGCCCAGGCGGGCGTTCTGCTCGAGCTTCTCGCCCTCGATCATTTGCATGCGCTGCTCGGAAATGAATCCCTGATTGCGCAATTCGCGGTTCATCGCGACATTGCGCTCCGACAATTCCACGCGCAATTGCATCAGGTCGATATCGCTTTTGACTTGAGTCTGCTCCTGCCGCAGGGCCGCGAGCCGTTTTGCATAGTCGCGTTGCTGCTGTGAAAGGAGTCCTTCGCGCTGAACACGCTCGTCGCTCAACGCCTCCCGCCGTTCAGCCAGGCGGCCAACGACTTGCGCCTGCGTGGCACCTAACGTGCTGCTCTGCGTCTCGGCGGAGAGGACCAGCAGTTTCTGGCCTTTGGTTACCTGCTGCCCTTCGCTTACAAGAAGACTGGTGACAAGCCCCGGCTGCGGCGTGAATACGCGCACCAGCCCGTCCTGGGGGACCATCCAGCCGCTGACGTGCGCCTTGCGCGTGTATTCGCCCCAGACCAGCAGGCCGATTACGGCCATCATGAAAAGCACGGCGGCAAGCGTGAACAACCGGTCGGACGACCGTGGTACGAGAAGGACGGTGCCAAGGAACTGCGTCTGCCGCTCGGCCAGGACCTCGGCGCGGAACAGTGGCGCGCCGACGGCGAAAGCGGACTGCGCGACATCCGTCCGCTGCACCATGTCCGGATACCGCCCGGGATGCGTCACATCGGCGGCGATTTCACGGGCAAGGGTCGGGGCTGGCATGGCTTGACGCGGCCTATTCCACGACGAGGTCGTTCTCGACTTCAAACCTGAGTTCGATCTGCCTGATGCGCTTGCGCACCGGAAGCACCTTGCGGATCCCCGGATCGAAGTAATCCTTCAGCAACGGCGGCCGCGCGGATTCGAAATAAAACTCGGCCTGCTGGGCGACGTCGCGCTTGACGATGATGCCAAGCTCGTCGACGCGGGTGGCGGACTGCACGATGCAGGGCGCATGCGTGATCCCCATTTCGCGCATCGCGCAGACGCGGTGGTAGCCGTTGTTGAGCAGCAACCGTTTCCCGACGCTGATGACATTGAGGAAGTTCGAACCGAAACCCACGGCGAGTCCGAGGGCGCCGGCGATCGGGCCGGAGGTCTCGTAACCCGTCAATTGATCCGGCCGCAGCAATGCCGGGTCATGAAAGCGAAAGTCCGTCGATTCACAACGGAACACGAAGCGTCGCGGACCCACCCGGCGGATCTCGACGGGCGCCTGCTGCTTGCCGGTGGGGAGGCAGAAGCGGAACAAGGCCTGGGCATCGGGCGCAGGCGTCAGCCGGGACTTGAGGGTGTCGATAAACGTGCGCGATACATGCTTCTGATAAACCACCAGACGGTCCAGCTCGACCATGGCGAAAGTGGTGGGGAGGGAATTGAATGTCTGGAAATAGGCCGAGGTGCTCTTGAGTTGCTCGGCCAGTGCCACCATGGCCGGGTCCAGCTCGCTGCGTTGCACCTGATTCGCGATCCCCGCCTCGACACGCTCGAGTTCCTGGTAGTAATCGTTTGCCGCGCGCCATTCGTTCACCAGCGCCGCGCGGTCCGCGTTGGCGCCGTCGATCGCATTGTCCTCCACAAACCCGAGATAGCGTTCCAGCAGCGGCAAGCCCAGGAGCCAGACTTCCTCGCGCTGGCCCGTCGCGTCCCCGGATTGCGTCTCGCCGTCCTTGCCATGCGTGCTGACTACACCGCAATCGGTGCTGTTCGGCAGCCGCCGCGATTGCGCCCCGGCGGGCTCCCAGTCCTCAATCACGGATTGGATATCCGCTTCAAATCCGATCGTTGCCTGATCCATGTTCGGTTCCCCGTCAGATGCCCACTGTGGTTTGCCATTCGCACCACTGGCGCGCGAAGCCGGGAGTCATCGCCGGCGATAACCGGCCGCCACGATTGGCGCGTGCCGTTCCGGTTACCGCGGCGAACTTAATGCTTCGCTAAGTAATACGGTAATACGCCGGCATCAGCCTCCTAACACTTGCTGCCGCCGCTGCCGTGCTTGCTGCCGCTCGCATGCTTGCTGCCGCCGCTACCGTGCTTGCTGCCGCCCGCATGCTTGCTGCC
>DASWEZ010000016.1:0-9129 GCA_036394495.1 Burkholderiales bacterium
CGGCAACTGATCCGCGATGCCGACGATGCCGATTCGCAGCACGATTTCGGCCATAACATCATTCCGCACCTGATCGACAACAAGTTCCGCGTCTTTGCCCACCGGCTGCGCGACAGTTGCACCCAGCTCAACGACGGCGAACCCTACTGGCGCGATGTCGGCACCATCGACGCCTATTGGGAAGCCAACCTGGAATTGACGCGTGTGGAGCCTGCACTGGACCTCTATGACCAGTCCTGGCCGATCTGGACGTATCAGGAGCAGGTGCCGCCGGCAAAGTTCGTCTTCAATGCCGAAGGCCGGCGGGGCGCCGCGGTCGACTCGATGATTTCCGGTGGCTGCATCATCAGCGGTTCACTGGTTGAACGTTCGCTGCTGTTCTCGAGCGTGCGCGTGCACAGTTACTGCTCGATCGATGAGGCCGTGATCCTTCCCAATGTGCAGATCGGACGCGGTGCCGAATTGCGCCGCGTCATCATCGACAAGGGCACCAACATTCCGCCGGGCATGCGGGCAGGGTTCGATCCCGAGGAGGACCGTAAGCGTTTTCACGTAACCGAACAGGGCATTACGCTGATCACATCCGACATGCTCGGCCAAAACCTGCATCACACCCGCTGATGGACGCCGTGCCGGCCGCCGCCCGATCATGAAAGCAGATCTGTTGCCTCTTGCTGAACTTGCTTCCCCCACGGCGCCGCTGGCATTCGGCGACGATCCGCTGTGGTACAAGGACGCGGTCATCTATCAGTTGCACGTCAAGGCCTTCTTCGATTCCAACCAGGACGGGGTCGGGGATTTTCGCGGCCTGACGGAGAAACTCGACTACATCCAGGAACTGGGCGTCAACACCATCTGGCTGCAGCCGTTCTATCCATCGCCGATGCTCGATGACGGGTACGACGTGGCGGACTACACCAACGTGTTCCCCGCGTACGGAACGCGCAATGACTTTCGCCATTTCGTGCGCGAAGCACACCGCCGCGGCCTGAAGGTCATCACCGAACTCATCATCAATCACACCTCGGACCAGCACGCCTGGTTCCAGGCGGCGCGGCGCGCGCCGAAGGGTTCGACCAAGCGCGACTACTATGTGTGGAGCGACGATCCCAACAAATACGCGGGCACGCGCATCATTTTCACCGATACGGAATCGTCGAACTGGGCCTGGGACGGCACGGCGCAGGCGCATTACTGGCACCGCTTTTTCAGCCATCAGCCGGACTTGAATTTCGACAATCCGCATGTGCTCAAGGCGGTTTTTCGTGTCATGCGTTTCTGGCTCGATATGGGCGTCGACGGCTTCCGGCTCGATGCGATTCCCTATCTGATCGAACGCGAAGGCACCGACAACCAGAACCTGCCGGAGACCCACGACGTGATCCGGCAGATCCGCGCCGGGATGGACAGCCGCTATCCGGGCCGCATCCTGCTGGCGGAAGCGAACCTGTGGCCTGAGGACGTGCGCCAGTATTTCGGCAAGAGCGACGAATGCCAGATGGCTTATCACTTTCCGCTGATGCCACGGGTGTACATGTCCATCGCGATGGAGGACCGCCATCCGATCGTCGAGATCATGGCGCAGACGCCGGCCATTCCGGACGACTGCCAGTGGGCGATTTTCCTGCGCAACCACGACGAACTCACGCTGGAAATGGTGACCGATCGCGAACGCGATTACATGTACAAGATCTTCGCCAACGATCCGCGCATGCGTGTCAACGTCGGCATCAGGCGGCGGCTGGCGCCGTTGATGGACAACAGCCGCACGCAGATCGAACTGATCTCCTTCATGCTGCTGACCCTGCCGGGCGCCCCGATCCTGTACTACGGCGACGAGATCGGCATGGGCGACAACATCTACCTCGGCGACCGCAACAGCGTGCGCACGCCCATGCAATGGAGCCCGGACCGCAACGCCGGTTTTTCGCGGGCCGATCCGCAACGGCTGTACCTGCCGCCGGTGATGGATGCGGTTTACGGTTACCAGACGGTCAACGTCGAAGGGCAGTTGCGCAGCGCGGATTCGCTGCTGCAATGGACACGGCGCATCATCGCGGTGCGCCGCAGCCACCGCGCCTTCAGCCGCGGCAGTCTGGCTTTCCTCTCGCCCGGCAATCGCAAGATTCTCGCCTTCGTGCGCGAGTACGAGGGCGAAATATTGTTATGCGTCGCCAACCTGTCGCGCGTATCCCAGGCGGTGGAACTGGACCTGTCGCGCTTCGAGGGACGAGTGCCAGTGGAGATCATGGGCAAGGAGGCCTTCCCGCCGATCGGGAAACTGCCCTATCTGCTGACCTTGTCCGGACACGGTTATTTCGCCTTCCGACTGGCAACGGACGCCGCGCCGCCCGTCTGGCACGACGAACGCATGCCTTATCGCGCGCTGCCGATGCTGGTGCTTGCGTCGGGATGGGGCGACGGTCCGGCCTCGCGGCAAGTCGTCTACGAAATCGGCGATCTGATCGTCAATGCGACACACGAACGATTGCGTGACGAGATCGTGCTGCCCTATTTGCGCAACCGCCCCTGGTTCGCGGCGAAAGCGTTGCCGGTGGCCGACCTGCTGTTCGATCCGATTCCGCAGTGGACGACGACGGAGGGCTACTGGCTGATGGCGGTCATGCATGCCGACCTGGGAGCGCGGCCGGAGCAGCGCTATTTCTTCCCGCTTGCGCTCGATTGGGAAACGCGCGAGCACGACCCGCTCGAGAAGCTGGGCCAGTGGAGCTTCGCAAAAGTGCGTCACAAGGGGCGCACCGGGGTGCTCTACGGCGCCTTCGGCAATCCCGGGTTTTCACGCGCGCTGGCGCGCGCCGCCGGAGAAGGAAAGGAGATCGCGCTGGGCAATGCCTGCCTGCGCTTCATGACGACCTCGATTTATGCCGGGCTGGCTGCGGCGGTCGAAGAGGAAATACGCATACCGTCGCTCGAGCAGAGCAATACCGGCGTGTTCTTCGGCAGCCAGCTTTTTCTGAAAGGCTACCGGCGGCTCTATCCCGGCATCCATCCGGAAATCGAGATGGGGCGTTTCCTCACGGAAGCCTCACCGTTCGCGCACATAGCTCCGGTAGCGGGCGCGATCGAATATGTGGGGAACGAAGGCGACGAACCGACCACGCTCGCCATCCTGCAGAAGTTCGTGCGCAACCAGGGCGATGCGTGGACATACACGCTGGAGTACCTCGACCGGGTACTCGCGCATCCGGTCGCCGCCGCCGCCGAGATGCCTCACGGCTTCTACCTGCCGCAGATAGCATTGCTGGGTCAGCGCATAGCCGAAATGCATCGGGCGCTGGCGAAGCGGACCGGCGATCCGGCATTCGATCCGGAACCGATGACAAGGGCGGATTTCACAGAATGGCGGGACAAGGTACTGATGCACTTGCAGCAAACGCTGGGCCTCGTCGAGACACTGCATGACCAGCTTCCATTGCCAATCCAGCCGCATGTCGATGAACTGCTGCGTGCGCGAACGTCGCTCGCGCAGCGCGTGCTTTCAATGGAATGCCGCTCGACCGGCGTGATGAGGACGCGCTATCACGGCAACCTCCACCTCGGGCAGGTGCTGATCGCGGAAAACGATTTCGTCATTATCGATTTCGAAGGCGACCCGTCCCGTCCCTTCGGCGAATGGCGCGCCAAGCGCAGCCCGCTATGCGACGTGGCCGGCATATTGCGTTCGTTTTCCTATGCGGCACGCACGGCCTTGCTGAAAGTACAGGTGCAACAGCAGGAAGGAGCCACGTTTGCCGGCGAGATAGACGGCTGGGAGCGCGCGGCGGTTGCGGCTTTTATCGACGGCTACCGGAAATCGGCGCAGGGACTCGCGTCGGTTCCGGCGGACGAGAAGTCGTTGCACTCGGTCATCGCGCTTTGCCTGGTCGAAAGGGCTTTGCAGGATTTGAATCATGAAATGGAGAACCGTCCGGAATGGATGCACGTACCGATACACCAGTTGTTGATGACCGCCGCGTTCGCGTAAAACCGGCGGCGCGGACCTTGACTGCCGTCTGGCCGGGGCGCTCCTTCCCAAGGGGGGCGCACTGGGACGGCGAAGGGGTCAACTTCGCGCTGTTCTCGGAGCATGCCGATAAAGTCGAACTATGCCTGTTCGACGAGAGCGGCCGGCGCGAAATCCAGCGCATCGTGCTGAAGGAGCGCACCGATGAGATCTGGCATTGCTATCTGCCGGAGGCGCGGCCGGGCTTGCTCTACGGTTACCGGGTATACGGCCCCTATCAGCCGGAGAACGGCCACCGCTTCAATCCGCACAAGCTGTTGCTCGATCCCTACGCATGCAGCATCGATGGCGGCCTGCGCTGGAGCGATGCGCAGTTCGGCTACACCATCGGCGGCAAACGCGAAGACCTGTCGCTGGACCGGCGCGACAGCGCGAGCGGCATGCCGAAATGCAAGGTCATCGACGGCGCCTTCAGCTGGGGGGAGGATCGCAGTCCGGACATCGCCTGGAACGACATGGTAATTTACGAAGTACACGTCGGCGGTTTCACCAAGCAGCATCCGGATGTACCACCCGCCCTGCGCGGAACCTTTGCCGGATTGGCCTGCCCGGCGGTGGTCGACCATTTGCGCCGCCTCGGCGTGACGACCATCGAGTTAATGCCGGTGCATGCATTTGTCGACGATCGTCGGCTGGTCGAGCGCGGCCTGCGCAACTATTGGGGCTACAACACGATCGGTTTCCTTGCACCCGACAAGCGTTACTGTGCGTCGGGGAAGGTCGGCGAATTCAAGACGATGGTGAAGACCTTGCACAGCGCGGGCATGGAAGTCATCCTCGATGTGGTCTACAACCATACGGCGGAAGGCAATCAATGCGGGCCGACGCTGTGCTTCCGCGGCATCGACAATGCCTCGTACTACCGGCTGGTGGCCGACAACAAGCGCTATTACCAGGATTACACGGGCTGCGGCAACACGTTGAACATGCGGCATCCGCGCGTGCTGCAACTGATCATGGATTCACTGCGCTACTGGGTAACGGAAATGCACGTCGACGGATTCCGCTTCGACCTTGCCGCCTCGCTCGCGCGGGAATTGCACGAAGTAGATCGTCTGGGCGCGTTCTTCGACATCCTGCGCCAGGACCCGGTGCTCTCGCAGGTCAAGCTGATCGCCGAGCCATGGGATCTGGGGGAGGGCGGCTATCAGGTCGGCAATTTTCCGGTGGGCTGGGCCGAATGGAACGACAAGTACCGCGACACCATGCGCGCCTACTGGAAAGGTGATGGCGGATTGATCGGAGAATTCGCGCGCCGCCTTACCGGATCGAACGATCTTTACGGCCACAACGGCCGGACTCCGTGCGCCAGCATCAATTTCGTGACGGCGCATGACGGCTTCACGCTGCACGACCTGGTTTCCTACAACGACAAGCATAACGAGGCCAATGGCGAAGAAGGCCGCGACGGCAGCAGCAACAACCTTTCCTGGAACTGCGGCGCCGAGGGGCCGACCGATGACGCGGCGGTCAACGTGCTGAGGGAACGGCAGAAGCGCAACCTGATCGCCACGTTGTTGCTCTCGCAAGGCGTGCCGATGTTGCTGGCCGGCGATGAAATCGGGCGCACGCAGCGCGGCAACAACAACGCCTATTGCCAGGACAATGAAATCGCGTGGACGGACTGGAACATCGACGCCGCAGGCAGGCAGATGATGGAGTTCGTGTCGCGCATGATCGCCACGCGCCGCGACCATCCGATTTTCCGGCGCCGCGCGTTCTTTCAGGGAAAACGGATCGGCGACGCCGTGGAAAAGGACATCATATGGCTCAAGCCCGACGGCGCGGAAATGACGGTGCAGGAGTGGGATAAAGACTTCGCGCGCTGCCTCGGAGTCTTCCTGTCCGGTGACGCGCTGCTGGAAACCGATGCGCGCGGGCGGCCGATTCACGACGCCAGCTTCCTGTTGCTGTTCAACGCCCACCACGACACCATCGGGTTCCGGTTGCCGGAGATAAAGCTGGAGGGCGAATGGTTCGCGCAGATCGACACGGCCTTCGATACCGGCAGGCCGCAGCTCGGCGCACTGCGCGGCGGCAGCGAATATCCCCTTCAAGGACGTTCTCTCGTTTTGCTGCGCAGGATAGACCGCAATCCGTGAAGCGGCATCATCACATGCCTTTCGGTGCCGAGTTCGATGGCCGCGGCGCCGTGCACTTCAGGCTGTGGGCGCCGGGTGCATCGACGGTGGGACTCGGCCTGGCGCTCGGACGCGGGCCCGCTCAAATCCCGATGTCCGCCAGCGGGGATGGTTGGTACGCGCTGGCGCTGGATGCGATTCCGGCGGGCACACCTTATTCTTTTCGCATCGACGATCGGTTCGATGTGCCCGATCCGGCATCGCGGTACAACCCGCAGGACGTGCATGCGCCAAGCGTGGTCATCGATCCCCATGCGTTCGAGTGGCCGGATCAGGAATGGCGCGGCCGTCCCTGGGAAGAGGCCGTGATCTACGAGTTGCACATCGGCACCTTCACGCCGCAGGGGAGCTTCAACGCCGCCATCGAGCGGCTGGACTATCTGGTGCGCCTGGGCGTGACCGCGATCGAAATCATGCCCGTCGCGGATTTTCCCGGCAGGCGCAATTGGGGATACGACGGTGTTCTGCAGTTCGCTCCCGACTCTTCCTACGGCAGCCCGGAAGATCTCAAGAGCCTGGTGGCCGCGGCGCATGCGCGGGGATTGATGGTTTTCCTCGACGTGGTCTACAACCACTTCGGGCCGGAAGGGAATTATCTGCCCACGTATGCGCCGCAGTTTTTCAATCCGGCGCATCACACCCCCTGGGGGGCGGCGATCAACTTCGACGGCGAGCGCTCGCGCGTCGTGCGCGACTTCTTCATCCATAACGCGCTCTACTGGCTGGATGAATTCAATCTCGACGGACTGCGCCTCGATGCCATTCAGGCCATTGTCGACGATTCGCAGCCCGATCTCGTCTCGGAACTTGCGGCTGCCGTGCGCAACGGACCGGGACTGGAACGGCATGTGCATCTGATCCTGGAGAACGATCGCAATGAGGCAACCCGTTTAGTGCGCAACGAACGCGGGCAGCCGCGCTACGCGACCGCGCAATGGAACGACGATTTCCATCACGCAATGCACGTCCTCGCCACCGGCGAACGCGAAGGCTATTACGGTGACTACGCAAAGGATCCGTTGACGCTGCTGGGCCGCGCGCTGGCCGAAGGGTTCGGCTACCAGGGCGAAGCCTCGGCCTATCGCAACGGCCGCAAGCGCGGCGAGGCGAGCGCCGGTTTGCCGCTGACAGCGTTCGTGAATTGTTTGCAGAACCATGACCAGATCGGCAATCGCGCGATTGGCCAGCGCCTGTCGGCACTCGCGCCTGCGCGGGTATTGCGCCTGGAAATCATCTGCCTGCTGCTGGCGCCGTCGATCCCGATGCTGTTCATGGGCGAGGAGTTTGCCGCCAGTACGCCTTTCCTGTTCTTCTGCGACTTCGAGCCGGACCTGGCGTCGAAAGTCGTGCAGGGGCGACGCACAGAATATTCCGCGTTCGAACAATTCCGCACGCCAGAGGGGCAGGCGTCCATTCCGGACCCGGGTGCGGAAGCGGCGTTCATCGCGTCGAAGCTGGACTGGAAGGAAATCGCGAAACCCGAACGCGGAGACTGGCACAGCCTGTACAGCCACTTGCTGGAATTGCGGCGCCGGCTGATCGTTCCGCACTTGGCCGGCACGCAACGGGAAGCGAAGTACACGGTCGAAGGCCGGCACCTGATGGTGGATTGGATGCTGGGCGACGGCACGCGGCTGCATCTTCGCGCCAATTTTTCCGACGTGGACTGGATGCGCGTGCCTGCCGTACCCGGGACGATGATTTACCCCGCGCAGGCGCGGGCCGATGCGGCCGGGCTACCGGCGTGGTCGGCATGGTGGACACTGGAGCCGGGTCGTGACTGAGGCGAGACTTGCCGATTCGGCTCGCTCCGCCATCGCGGAAGCGGGGGGCCACAGCGAACCCCGCGATTCGCTGCACGCCTTGCCGCTGTCTGCGCCGTTGCGTCCGGCGGGATCGCGCATTCCGCGCGCGACCTACAGGCTGCAGCTTCATGCCGGCTTCCGGTTCAGGGATGCCATCGAAATCGTGCCCTATCTCGCGGAACTCGGCATCAGCCACGTCTATTGTTCGCCGTACTTGCGCGCGCGGCCCGGAAGCACGCACGGCTATGACATCGTCGATCACCAGACGCTGAATCCCGAGATCGGCACACGCGAAGAACTCGACGCGTTCGTGGCCTGCCTGCACGACCATGGGATGGGCCAGATCCTGGATGTCGTGCCGAACCATATGGCGATCATGGGCGCCGACAACGCCTGGTGGCTGGACGTCCTTGAAAACGGGCAGGCGTCGAATTACGCGGAGTACTTCGACATCGACTGGTATCCGGCCGACCCGGATCTAGTGAACCACGTGCTGGTACCGGTATTGGGCGATCACTATGGAGCCTTGCTGGAGAGAGGGGAACTCACGCTGGTGTTCGATCCGGCAGCGGGACAATTCCGCGTTCACTATGCCGATCACCGGTTCCCGATCGACCCGCGCGAGTATCCGCGCATCCTGGCCCATGCATTGGGTGCCGCGTCGATCCTGCAAGCGCCGGATGAAGCGCTTGGCGAGGTGAGGGCGTTGATGTCCGCGTTCTCCGGCCTGGCACACCGTGATGGTCTGTCGGTGGAAGGTATCGCGGCGCGAAACGTGGCCAAGGAGGACCTCAAGCACAGGCTGGCCGGTGTGGTGGCGCTTCATGTCGCGGTGGGCAAGGCGGTGGAAGTCGCCGTGGAGTCTTTCAACGGGCTTGCCGGCAACGCCGCCAGTTTCGACTTGCTGCATGAGTTGCTGGAAGCGCAGGCGTACCGGCTCGCTTACTGGCGAGTGGCATCCGACGAAATCAACTATCGCCGCTTTTTCGATGTCAACGAACTGGCCGCATTGCGCATGGAGAGCGAGCCGGTTTTCGAAGCGACTCATAAACTGGTATTCGAACTGGTATCGGCCGGAATGGTGGACGCGTTGCGCATCGACCACCCCGACGGGCTGTTCGATCCTGCTGCGTATTTCCGGCGCCTGCAGGACAGGCTG
>DASWEZ010000017.1:0-19545 GCA_036394495.1 Burkholderiales bacterium
ACCCATCGGCCGGATAATCGAGCAGATTGACCAGATCCGAGCGAGCCAATCGGTTGCGAATCACTCTTCAATTGCATTCGACTCCTCTTCGCGCACGATCCCGGTCATGATAGTCGGGCTTATTTCAACAGCCTGTTAGGCTTTGCCTGATTGGCTGGATGACGAGCCTTTGCATCTTCGATAGCCCAACAATTCGAACACCGGTGCCCGATGGTCGGATGTTCCTTTTCTTCAAAATTGGTTGTGGGCCAGGAAAAACATTCAGGCGATGAATGCCACACTCTTGCACCAATTTTTCGTCTGAACACGATCAGTCCCCAAATTGTTTTCGCGTGGAACACCGAAGTGACGGACCGCGCCATTCCATTGGCAATATTCCGTTGGCAAGTACAAGAGACACCAAAAACGCCGCTCGGTTCAGCGCGCCAAATTCTGCAACCGCCTCGCCATCGCTGTCATGATAGTTTTCAACCGCATCTATTCTCAGGTCTTTACCCGATGGCGCTGCCGGCCACGTCGCTATAGAAAACATCATTCAATAAAACCTGGAAGGGAGAAACAATTGGCAACCCGCCATCGATCTGCGCAGCGGCGTTTCTGGTTGTTTGCCCTTGCGGCGTTTCTGTTTGCCTCATCCGTTTTCGCCGCACCGGTGGCGCGCGTCGAATTTGTCATCGGCAATGTTTTCGCCTTGGCTGTCGATGGACGCGTTCGCGCACTCGTCAAAGGCGCCGCCCTGGAGGAGGGGGACACGGTGAACACCAATGAAGGACGCGTGCAGTTTCGTTTTACCGACGATGGCTTCGTTTCCCTTTATACGCGCACCGTATTCCGCATCGACCAATACCGCTGGGGCGGCGTGGACGAGGGTTCGGAGCGCAGTTTTTTCAGTTTGATCGAGGGCGGGGTGCGCACCATCACCGGCAGGCTGGCGAAGCACAATCGCACCGGGTACAAGATGACCACGCCGTTGGCCACGGTCGGCGTTCGAGGGACTCAATACACCATGCAGTTGAACGGCGGCCTGTCCGGCAGCGTGGCCGAAGGCGAGATCGAAGTGTGCAACGCCGGCGGCTGCATTGCCGTTCCCGCGGGACAAGCCTACTTCGTGCCCGACGCCAACACCAAGCCGTTCCTCAGCAACAAGCAGACTTATCTGCCGCCAGTGCCGCCGCCAGGCAAGACGACCCTTATCGGCGACACGAGTAGCACAGCTGGGGCTGGAGTAATTGAACTCACGCAGGGCGTCGTGACAGGTACCTTGCTGGACGCAACGGCGCTGAGTCAGCCGGTGCAGGGCTTCACCGGAGCCGCAGGCGCCGCAGTGAGTGGAACGGCTTCGACGCTTAGCGGCACCACCAGCGGACTTCGCCCTCCCCCCACCGGTGGGTTGATCCAGCCGGTCACTGGTGGGGCCGACACGCTTACTGGAGGGATCCTCGGCACCAACCCCCTGCTCGGAACCATCCGACTGGGCTATTGATCCGGCATTCCGAGGCCGGAATTGACGCGTCTCACTTCTCCGAACGCCGAAGGATGACGTGATCCACGCAGTGCTCCTGCCCGTGGACTTGATCCACGTCCCGGTAATCGACCCCCGCAAAATCAGGAATTCAACTGATTACGCCCGCCCTGCGCATTTCCTAAACTTCCTATCGCGGCCTATAGCGGCAGGATGGCGGCCGAATGTACTTATTTTGGGTAACGCTTCTGCGGGAGACGCGGCAATGCTCGACCGGACACAGGAATCGCATGAGGCTCTCGAAATAGCCGAACATATTCTGGAAAGGACCATCTTTGGCGGCGTGCTCTTCGCCCTGGTTGTGGTTGTGTTCGGGATGCTCAAAGGACTGCTCGGTTAGTTCAGTGCGACTTCGTGGCCCAATTCAGATAATGAAAATTAAGCCATGGCACCCTTAAAGGACGTCACACCGGGGCGAGCCCGCCCGGAGCCGTTCCCCGACCTGGACATCGATACTATGCCGGCGGACGCCTTTGAGTTATGGGATGAGGGCGCTGTGGATGACTTAGCCCACATCAGCCAACAATTCGCGCGTGAAATGGGCGGATTTGATTTCGGAGTTGATACCGACCCGGTGCCTCCGGGATTCTCGGTGCCGAATATCTGGCGTTAAAGACACGCGAGGTGTTTCGCCGTTCGGGGTCGGATCCCTGGGAAGCGGTGGACGGCTCGGACAAGTACGAGGGCATGACGGCGAACGGCGAGTACTGACCTATCGGCAACGTGCCTGGGGTGCTGGCGAGCGGCTTCAAGAGTTGCAACCACAATACAGGCACCTGCAAGTTCAAGTGACGTCATAGAAAGCGGAAGGCCGATGTCGTTGCGCGTGTAAGGCAGACGACAGGTTTCTCTGCGTGATCCTTTGGCGACACGGCATTACAACGCATCCAGAGTAAATACATCCGACGCGGCATTTCAACGCATGCCGTCTCGCGCCAGGATATTTCCTCTTGTAATGTGAATTTCAATTTTGTAATTGGGTGAAAAATCTCGCGCCGGATCGACGGTTCTTTCCGTCTGGTGAAATCGCCAGCTCATGTCATCCATCATGTGGGCAAGATCGTTCAATACGCTTTCGCTCGCGAAACCGTATTTTGAATTCATGAATCACGTAACGGCTTTGGGTCAACGCAGTTCTTCTTCACCTGCACCTGCCGGAAACGCAGCGATCGGTACATCGATCGCTTCCCACCTCCCGCTGTTCGCCACACCCCTCTCCATGTATGAGCCTTCCGCCAGCATGGACCAGGTCAACCGTGATATCACCGCCCGCCTGGTCGCCGAATCCGTCTCCGTGCCGTCGATAACCCGCAGCAACGTGGGTGGCTGGCATTCGCAGCCCGATCTCGCCCTGCGCGCGGACGCAAGTTTTCGTACTCTCATCCAGTACATCGTGACGCGGGTGCGCGAAACGGTGGACGACCTCGCCAGGGAAAGTGGACTGCGAATGCCGGCGATGCGCATGGGCGCGCAGGCGTGGGCGATGGTGATGCGAAATGGGGACTATACGATTCCGCACGATCATTCCGACGCGCATTGGTCGACGGTGTATTACCCCGACGTGGGAGACGCCGACGAAGCGACCTATCCTGACTCGGGATTGCTCGCGCTCGTCGATCCACGGCACGGGGGAAAGCCGATGCCGGGGCTCGACCTCGTCGGCAAGACTTTCACGGCACGGCCGGGCACGGGGCGGCTGCTGATTTTTCCGGGGTGGATGCTGCACTACGTAAACGCCTACCGCGGCCAGCAGCCGCGCGTGACGGTTTCCTGCAACGTCACCTTCGAGGTGGCTCCGTAGCGATCGCCGCAGCAGGCCGGTCCGATGCCACCCCGTCAATCCCTTCGATTAGCCCGTAGCCTCGAGCTTTTTCCACAGGCAGGCGCCCTTCGCCGCCTTGTCTATGTCGTCGATCTGACGCATATGCTCGACCAGTTCCTCCGGCGTCGCGCGCAACACGATCAATTCCACATCGGCCATGGAAAACGCGCTGTCCAGCACCGGCGAGGAAGATTCGCCCATGTCCATCAGCAGGCTGTCCTGGCCGCGCGTCATGGACAGATAGACTTCCGCCAGAAGGCGGGCATCCAGCAGGGCGCCGTGCAACGATCGTGAGGAATTGTCGATCTGGTAGCGTTCGCACAACGCATCCAGCGAATTGCGTTTTCCCGGATGCAACCCCTTGGCCATTTTCAGCGTATCGGTCACCTGCGGGCAATAGATTTTGAGGGCCCGCAGTTCCAGCAGTGCCAGTTCGTGATCGAGAAACGCCACATCGAACGGTGCATTGTGAATGATCAGTTCCGCGCCATCGATGAACTCGAGCATTTCCTTCGCCACTTCCCGGAATTTCGGCTTGTCCGCCAGAAATTCAACGGTGATGCCATGCACCTCCAATGCGCCGGCATCGATCTCCCGCTCCGGATTTACGTACTGGTGATAGTGCTTGTCGGTGAAACGGCGATTGACGATCTCCACCGCGGCAATTTCGATGACCCGATGGCCTAACGCGGGATCGAGGCCCGTGGTTTCCGTGTCGAGGAAGATTTGACGCATAGTTTAGGGACGAGGGACGAGGGACGAGGGACGAGGGTTAGGGCAGTGCAAATTGAGCATCACTGCAAAGTTTGCGTGCGTGACTTGGCGACCCCGGTTCGAAACTTCCCTCACCCTCTCGCCCCTCGCCCCTCGTCCCTCGTCCCTGCGCGCAGGACTTCCGCGACGCCGCGGTTCGCTAGCTCATCGGCCTTTTCGTTGCCGGGATCGCCGGCGTGCCCCTTGACCCAGACCCACTCGATCTTGTGGCCACGCACCAGTTCATCGAGCCGCTGCCAGAGATCGACATTCTTCACCGGCTTCTTGTCCGCGGTGCGCCAGCCGCGCTTCTTCCAGTCGTGGATCCAGACCGAAATGCCGTCGTGCACGTACTTGGAATCGGTGTGCAAGCGCACGGCGCAGCTGCGCTTGAGCGAAACCAGCGCCTCGATGACCGCCATCATCTCCATGCGGTTGTTGGTCGTGTCCGCCTCGCCGCCACAGAATTCCTTTTCGTGATCGCCCCACTTCATCCACACTCCCCAGCCGCCGGGCCCCGGATTGCCCTTGCATGCACCATCGGTATAAACATCGACGACTTCACTCACTGCTGGTCTCCGGTTGCATGATTTGTCCGCGCCGCCATTGCGTCGTCGCGCCCGTTGGTTTTCTGCGGCACCGCCGCCAGCGCCTTCTTCTTTACCTGGACGGCCTTCCATTGCGGCGTGATCAGGCGCATGCCCTGCACCCGCTTGATGCCGTGCAGGTAGTAGACGCCGCCGGCAAAAGGCCACCATCGATCGCCGGCCGCTTCCATGAAGTCCCAGCGACGCGACCATTTTTCGCTGACCAATGGCGGCGCATAACTGCACATGCGCCCGCCGGACAGTTCGAAACCCAGCAATGCCATCCAGTCCTTTATCCTGGGCAGGTTGATGAACTGGCCGCACCACGGATAGGCGCCTTCGCGTCGTGCCGCAAGGCGGCGCGCCCCCCAGAGGCTCCAGGGATTGAATCCCGACAGGACGACGTGGCCCTCGGGCATGAGAACGCGCGAAACCTCACGCAACACCTGGTGCGGGTTGCTGCTGAATTCGAGAGTGTGCGGCAGTACGACGAGATCGACCGAGGCGGTCTGCAGCGGCAATGCACACGGATCGGAACGCACACCGACCGGGCCATCGCTTCCGGTCACGCAGCGAAACGGAATACGGTTGGCTCGCAGATACGGGTATTCTGGAAGCCCGAGCTGAATTGCGTTGAAGCCGAACACGTCGGCGAGTTCATGGTCGAAGTAACGCAGTTCGGTGTCGAGGAGACGCGCGCCCAGCGGCGTGGAAAGCCATTCGGATAAACTGACCGGCTCGTCGTGGATTGACATTCAGTTTTGCAAAATAAAAGGTATCGGTATGGACATCACCACCATCGTTCCCATTCGCGCATTCCAGGACAACTATATCTGGTGTTTGCGCCGCGGCTCCGCTGCCGTTGTCGTCGACCCCGGTGATGCCGGCCCGGTGCTCGACTATCTGTCGAACGAAGGCCTGCGGCTTGACGCGATCCTGACGACCCATCATCACGGCGATCACGTCGGCGGCAATACCGGTCTGCTGTCGAAGTATAACGTACCGGTGTTCGGCCCGGCGCGCGAGTCCATACCCGGCATCACGCGGACATTGCGCGAAGGCGACACCATCGAGGTGCCCGGCGTCGGCCTCCACTTCCAGGTGTTCGACGTGCCGGGCCATACCGCAGGCCACATTGCCTACTACGGCGAGGGCGTGCTGTTCTGCGGAGACACTTTGTTTTCCTGCGGCTGCGGCAGATTGTTCGAAGGCACGGCCGCGCAGATGCACTCGTCGCTCTCGAAATTCGCCGCCCTACCCGGCGACACGCTCGTGTATTGCGCCCACGAGTACACGCTTTCCAACCTGCGCTTTGCCCGCGCCGCCGATCCAGGCAATCCCGCATTGGATGAGCGCGAAGCGACTGCAAAGGCGGCGCTTGCCGCCGGCAATCCATCGCTGCCTTCCACCATCGAATCCGAGCTGGCGGCGAATCCGTTTTTGCGGGGCGGCAACCCTGCGGTCGCCACTTCAGCCAGTCGCCATGCGGGGCGCGCGTTGGCGAGCCCTGTCGAGGTGTTCGCTGCGTTGCGCACCTGGAAGGATGGGTTTTAACGGTTCCTGCGAACGCCTGCAGCGGCCGATGCACCGGGCCCAAGGTTTACCTTGACTACGGCAGGCGCTCTGCTAACATACCGCTAATTATCAATATCTTGCGTAAATGAATGAAGAAACTACTTGCGATTCTGGCTAGCCTCTGCATCGTTGCGGCCACGTCACCGCTGCATTCTGAAGAATCCGTTCCGGTTGCCCCGGCATCGGCTGACTCCGCATCCCCTCCTGCGCCGGCAAGCAACGGCGATCTGAAACCGGATACCGAGGTCGAAGCCCACGCTGAATCACCGATCACCACCACCCCGCTCACGCCAGCCCCGGAAAGCCTGTGGATCCGCATTCGTAACGGCTTCGCCCTGCCCGAAGTCGACAGCAAGCTGGTCGCACGCCATGAGGCCTGGTTCCTGAATCACCCCGACTATTTCCAGCGCATGATCGAGCGCAGCCGCCTGTACCTGTATTTCATCGTCGAGGAAATCGACAAGCGCCACATGCCGATGGAAGTGGCACTGCTGCCGATGATCGAGAGCGCCTACAACCCGATCGCCTATTCGCGCGCACGCGCCGTGGGGATCTGGCAGTTCATGCCAGCGACGGGAAAACGCTATGGGCTGCAGCAGAACTGGTGGTACGACGGGCGCCGCGACGTGCTCACTGCCACCCGTGCCGCACTGGATTATCTGGAGAAACTGCACGAGGAATTCAACGATTGGCAGCTCGCGCTCGCCGCCTACAATTGGGGCGAGAACGGCGTGTCGCGGGCCATCGCCCACAACCGGGCCAAACGCAAGCCGACGGGCTACGAAAGCCTGAAGATGCCGCGCGAGACGCGCAACTATCTGCCGAAGCTGCAGGCCATCAAGAAGATCATCAGCAATCCCTCTTCGCTCAGCTTTCCGCTCGAGGACATTCCGAACCAGCCGTACTTCACGGCCGTATCGACGCCGGAACACATCGACATGCAGGTGGCCGCGCAACTTGCGGAAATGTCAGTCGATGATTTCCGCTCGCTCAATCCGGGGCACACCCGGCCGGTCATCATGTCGAACGGTTCACGCACCCTGCTGCTGCCTGTCGACAAGGCGGGCATTTTTTCCGCCAATCTGAAGGGCTATGACCAGCCGCTGGTGTCGTGGCAGACCTATACGCTGAAGAAGAACGAAAGCCCGGATTCAGTCGCCGCGAAATTCGGCATCACGCTGGCGCGGCTGCGCGAAATCAACGGCATAAATCGACATGTTGCGGTCCGGCCGGGCCGGTCGCTGCTGGTGCCGATGAACGAAGACGCCAATGCATCGAACCTGGATGAGACCTGGAACAGTCCGGAATTCCAGGCACCCGAGGACTTATACGGCAGCCGGGTGGAATACCGCGTGAGGAACGGCGACAGCCTGTACCTGATCGCATTGAAGCATCGCGTGACCGTGGCCGCATTGAAGGAATGGAACCATCTGTCAGGTAACGGACTGCGCATAGGCCAGCGCCTGACGATCTACAGCAACCCGCGCATCGCCCGCCGCTGAATATAGCGCTGGCGGCCGGCCTCAACCTGCCGCGGCTGCTTTTTCCTTGCTGGAAACCCTGACCCTCGGCACCGCCGATAGCAGCGCCTTCGTATAGGCATGCTGTGGCGAGCGCAGCACCTGCTCGGCGCTGCCTTGTTCGACGACTTTCCCCAGATACATCACGGCAACCTCGTCGGCCAGAAACTCCACGACGGACATGTTGTGCGTGATGAACAGGTAGGCGATGCAGAGCCGGCTCTGCAGATCGCGCAACAGATTCAGAATCTGCGCCTGCACCGATACATCCAGCGCGCTGGTCGGCTCGTCGCACACGATCAGCCTGGGCTCGACCGCGAGCGCGCGCGCGATCGCGATCCGCTGGCGCTGCCCGCCCGAGAATTCATGGGGATAACGGTATTTCATTTCCGCGCCCAGGCCTACCTGCGCAAGAATTGCATCGACACGCGCGGCGCGCGACTGCCTGTCGCCGCCGATGCCGAGCGCGATCATGCCCTCCTCCACGATATCGAGAACCCGCGTGCGCGGGTTGAGCGAACTGTAGGGATCCTGAAAAATGATCTGGAAATCGCGACGCCGGCCGCGCAGTTCCCCGGCCGAAAGCGATGACAGGTCGACCCCGTCGAAAATTACGCTGCCTCCCGACAATGGCAGCAACTGCACGATGCCCTTGCCGACCGTGGTCTTGCCGGAGCCTGATTCACCCACGAGCGCCAGCGTGCGCCCGGCGCGCACCGTCAGGGAAATGCCGTCGACGGCTTTGACGTGGCCGACGACGCGTTTGAGAATTCCCTTGCGGATCGGGAAATGGACTTTCATGTCGTTGACCGTGAGTAGCGGCGCGTCCGTGCCAGGGTGAACCGGTCCGCATGCAGTCGACAACGCCACGCCCGCGATGGGGCTGCCGGCCTCGCCCTGCTTCATCCCCGCGACTTCGTTGTAGAGATGGCAACGGGCCGCATGATTCGATTCGACGACGTTCCAGGCGGGGGCGGTGGTGCGGCACAAGTCCCAGGCGAAATCGCACCGGTCCGCGAACCGGCATCCGCGAAACTGCGTGATCAGGGACGGCACCCGTCCGCGGATCACCGCCAGATTCCGGTCCCGCGCCTGCCGGTCCGGCAGGGAAGCGAACAGCTTGCGCGAATAGGGATGAGCGGGGTTGCGGAAAAAATCGTCGCGTCGCGCAGATTCGACGATCTGTCCTGCGTACATGACCGCAACGTGATGTGCCATTTCCGAAACGACCCCGAGATCGTGGGTGATCAGGAGGATGGACATGCCCATCCGCTTCTGCAGTTTGCGCAACAGGTCGAGCACCTGGGCCTGGATCGTCACATCGAGAGCCGTCGTCGGTTCGTCCGCGATCAGCAGGTGCGGCTCGCAGGCAAGCGCCTGCGCGATCATGACCCGTTGCCTCATGCCGCCGGAAAGCTGGAACGGGTAGTCGTGCACCCGGTTCTTCGGCTCGGGCAACCCGACTGAGTCGAGGAGTTCCAGCACCCGCGCCTGCGCAGCACTGCCGCGCAGCTTCGTGTGCTGCAGCAATACCTCGCCGATCTGCGCGCCGACGGTCATCACCGGATTCAGGCTGGTTCCGGGCTCCTGGAAGATCATGCCGATGCGACTGCCGCGCACGTCTCGCATTGCAGATTCCGGAAGCTGCAGCAGATCCTGCCCGTCCAGGCGAACGGTGCCGGACAGGATTTGCCCGGCATCCGGCAGCAGGCGCGCAATCGACAACGCCGTCATGGATTTGCCGCAGCCGGATTCGCCAAGCAGCGCAAAGGTTTCGCCACGGCCCACCGAGAATGACACGCCATCGACCGCGCGCACCACGCCTTCGCTGCCCGACAGCCAGGTGCGCAAGTTCTCGACTTCCAGAATGGGTGAGGTCATGTTCATCGGGCGCCAGGCAGCACCGGCAGATACTTGGACAGGAACCCCGGCATGATCATCCGGCCACGGATGCGGGGATCGAAGGCGTCGCGCACCGCATCGGCGAACAGATTGGCAGAGAGCACCAGCAGCAGCATGAACGCGAAGGCGGAAGCGAGCGACCACCAGACCATCGGATCGCGCGCCATTTCCATGCGCGCCGCATTGATCATGGTGCCGAAGCTGTTCATGGTCGGGTCCACGCCGACACCGACGTAGGACAGTACCGCTTCGGCCAGGATCAGGCCGCTGAAATCCATGACCACGGTGATCAGCACGATGTGCATCACATTCGGCAGGATGTGGCGGGTGATGATCCTGTAGTGGGACACGCCGAACGCGTGCGCCGCCTGGATGTACTCGAGTTCGCGCAGTTTGAGGGATTCCCCGCGCAGAAGACGGCACAGACCGGTCCAGCTGGTTACGCCGAGGATCATGCATAGCATGAACAGACGGGCGTCGGCCCGTTCGCTGGCGGTCTGGAACCAGTCCTGATGGCGGTCGATGACACCTTGCAGGATCAGCACGGACGCAGCGATCAACAGCACGCCGGGAATCGAATTGAGCGTCGTGTAAACATACTGGATCACGTCGTCCACCCAGCCGCGCAGATAGCCCGCGAGAATGCCGAACAGCAGGGCGAACGGGAGCATCACCAGAGTCGTCAGCGTGCCGATAACAAGGCCCGTGCGAATGCTCTTCAGGGTCAGGTAGAACACATCCTGCCCGACCTTGTCCGTGCCCAGCACGTGATATCGGGCGGACAGCACGATCATGGGCACGATGACCAGGAACAGGAGTCCGTTGGCAACGAGCATTTCCCGCCACGGCACTTCCGTATGCCCCTTCCAGATGGCCGACCAGGTTTCCCGGACGCTGCGCCGACTCCAGTGCGAGAGCCAGAACGTCACACATAGCAAAAGTACGTTCCATATCATCACGGCGATTGCGATGCCCGCGACGGTGTTTTTAACGATGTCGGCCGTGCGTTCTTGCTCCGGATCCTTGAGATGGGCGCCGCCATGCGTCAATCGCGGAAATACCCGCGCCTCGGTGCCATCAGGCAATTCCACCGTTTCCTTGGCGAACAGGTACGCGGACAATGGTGCCGAGTAGGTTTTTTCCTGCTTGTTTTTGAGCGGCGCCGCGATCAGGTCGAATACCGACATCACGTCGACCGCGTAGTTTGGTTTGCCGGCTGCCGCATCGCCTGCAAGACGCGGCCGGAAATGCAGCGAGTCCAGCAACCCGACGGTCACGAAGGCCAGCAGGATCACCGCCGAAATCATGCCGCTGCGGCTGTGCGCGACTTTCCTCCATGGCGCGAGCAGGTGCTGATGCCGGCTGATGTACCAGGCGGACACGGCCACGACGGCGAACAGCACGAAAATCAGCGCATCGGTGGTCAGGATGACGGGTTTGAACGAAAGGTTCATTGCAGTCTTATGCGCGGGTCCGCGATCGTATAGGAGATGTCGGTCAGGATCAGGCCGACGATATAGAGCACGGAGCCCAGGAACACCATGGCGCGAACCACGGGGAAATCCTGCTGGACAATTGCATCGATGGTATAGCTGCCCAATCCCGGTATCGCGAAGAAGGATTCGGTGATCAGGCTGCCGAGGAAGAGCAGGGGAATCGCAACGACCGCCCCGGTCAGGATCGGAATCATCGCGTTATGCAATACATGGCGGAACAGCACGCGCCATTCCGACAATCCCTTCGCCCGAGCGGTACGCACGTAATCGCGATTGATCTCTTCGAGAAAAATGGTCCTGTACCAGCGGGCGCTGGAACCCACCCCGCCAATGATGCCGATGATCACCGGAAGGACCAGGAACTTCCAGGCGTTCAGTCCTCCCACATAACCCGAAATCGGCACCAGGTTCCACAGCTTGCTGATCACGTACTGCCCGCCGATGATGTAGAACAGACCTGATACCGACATGGCCAGGATGCAAAGGAGAACGCCGATGAAGTCGATGTAAGTCGCCCGGAAGAAGGCCATCAGCAACGCGAAGGTGATGAACGCCATCATGCCGACGATGAAAACCGGCAGCGCGATCGCCAGGCTCGGCCACATCCGACTTTTGATTTCGTGGGCAATGTCGCGTCCATCCGCCTCGGCACGCCCGAAATCGAACCAGAACAACGGGATCGATTTTTCGAAGAAGATCGTATTGGTGAGTTTCCCGACCCCGCTTGCCCCGGCGTCGAAGAAACTCGGCTTGTCGTAGCCCCTCTCCTGCTTCCACTTCATCACGGCCTCGTCGCTGACCCGTTTCTGGCCGAGCTGCATGCGCGCCATGTCATCCGGCGAATTGACGACGAAGAACAGCAGAAAGGTCAGCACGTTCACGCCGATCAGGATCGGGATCGCATAAAGTATGCGGCGAACGAGATAGCTGATCATGCCGTTGCCGTCTGCAATTTCCCGCTGGCACGCTCCCGGCGCCGGTAGGACTGCACGGCGGGCGTCAGCACGAGCGCCAGCGCCACGAGCAGGATGACGATCGGCCAGACCACGGGATGATTCCACTCCGAGCGTTTTTTCTGGCGCAATTGCGGGTCGATGCGCTGGTACTTCAAACCGTTGTTGGCCATCTTGTTGGGCTTGCGGTTGTAAACCCACGAGTGAGCCAGCGTGTAATCCTTCGGGTAGAGCATGTACACCCAGGGTGCGTCACGGCGCAGCACTTCGACCATGCGGTCGATCACCGCCTGGCGCTCCGGCCCGTTTTCCATGACCTGCATTTGTTCGAACATGCGATCGTATTCGGGATTCTGGTAGTTGGCGGCATTCTCGCCGCTCTTGACGCGCGACTGCGGCCCATAGAACAGGAACAGAAAGTTCTCCGGGTCCGGGTAATCCGCATTCCAGCCGAAGAAGAACAGTTGCGCCGTGCCCTTGCGAATCTTGTCCTGGAAACGGTTGAAGTCGGTGTTGCGCACCACCAGTTGCAAATCTATCTTCTGGAACTGCTTGGTCAGCCAGTCGATGCGCGACTTGCCCCCGACCCCGCTCAGCGTGGTGTCGAAATAAACGACCAGCGGTTTGCCGCTCGCCTTGTCTATCCCGTTCGGGTAACCGGCCTCCGCAAGCAGCTTCTTCGCGTACTCCACCGGCTTGCGCTCGGGCTTGCTGTCGACCCAGTCGTAAACGTACGGATTGATTTCTCCCAACCCCTCCCGATGACCGAATATCCCCGGCGGAATCGGACCCTGCCCCGGAATGCCGCGGCCATTGGTGAATATGGAGATGAATTCCTCCTGGTCCATGGCAATGGAGATGGCCTGCCGCAGCTTGCGCGTACGCTCGGAATCGCCGCCGACTACCGGATCGACCATGTTGAATCCCATGTACATCACCGACGTCGCCACGGAGGTCTGCAGCCGGATGTCCTGCTTGCGCATTGCGTCCGAAAGCGAAACTTCGCCGCTGGGACCCATCTGCACCGTCTGGTCGAAACTGTCCGAAGTGATACCCGACGCGTCGTAGTAACCCTGCAGAAATTTGTTCCAGTAAGGGATGCTTTCCTTTTCCAGGCTGAATACCGCCTTGTCGATGAACGGCATCATTCGCCCCGCGTCGTCGAGCAGGCCGGCTGCCTTGTCGCCGTCCTCGCCTTCCGATGGATACGGCTCTCCGGCGAAGTTGGGATTGCGCTCCATGACCATCATGCGGTTCGGATCATTGACCGTGAGCATGTAAGCGCCGGTGCCCACCGGATACCAGTCCAGCGAAAGATTCTTTCCCTCGGACATGCCCGGTTGCGAGTAGAAGCGCTCCGCCTCCCAGGGGATCGGCGAGAAGAAAGGCATGGCAAGCCAATAGACGAATTGCGGATATTTGCCCTTGAGCTTGATCCGGTAGGTGTGGCTGTCGACAACTTGCACGCCGTCGAGCGGAAACTGCAGGAGATCGAGGTAGCCGTCGGTGGTGGCCGGCGTCTTGACTGCCTGCTGCAGCTTCTCCGCATAGTCTTTCAGGCCGACGACATACCCGCTGATCAGCCCGAAGATCGGCGAATGCAGTTTCGGGTGGGCAAGACGCCTGATCTGGAACGCGTAGTCGTCGGCTGTCAGTTCGCGGGTGCCGGTATATTTGAAGTCGCGCAGCTCGTAGATATTTTTCAGGTCTTCGCGCTTGAGCTGGTGATAGCGGTATTTTCCGTTCTCGTCTTTGGCAAAGGCGGGATGCGGTTGATACATGATGCCGGGCTGAATGTGTATTTCATAGACGCTGTAGGCGACCTTGCTGCCCGGCGCGGTCTCCGGCAATTGGCGGTCCGCCGCGTCGTAATACGTCGGCTTGGGCACTTCGGTAGCCGCCAGCGTCGTCAGTTCGTAAGGACGCTTGAGGTAGTGGTACTGCAGCGGCGGCATGTAGATCTGCGCCGTGAATACCGCCTCGTTCTCGGCGTAGGACTGCACCGGATCGAGATGCTTCGGCCTCTCGGAAAAGGACGAGTAGAGGATATTCTTGCCGGCTTCCTCCGCGGGATAAGGATCATTCCATGGTCCGCTGCAGCCGCCGAGCCATGCCGGCAGCACCAGCGCCAGGATTGTTGTCAGACCTTTCATTGCCGTGAAGTGTAGCGGAATCCCCGGCCATTAATCGTCTTGCAGTGCGGCAACGGGCGCGCCGGGGGTTTCGCTATAATACGCAGGACTCTCACGGGAAACCATCATGGCATTTCTCCAGAATAAAAACATATTGATCACGGGATTGCTGAGCAGCCGCTCCATTGCCTATGGAATTGCCAAGGCGATGCGCCGCGAAGGTGCGCAGCTTGCGTTCAGCTATCAGGGCGAGCGGGTCAAGGACCGCGTGGTGGACCTGGCTGCGGAGTTCGACAGCAAAATGGTGTTGCCGTGCGACGTGGCCAGCGACAGCGAAATCGATGCCTTGTTCACCGGCCTCGGGAAGCACTGGGACGGTCTTGACGGCATCATCCATTCGATCGCCTTCGCCCCGCGTGAAGCCCTTGCCGGAGACTACATTGATTCCGTCAGCCGGGAAGCATTCCGCATCGCCCATGACGTCAGTTCCTACAGTTTTGCCGCACTCGCCAAGGCCGGACTGCCGATGATGCAGGGCCGCAACGCCGCGTTGCTCACTTTGACCTATCTCGGCGCGGAGCGCTCTTTCCCGAGCTACAACGTCATGGGACTTGCCAAGGCCAGCCTCGAAGCGAACGTACGCTACATGGCGCAAAGCCTCGGGCCGAGGGGCATACGCGTGAATGCCATCTCGGCCGGCCCGATCAAGACGCTGGCCGCGGCCGGCATCGGTAATTTCGGGAAATTGTTGGCGCTCTCGGAAAAGCAATCGCCGCTGCGCCGCAATGTGACCATCGACGAAGTTGGCAACACGGCCGCATTCCTGTGCAGCGATCTCGCCAGCGGCATCACCGGCGAGATCACTTACGTCGACGCCGGATTCAATACCACGGCAGTCGGCCAGATCGAATGAAGGCCGTGACTACCGTGACTGCGTAACTATCGGATCCCAAGCTCGAAATGGAAAGGGCTCGCAAGTGCGAGCCCTTTTGCTTTTGCGGCAGTCACGCCGTCACGATAGTCACGACAGTCACGATATTCCGTCAGGAACCCTGATCCAGTTTCTTCTTGTCTATTTTGACGTCGGCACGTTCGCGCAGGCTGGCGAGGTAGGCGATGTACTGCTCCTGGCCGATCATCTGCGTCAACTGCTTCGCCAGCGCTTTGCGCTGCTCGGGACTGGTTTCAGTGACATCCTTGACCTTGGTCACCCGATAGATCACGAACCGTCCTTGCGAAACCGGCACGCCGGCATACGCAGGCAGCTTGGTCGTATCGGCACCGAATACGGACTGTGCGGCTTCGGGATGCAGGCCCTGGCGCTTCTGCAGCGTGACTGTCTGCGCCGCGGACCATGACAGCGCAACGGACTCGCCTTTCTTCAACCTGTCGAGAGCTGCGCGGCCTTCTTTTTCCGCCAACTGTGTCGCGGCCTGGTCTGCCAGATGCTGCACGATATCCTTGCGCACCTGGTCAAGCGGCAACCCTTCAGACGGTTTGTGCTCCACTACGCGGGCCGACAGCAGCATGTTCGGCTGGACCTCGATCGCGGACGTGTTGTGCTTGTTCTTGAGCACTTCATCGGAGAACAGCGCGGCAAGCAGCTTGTCGTTGTTCAGCAGCGGATTCGGATTGCCGCCGGCGCGGCTTAGCCAGTCGCTCTTCTGCACGGTCAGCTTCAGTGCGTCCACCGCGGGCTGCAGGCTGTCGAATTGTTCGTAGACCAGATTGTTGAAATTGTCGGCTGCTTCCGCGAAGGCCTTGGCAACCTTGGGCTTGCGAATCTCTTCCACGATCTGCGCCCTGACTGCGTCCAGCGGCGTGGTCTTCGTAGCCTTGATCTCATCGAGACGGATGATGTGAAAGCCGTATTGCGTCTCGATCGGCCCGGCAATGTCGCCGACCTTCATCGCGAAGGCGGCCTCATCGAAGGGCTTGACCATCAAGCCGCGTGCGAAAAAGCCAAGATCGCCGCCCTTCTCCGCGGATCCGGGATCCTTGGAAAATTTCGCCGCGAGTTCGCCGAATTTCTTCGGGTTCGCTTTTGCCTGCCTGAGCAGATCCTCGGCTTGCGCCCTGGCCTTGGCCTTTTCATCCGCACTGGCCGTTGCGGCAGCCGGTATCAGAATGTGGCTGGCGCGTCGTTCTTCGGAGGTCTGATAACGGCTTTGGTTCTCGAGGTAGAACTTCTTGATCTCCTCGTCGCTGACCTCCACGCCACGCTGATAGGCTTCCAGCGAAAGCACCACGAACTCGATCTTGACCCGCTCGGGAACCACGAACTCGCCTTTGTGCTCGGTGTAGTATTTCTCCGCATCGGCATCGGAAATGTTGACCTGCTTGCGATAGTCCGCCGGGCTGAACAAGACCTGGCTGACCTCCCTTTCCTGCTCGCGAATTTTCAGCAATCGATCCGCGACAGAGTCCGGAACAAAAGCAGAGCCGGAATAAACGCTGCGCACCTGCTCCAGCATGATGTTCGTGCGTACCTGGTTTTCGAACGTGGCCGGGGTCAATCCCTGTCCTTGCAGCAACTGGCGATAGCGCTCGCGCGAGAACTTGCCCGACTGGTCGTGGAATGCCTCGACGGCGGCAATCATCTGCTGGAGTTCGGTATCCGATATCGTCATCCCGGCCTTGGCCGCGTGCGACAGCGTGATCCTGCGCTCGATAAGTTCATTGAGCACCGACTCCTTGAGTTGCGGGCTGTTGAGCAGCGACGGGTCCGGATTGTTTTTCATCATCTCGCGCATCTTTTCCTGGGCCTGGCGCAGCGCCTGGGAATATTCGACCTCGGAAATGCGCGCGTCGCCGACCTTGGCCAGCGAACCGCCGGTATCGGTATTGCGGAAATAGAAATCGATGCCGAAGAGAGCGAACGGCGGGACGATGAGTACCAGCAGCGCTATCTGCAGCCAGCGTTTGTGCTTGTAGACGAAATCGTACATGGTCCTATCCGGAAGTCCTGAGGATGATGCGGAGCCGAGAGTATGCCCGAACCGGGCCGTGAGCGGATGCAGTCCCGATGCCGGGCAATTAAATGAAAAAGGCGAACTCTTAAATGAAAAAGGCGAACTCTCGTTCGCCTTCCAGGGTCTGGCGGAGTGGACGGGACTCGAACCCGCGACCCCCGGCGTGACAGGCCGGTATTCTAACCAACTGAACTACCACTCCTTGTGTTGCGCGTTAAGTTCCGCTGGTGGGTGCTGAGGGGCTCGAACCCCCGACATTCGCCTTGTAAGGGCGACGCTCTACCAACTGAGCTAAGCACCCACTGTACCTTGCTTATGCTCGGCGCCCCGCGCATCCGCACTGCGGGGCTCCATGGTTGCCTGTCCCTGACTCACATGAAAATCAAGTCGATGCGGCCTAACGAAGCGCGCTAGTTTACTGCATCCTTGAGGGCTTTGCCAGCGCGGAACTTCGGCACTTTCGCCGCCTTGATCTTGATTGCGGCGCCGGTGCGCGGATTGCGCCCGCTGCGCGCCGCGCGCTTGCCGACATAAAAAGTACCGAAGCCGACCAGCGTCACCATGCCGCCCTTTTTCAGCGAAACCTGGATCGCGGCCACTGCGCCGTCGAGCGCACGGCCCGCGGCTGCCTTGGAAATATCGGCAGACTTCGCTATGGCCTCAATGAGTTCGAATTTGTTCACTAAACATCCCCTTTCGCTTATTCGTTGATGAGAAATACAGGAACCTGTATCCGACTGCGGGCCGAAGGCAGAGGAATTTTTTTGGCGTTGTGATCCCCGGACGTGCTTTATAACAAGGTGAAAATCCGCGTGTCAAGCACGTTCCGGGTGAATCGTCTGCATGGACTCGCGCCAACAGCACATAAAAAAAACGGGAATGCTCGTCGCATTCCCGCCTGTCATCGCTCTTACGTGCTCAGTGTTTGACGGCGCCCACCGCTTCGCTTGAATCCACTTTGGGGATCGCGACCGGCTCGGTTTTTTCCGGCAACGGCTCCGGTTTGCGTTCGAGCGCCAGCTCCAGCACCTGATCGATCCACTTCACCGGATGGATGTCCAGGCGATTCTTGACGTTGTCCGGAATTTCGGTGAGATCTTTCACGTTCTCTTCCGGAATCAGCACTGTCTTGATGCCGCCGCGATGCGCCGCCAGCAGTTTTTCCTTGAGGCCGCCGATGGCCAGTACCTCGCCGCGCAAAGTGATTTCACCAGTCATCGCGACGTCCGCCCTGACCGGAATGCCGGTCAGCGCCGATACCAGTGCAGTCGTCATCGCTGCCCCCGCGGACGGGCCATCCTTCGGCGTCGCCCCCTCTGGAACGTGGACATGGATGTCGCTTTTCTCGAATGCGTCGTCCCTCACGCCCAGACGCGCAGCGCGCGAGCGCACGACGGAGCGGGCCGCCTCCACCGATTCCTTCATCACGTCGCCAAGCGAGCCGGTGCGCTGAATATTGCCCTTGCCGGGCATCACCACCGCTTCGATGGTGAGCAGTTCGCCACCCACCTCCGTCCACGCCAGCCCGGTAACTTGGCCGACCTGGTTGTTTTTCTCGGCCAGCCCGAAGGTAAAGCGGCGCACGCCGAGATAATGATCGAGATTGCGCGCCGAGACCGTCACCCGCGTCTCGCGTTTCTTGGTCAGCAACGATTTCACCACCTTGCGGCAGATCTTGGAAATTTCACGCTCCAGGCTGCGAACGCCGGCTTCGCGCGTGTAATAGCGAACGATGTCGCGTATCGCGCTTTCGGAAACCGCAATTTCGCCTTCCCTCAGCCCGTTGTTCTTCACCTGCTTGGGCAGGAGATAGCGCATCGCGATGTTGATCTTCTCGTCCTCGGTGTAACCGGACAGACGGATGACTTCCATGCGGTCCAGCAGCGGGGCCGGAATGTTCATGGTATTCGCGGTGGCCACGAACATGACATCCGACAAGTCGTACTCGACTTCGATGTAATGATCGACGAACTTGTCGTTCTGCTCCGGATCGAGCACTTCAAGCAGGGCCGAAGCCGGGTCGCCGCGAAAATCCTGTCCCATCTTGTCGACTTCATCAAGCAGGAACAGCGGGTTGCGCACACCGACCTTGGTCATGTTCTGCAGCAGCTTGCCCGGCATGGAACCGATGTAAGTGCGGCGATGACCCCGGATCTCGGCTTCATCGCGTACGCCGCCGAGCGACATGCGCGTGAATTTGCGGTTGGTTGCGCGTGCAATCGACTGGCCAAGCGAAGTCTTGCCCACGCCGGGCGGCCCGACCAGGCACAGTATCGGCGCCTTGAGCTTGTCGACGCGCTGCTGTACCGCG
>DASWEZ010000018.1:0-5278 GCA_036394495.1 Burkholderiales bacterium
GTGCCCGACTTCGCTGGATACCGGGCTTCGCCCATAACGAGGTGAAGCCGGTGACGAGATAAACCAGTGACGAGGTGGGGCTCGTGACGAGATGAGGCCGTGACGACGTGACGGGGTAAAGGCAGGACTCAGGACTGAGTAAAGGCGAAAGAACGGTACTGGGTACTGAGTGCTGCGTGCTGGGAAGGATCGAAAAACAGGACTGAGGACTGAGTAAGAGCCGTAAGCCCTAGTGCGTTTGCCGTTCTCCCCTTTTGGCGTGCCGAGCAGCTCGACTCGACAAGGGGATTTCGGCGAGGACTGTGCGCCTGTCGACACGTTAAGCGCAGCTCCGTTTGCGGGAGCAGGCGCCAAGACTCGGTCCATCAGCGTCAATACAGGCGCCCACGACTCGGATTCCGCCCCAGCTTACGCCCGCCGGGAACCGAGTCAGTCCCATGGCAGGGCACGTTGTGTGTGCCCTGCCAGGTCGAGTTCCGCAGCCGCCTTGTCGAGTCAGGCAGCGCAGGGTGACCCCTTGAAGTGGGGCGCGACATCAGGGCGGCCTTCTTTTGGTTACTTTTAGTTCCGGCATAACTTGCTTAACCGGTTAGCCATTGAAGTGTGCTTTTAGTGGAGACATAACCGGTTAAGCAAGTTAGCCTCCACTGAAATCTTCGATTTTCTTGGCAAGCGCAAGTACGTAACCAGCCGCCGGGCTGCCCCCGGCAGAATTAAAAACAGAGCGGCCGTGAATGCCGTGACTATCGTGACTGTCGTGAATGCCGTAACGGCTTGAGTACGACACAACTTCGACAACGCGCCCGGGAAAAGCCCCGGGCGCTTTTTTTATAGAGCCCGATGACCGATCTAGCGCAACCTTCGTCCACGCGATTGCCCGCCGTCAAGCACGACGCCCAGGGCAAGCGGCGCGTCGACTTGCGCGCGGTCATCGCGCTGGCGCTGCCGCTGTTCGTCAACAGCAGCATCCAGGCGTTGCTGAACCTTACCGACACCTGGTTCATCGGGCGGCTGTCGACCGACGCCACCGCGGCGGTCGGTGCATCGTACTGGTTCATGATCGTCGCGATCCTCTTCTTCGGTGGTCCCGGCCTGGCAGTGCAGACCCTGGCGGCGCAGGCGTTCGGCGCCGGGGACAAGCGCTCGGCCTCGCGCGCGGCATGGGCCGGCATTCGCGGCACGCTGCTGGTGGCGCCGGCATTCGTGGTCATCGCCTTCCTGGGCCCGACCATCATCGGCTGGCTCAAGCTCGACGCGCATGTCGCGCAACTCGCTGCCGAGTTCTGGTTCCCGCGCGTGCTAGGCGGCGCCTTCGCGGTAGGCATCTGGGGCATGACCGGATTCTTCAACGGCATCGGCCGCACCCGCATCACGCTCGCGCTGATGACTTTCGTTGCCGTGCTGAATGCCGCGCTCAACCAGCTTTTCATTTTTGTGTTCGATTGGGGGGTGGCCGGCACCGGATGGGCAACCACGGCGGCGATGGGCATCGGTCTGCTGGTATCCATCGTCCTGATCACCCGCCGCGGCATCGACGCCGAATTCAATTCCTGCAAGACCTGGCGCGAGAGCCGCGCTGACCTCGGCATGCTGTTCCGCGTCGGTTTTCCGATCGGCCTGTTTCCGGCGATCGACGTTGCCGGCCTGGCGGCCTTCCAGGCCATGCAGGCTGCGGCCGGCGCGGTCGGCGGCGCTGCGACCCAGATCGTCATGATGCTGACGTCGATCGCCTACCTGCCGACGATGGGCTTCGCGCTCGCCGGCACCACGCTGGTCGGCCAGTCCATCGGCGCGGGCGACAAGGACTGGGCCACCAAGGTCGGCAATGCGACCATCAAACTCGCGGTCGGCTACATGGGTTTCGTCACCGTGTTCCTCGCCGTCATCGGACCCTGGTTGGTTCCGCTGTTCGTGAATGCCTCTGATCCGCATGCGGACGCGGTGATCGCGCTCGGCCGCACGTTGTTGTGGTTCGCTGCCGGCTACCAGATTTTCGACGGCCTGAATCTGGGCGCCGGTTTCTGCCTGCGCGGCGCCGGCGACATGCGTGTGCCGACACTGGCGATCATTTTCCTGTCCTGGTTCGTGTTCGTGCCCTTCACCCACATGTTCACCTTCGCGCCCGGCCAGGGCTGGGTGGATTTCCTGCCGCAGTATGGCTATGGCGCCGTTGGCGGCTGGGCCGTCGCCCTGGTCTACTGCTGTTTGCTCGGCAGCCTGATCTACCTGCGCTGGCGTTCCGGGGCCTGGCGCAAGATCAACCTGCGCTAAGATAGGCGCCAGAAGTAGAAGATCCTAAAAAATGGCCACAGAGGACACAGAGGAAAGCAAAGACGAAAAAGGAACGATAGGTGGCCGTTCGACGGGCAAGAGGATTTTGAGGTGACTAACGGTACATCTCGACGAACACCACCATGCGCGGCATCTATATCCCAATCCCCCGCGTTTCTGTTTTCCTCTGTGACCTCTGTGTCCTCTGTGGCCGATTTTCGTTTTCTGGATAACGCGCCGCGCAGGCGGCCATGACTTACCGGAGGATGTCCATGCTCTGTCTGATCCGTCGCATATCGTTTCTCCTGCTTGCCGGAGCCGCCGTGCTCGTGCAGGCCGGACCACTGCCGGAAGCGAGTCCGGAAGAAGTCGGCATGTCCACGGAGCGGCTCGGCCGGCTCGATGCCGCAATGCAGAAAGCGGTGGATTCCGGCGAGCTGCCCGGCGCCGTCGTGTTGATCGCCCGTGACGGACAACTGGTGTATGCCAAGAGCTTCGGCTGGCAGGACCGGGAAAAGAAAATTCCGATGAGCAACGATTCGATCTTCCGGCTTTACTCCATGACCAAGCCGGTCGTCAGCGTCGCCGCCATGATCCTGGTCGAGGAAGGCAAGCTCGGCCTGCAGGAACCGGTGTCGAAGTTCATCCCCGAGTTCAAGGACATGAAAGTCGGCGTGGAATCGAAGGATGCCGACGGCAAGCCGGTGCTCACGCTGGTGGATGCGAAACGCCAGATCACCGTACAGGACCTGCTGCGCCACACTTCCGGCCTGACTTACGGCGTGCTCGGAGCCCAGAACGCCGTCAAGAAAATGTACAACGATGCCGAAATTTTTTCGCAGAAATGGGTCCTCGCCGATTTCTGCCGCGCGCTCGCCAAACTGCCGCTGCAATTCCAGCCGGGAACGACCTGGGAGTACGGCCACTCCACCGATGTACTCGGCCGCGTGGTCGAGGTCGTTTCCGGGCAAACACTGGATGTATTTCTTGCCGAGCGCATCTTCGAACCACTGAAGATGGTGGACACTGGATTCCAGGTGCCACCCGGGAAGCAGGACCGTCTTGCGCAACCAATGCCCGACGTCTACACCGGCAAGATGCCTGGACTCATCATCGATTTCAGCAAGCCGCAGACTTTTTTTGCGGGCGGCCACGGTCTCGTTTCCACGGCCGGCGATTACCTGCGCTTTGCGCAGATGCTGGCAAACGGCGGCGACCTCGACGGTGTGCGCATCCTCGGGCCGCGCACTGTGGAATACATGACGTCTAACCACGTCAATCCGCAGATCGACAAAGGCCCGACCTACCTGCCCGGCCCGGGTTACGGCTTCGGCCTCGGCTTCGCCACGCGCATCGACCGCGGCCAATCCGAATGGCCCGGTTCACCCGGCGACTTCTTCTGGGGCGGTTACGCCGGCACCTATTTCTGGGTCGATCCCGAAGAAGAACTCGCCCCGGTACTGATGGTGCAGGAACCGGTGCGGCGCCAGTATTACCGTACGCTGTTTCGCAATCTGGTGTATCAGTCGATCGTCAAGTAATTCTGCCGGTACCCTCTCCCCCAATCGGGCGGGAGGGTGGCAAACTACGGGCATGCGCGGATTCACATTCTGGTTGGCCCTGCTCGCAGCCGTCGGTTTTTTTACCGCCGGCCTTGCGCATGCGCAGATCGAGGACGAGCGCACCTTCCTGCTGGTGGCAAAACCCGGCATGCTGGATCCGGTATTCGACAAGACCGTCGTGCTGGCCGTGCGGCCGGATGACGGCGGTCCGATCGGAGTAATCCTGAATCGTCCGAGCACCCTCAGCCTGCGCGAGCTGTTCCCCGACCGCCCCGAGATGGCGAACCGCCGCGATCTGGTATTTCTCGGCGGTCCGGTCGAACCCGAGGCGCTGCTGTTTGCATTCCGCTCGCCGCGCAAGCCGGCAAAAGGCCTGTCCATCGCCGACGATATCTACATCAGCGGTTTCAGCGACGTCCTCGCGGAAGTATTGAAGCATCCTGAAAACGCCGCGCAGCAGCGTTTTTTCACCGGCTTCTCGGGATGGGCCGCCGGCCAGCTCGAGAATGAGATCGCGCGAGGCGGCTGGTACGTGTTGCGTTTCGACGCCAGGGTGATCTTCGACATGAATCCGTTGACGATGTACGAAGACATGCTCAAGCGCGCGACCACGTCGCGCATCGAAGTCTCGCGCGAAGTTCATCTGGCAGGCGCCAGCCTGCGCTAAATTCTCCGGATTATCGCCATGCTAAGCGCGCCGCGCCTCTTTCCGATGGGTGACCAGGCATTGATCGCCGAGTTCGGCGAGCGCATCGACCCCGCCCTCAGCGCGCAGATAGCGGCTCTCGCGCGGCGCTTGCGCGAGTCACTCCCCATCGGCGTACTCGACATCGTTCCCGCTTATACGACGCTTGCGCTGCACTACGATCCCGCGGCAGTCGGTGCCGGCACGTCGCCCTATGAGGCGCTGGCCGAGACCATCGGCACCTGGCTGAAAACACAATCCGTCGACACGGCCGCGGCCGGGCGCGTGATCGAGATCCCGGTTTGCTATGGCGGGCCTTTCGGCGAAGACCTCGAAGCACTTGCGGGCAGCCGCGGGCTGAGCGTCGAGGAAGCCATCGCGATTCACAGTGGCGCGTCTTATCACGTCCACATGCTCGGCTTCGTGCCGGGCTTCGCCTTCCTCGGCGGGCTCGATGCGCGGCTTGCCACGCCGCGACGGGACACACCACGGCCGCGCGTGCCGGCCGGCAGCGTGGCCATCGCCGGCGAGCAGACAGCCGTTTATCCATTGGAAACGCCGGGCGGCTGGCAGATCATCGGCCGCACGCCGCTGCAGATGTTCAGATCCGATGCCTCGCCACCGAGCCTGCTGAACGCGGGCGATACGGTGCGCTTCACGCCGATCTCGGCGCAGGAATTCGACGCGCAATCGAAGGCCGCACGATGAGCATCACCGTGCTCAAGCCGGGCATGCTCAGCACCTTGCAGGATCGCGGACG
>DASWEZ010000019.1:0-3676 GCA_036394495.1 Burkholderiales bacterium
AGGCGCGATTGGACTCGAACCAACGACCCCCACCATGTCAAGGTGATGCTCTAACCAGCTGAGCTACGCGCCTATTGAAGGGCGGATTCTAAACGAAACGCCGCAGGCGTTCAAACCTCACTTCCTGCGCGCCGATTCCACGCCGGAAATATCCCGCACCGAAGCCAGCAGGCGCGTCAGCTGCGGCAGTCCCTCCACTTCCAGCGTAAACGTCATCTTCGCATTCAAATCCTGGCTGTAAGACGCGCTGGAGGCCACCCGTACCTTTTCGCGCGTGAAGATGTCGAGGATGTCTCGCATCAGCGCGGGGTGGCTGCCTGCAATGACTTCGATGTCGACTGGAAACTTCGATGCGCCGGTCTTCCCCCAGTCGGCAGCGATCAACCGCTCCTGCGGCAGGCGCGCGACGTTGTGGCAGTCCAGGCGATGCACGGTCACACCGCGACCGCGGGTCACGAAACCGACAATCCTGTCGGGCGGCGCCGGTTTGCAGCAGCGCGCCAGTACGGTGAGCAGCTTGTCGACTCCGACGATCAGGATGCCGCTAGGCGCGGCCGCCGGCGAGGGTGCCGGATGGGCAGTCAGCTTTTCCTCCGTCACCTCCTCGCCCAGCACAGCCGATTGCACCTGCCGCGGCGTGACTTCGCCGCGCCCCAGCGCTACGAACAATTCGTTTACGCCGGCAAACTCCAGCTTTGTGGCCAGTTCCTCGAGATTCTGTCCGGTCTTGCCGAGCCGCTGCAGGTCCTTCTCCAGAACGGCGCGCCCATGCGCCATGGCCTCATCGAGTTGCTGGTTGTTGAACCACTGCCGCACTTTTGCGCGCGCGCGATTGGTCTTGAGATAGCCCAGGGCGGGATTCAGCCAGTCCCGCGACGGTCCGCCTTCCTTCGCGGTGATGATTTCCACTCTCTGTCCATTGGATAGCGCGTAGGTCAGCGGCACGATCTGTCCGTTGACCTTTGCGCCACGGCAGCGATGGCCGAGTTCCGAATGCAGGTGATAGGCAAAGTCGACTGGCGTGGCGCCGCGCAGCAGGTCGACCACCCGCCCCTGCGGGGTCACCACATAGACCATGTCCTGGAACAGGTCGGTCCTGAAGTATTCCGCCAATTCGGCCGCGTCGGTCAGTTCGTCTTTCCATTCGAGCACGTTGCGCAGCCAGGAAATCTTGTCGTCCAGTCCCGGATCGCCTTTGACCGCTTCCTTGTAGCGCCAGTGCGCAGCGACGCCCAGCTCGGCGTGCTGATGCATTTCGTGCGTGCGCACCTGGATCTCCAGCACCTTGCCATCCGGTCCGACGACCGCCGTGTGCAAAGAGCGATAGTCGTTGGCTTTCGGCCGCGCAATGTAATCGTCGAATTCGCGTGGTATCGGTGTCCACAGGTTGTGGACAACGCCGAGCACGGCATAGCAGTCCTTGACATCCTCGACCATCACGCGCACCGCACGAACGTCGAACAGGTCATCCAGCCCTACGCCTTTCCTCTGCATCTTTCGCCAGATGCTGTAAATGTGCTTTGGCCTGCCGCTGACCTCGGCTTTGATGTCCGCGGCCTCGAGTTCGATACGCAGGATGCGGATGACCTCGCCGATGTAGGTTTCGCGATCCTTGCGCTTCTCGTCGAGCTGGCGGGCGAGATTCCTGTAGGTTTCCGGTTCGAGGCAGCGGAACGCCAGGTCTTCCAGTTCCCACTTCAATTGCCAGACGCCGAGCCGGTTCGCCAGAGGCGAGAATAGTTCCAGCGTCTCCCGCGCGGCGTCTTCGCGTGCATCGGCTTCTGCATTCGATGCGAGTTCGCGCAGCCACTGCACCTGGTCGGCAAGTTTGATCAGCACTACGCGCACGTCCTGCGCCATCGCCAGGAACATCTTTCGCAGGGCTTCGAGTTGGGCGGCGCGATCGCCCGGTTTTGCGCCGGCGACGTTCCTGCTGCGCAGGGCCTGGATCTGTGCCATGCTCGCCACGCCGTCCATGAGCGAAACCACCGCCGGGCCTATGGCCGCGTTCAGCTTGTCTCGCTGAAGACGCGTCGTGAGCGGCGCGCCGAGCAACAGCATCGCGGCAATTGCTTCACCGCCCACGCGCAGGCCGCCGAGAATGCCGGCGGCCGCGCGCGCGTGATCGATCCACGGTTGTCCGGTCGGATGCCCGCTGCCAGGATAATTTTGCCGGGCCCATTCGTCGGCACGAATCACCAGATCGCGCTCGGCCGGAGGCAGCCGCGCGGTCAGCGTCTCCAGCCACTGGCCTGAAGTGATATCCCGGTTGATGTCGGTGAGTTTGACCATTTCGTATCTTGCGGTCTGCGTGCGGTCTCAGCGACCGGCCCAGTATTTCCTGTCCACTTCCCTCCAGCCTTGCACGTCGATGCCGGCCGGGTTCATGCCGATTAGCAACGCCCCTGAAAGGTCGGTTCGCAACGTTCGGCTTCCTGCCTGGCGGTAACGCGCGCTGATTGCGGGATGCGGATGCCCAAACCGGTTGCGATAACCCACCGAGAAAACCGTAATGGCGGGAGCGACGGCCTGCACGAATTCAGGCGTCGAAGACGTGCGGCTGCCGTGGTGGGGCGCAAGCAATACGTCCGTCCGCAGATTTCCGGAAGCGCGAAACAGCCGGGACTCGGTACGTTTCTCGATATCGCCGGGCAGCAAGACGCTGCCGTAAGGGGAAACCACCCTCAGAACGCAACTGCGATCATTGTCTTTCGCAGATACGTCATTATAGTCCGCGGGCTGCGGATGCAGGAATTCGAAGGACACGCCATCCCACTGCCAGCGCTCTCCGGCGAGGCATAACCGACTGCGGGCCGCCGCCATTCTTATTGCGTGATTCTCCGGCAACGGAGAGGCCAGCCATTCGACGGGAAATGCCTGCAGAACCGACAAGGCGCCGCCGCTGTGGTCACTGTCGTCATGGCTGACGATCATTCCGTCCAGCTTGACGACGCCCGCCGCGCGAAGATATGGCACGACAATGCGGCCACCGGCATCGATCTGTTCGGTAAAAGCCGGGCCGGTATCGTAGAGCAGCGCATGCTCGCTGGTGCGCACCACGATGGCCAGGCCCTGTCCGACGTCGAGCACCGTCAATCGCAATTCCCCCGGCGAAAGCTTCGCCGGCATCGACAGGAACAGCGGCAACATCAGCGCCGCTCCGACCCAGCGCGCCGGAAAGCCCCTGGGCAGGAGCATCCAGATTGCGCCGGCGACGGCAATCGGCACGGACCACGCCGGCGGCGCATGCTGCTGCCACACTGCGTCGGGAAGGTCGCTTAGTGCTCGCAGCAGAAACATGCAGAACGTCATGACCAGATGCGCGGCGTGGGCGATCCAGTCCAGGGGCAGCACCGACGCCGCCAGCGCAAGCGGAACAACGACCAGGCTGACCAGTGGAATCGCAAAGGCATTGGCAAGCGGGGACACCAGCGACACCTGCTGGAACATGGCGAGCAGAAACGGAACCAGCGCCAGCGTGACCGCCCATTGGGTTTGCGCCCAGGCGCGAAGCCAGCCGGGCCGGCCGATTCGAGATCCTCCCGCCAGCATGATGACCGCCACCGCGCCAAAGGAGAGCCAGAAACCCGGCGCAATCACCGCCATCGGATCGAGCACCACGACCAGCGCCGCAGCCGCTGCGAGAATGGCGGTCGGCCTAGTGGTCCAGCCCGAC
>DASWEZ010000020.1:0-2624 GCA_036394495.1 Burkholderiales bacterium
TGGCTGGCAGAGCCGTGATGACCACCAGCATGTCGAGGGCGACCATGAAGAACGCCACTGACGTGAGCGCCAGCGTCCAGGGCCGCGAGCCAGTTGTTTCATGAATCATTCTTAACTTTCCGTATTACTGCGTTATCGAACCCGTCTGTGCGGACAGCATTTGCCTTCGAGGAAACGGGCGGCTCGCAACACGCGAGTCAGTCAGTCCACTGACTGACTCCACAATCTAGCAGGTGGATTCCTTTGTCAACACGGAATTCAGAATGCTGCTGATCGCTTGTTGACGCGACGCAGAAAGCGGCCTTCCGGCCAGATTGACGAAGGCAGTGTGGTCATCTATTCTACCAGTCAGTGGGCTGACTTTCGCAAATATTATGCAAGAGCCGATAAAAACCAGCGTTCGGACGCGACTGATACAAGCCGCGGCGAATTTGGCCCACCAGCATGGTTTCGGCAACACTAGGCTGGCCGATATCGCCAAAGCGGCGAAAGTCCCTCCGGGCAATTTGTACTACTATTTTAAAACAAAAGGGGAAATCGGTGAGGCAATTGTCGAGCGGAGGCTTTCAGAACTGCAAGCCAAGCAACAAGAGCTTGGCAAAGTTGCGTCCCCAAAGGAACGGCTCTGTAGTTTTGTTTCCATCTGGATTGAACATCGAGAGATAATGGCGCAACACGGCTGTCCGATTGGAACCTTTTGCTCGGAATTAAACAAAGAAGGCGGATTGCTGGCGCGGAAAGCCTCAAAGCCCTTTGCGGATCTGCTAACGTGGGCCGAGGCTCAATTCCGAGAGTTCTGTTCCAAGGGAGAAGCGCGGGGACATGCAGTCCATCTGATGTCGGCACTCGAAGGAGTGACAGTCCTGGCCAACAGCGCTAAGGATTCCGATTTGATCAAAATGGAGGCGAAAAGGCTTGTTGGCTGGATTCGTTCGTTGTGAGGCGGGTTTCCAACACCCACATTCAGCCGAGATAGGGAACGTAAGATTGACGTTCAGGCAATCATCAGAACTGCGGGAGCTGCCACCGTCCCACCCGCCCCGTGGTGTGGACTTTACCAGCAAATGTTACCCTTTCAGATTTCGACATAGTAGATGTCAGATGACATCTATGCGCCGCCCTCACTTCCGACCAGGCCTGACCAGGAAGAACGTCGGTATCAATCCCAGCGCTGCAATCGGCACCATGATCCACCACCCCCGGTGAAAGGCCGCCACGCGCTCCACTGGTGTAACGGGCGAGCCGACGATGGCGACGAAGATCGCGACGCCGATGGCGAGCGCGGCTTGCCGGATCATATTGATCACGCCGGAGCCCGTCGCGAACGACGACGATCGCAGGCTGGAGGCGGCGACCCCCATCAGGGTCGGGAATGTCAGCCCGACGCCGATGCCGGTCGGGATCATGCCCATGATGACTAGCGCGGCATTCGGCTGAAGCCCGATCACGCTGGCCCAGTAGGAGAGCCCGACCACGAAGAAGAAGATGCCGGCGGTGACGACGGCCGCCGCGCCAAAACGGGCAATCAGCTTGCCGGAAAAAAGCAGCGACGTGATCGGGACCAGCAGCGGCCCCGGCGCGATCGCGAGCCCGGTCTTCAGCGCCGACCATCCCCACGCCGTCTGCTCCCACAATGCGACAGAAAGCAGCATGGCGCCGAAGGCGGCGGAGTAAGGCGCCATCACCAGTGCGGCGCCGGTGAATTGGCGGATGCGAAACAGCGCGGGATCGACGAATGGCCTGTCGGAGCGGAGGCAGCGCCAGACGAACCATGCAAGCAGGACGATCGCGGCAATGAAGCTGATGCCGATGCCCGGCGAACGCCATCCCCAGTCGTTCACTTTCACGATCGCGAAGGTGAGCCCGCCGATGCCGCCGGTCACGAGCAACGCATCGAAGGGATGAGGCCGCGGCGCTTCGTGGCCGGGAACTTCGGGAAGTTTCCACCAGCCGACCAGCATGGCGACGAGACCGATCGGAACATTGACGAAAAAAATCCAGCGCCAGTTCACGGTGACCAGGACGCCGCCGATGACCGGTCCGAGCGCCGCGGCCAGGCCGCCGATCGCGGTCCAGGTCCGCACCGCGCCGTCGCGGCGCTCCGGCGGAAACGCCGCCAGCAGCAGACCCAGCGAAGTCGGCGTCATCAGCGCGGCACCCGCGGCCTGTACCAGCCGAAACGCCGTCAGCGTCACGACACTGTCGGCGGCCGCGCAGGCCGCGGATGACAGCGTGAAGAGGCCGACGCCGAGCAGGAAGCTCATGTTGCGGCGGTAGCGCTCGGCGACGCGGCCGAAGAACACCAGCAGCGCAGCGTAGGCGATCGCGTAGCCGTTCAGGACCCACGACATGTCTTCCAGCGGGGCGTCCCTGAAGTCGCGTCCGATATTGGGCAGGGCGACATTGACGATGAAGAGATCGAGGTTGGCGAGGCAGATGCCCACGCACACGATCGCCAGCACCGTGGCTGGTGAAGCGGCCGGCGCGCGCGGCGCGGGCCGGGCCGACGCTGCGTCGACCTCAGCCGTGGAAATAACCAGGCTCGGACGTTTCATCTTGTTCATGGTTGGTGTCTTTCATGCCGTATGCTGCGGCTGTTTCTGCGGCTGCACCGCCCGCCGGGC
>DASWEZ010000021.1:0-9987 GCA_036394495.1 Burkholderiales bacterium
GTGATATGTGAAAGTAAAAATCGTGCTGCGTACCAGGTGCTGCGTGCTGGGTAAAGTCGAAAGCCGCTGCGCGCTTGAATGGGCCTTTATCTCAGCACCCGGCACGCAGTACGCAGCACCGCATTTAGCCCGCCACTCTCATGAGTGAAGAACGCTCGTTCGAACGAATAACCAAGTCCGACCTGAAGAAGATCGCGCGTATCGCCCGGTCCGAGCGGGAGGAATTTTTCGGACGCCACCCGGAATGGGCGATGCTCTATCGCAAGCGCCTGGTTTGCGTCGCGCTGTGCAAGGACGCCGCGCTGCACTTCGTCAACGGCTCCACCGGCGTCGATGTCTTCGACGTCTGGAGTTTCTACGCGGAGCATGCGGAGGCACCCTTTCCGTTCCAGCAGTTCGTCAAGGCGGATTTGGGCAAATCGAAGTTCGGCCGCGATGCGTCGAATCCCGAGGCCTATGAGGGCAGGCGAATCGAACTGCGGGCCCGTTCGCTCGACTGCAAGCCGGGCGACGATCCGATCGAAGTCCTGCAGCGCTACCTGCGATCGGGCGAAACGCCGTCGGCCCGCGAGCTGCGGGACAAGGCGGTGGTGCTGATCGAGCCGGAACAGTTTCTCGGCTATGTAGTCTGGCCTTCGCTGGCCATGCCGAACGGTTGAGATCCCACACTGGGAATGACTCGGCGGGAATGACCGGCGGAAATGACTCGGCCCCGAACGAGGAGCTGTTCGCTCCACACTCGGGGCCGTCGTCTTTTTTATAAACCAGTTGGCGAAGCGGGCAGATCGTGCCTACGTCGGCTGGTCACTCCTCCCCCGGCTGTCTTGCCAGAAGTCTCCTCTGCGTCGGACCGGCATCAGCCGATCCGGCAAATTCCTGTATTCGGTGAAGCGACACCTTCCCTTGCGGCCTGACAAACCGCGGCGGGCATTTCGTTGCCGTACGAGCAGAACTCAGGCAGTCGCCGTGCATCGGTTGCAACACGCCACGGCGATGCATTCGTTGGGGTCCGGATGCCGTCTATGACATCGTTATTCCCGTTGGAATCTGCACTGGGGCAGGTCAACACCGAACAAACTGCCCGAAATCCGCGCCACTGGCGGCTTTTGCGGAAATCGTACAGTGGCGGGCAGACTAACTGCCCTCGGCCGACGGAGTCAATCTTGCACTGCGTCAAGACATGCCGGTGCTCCGGCGACCGCGAAATCGGCCATGTCGAACTTGTCGATAAACCTTCGCGGCCCCTGGAGCATCGCTGCGGAGGGCGGTATTGGAACGCTCCTGAATCCCACGGGAGTGGGTGCGGACGACCCGGCGCAATGGCCGCCACTCCGATGCGCAAAAGCGATGAAGCAATGAAAAGCGGCGCACCCTATTGCGGTGCGCCGCTGTTTCTATAGCCTTTTCGGCCTTAGTGATCGCTCACGGTCGGCCTGCTGCCACTGCTTAGCTGCGGCCGAATTCGACGTTCGTGCCGGCCTTTACTGCGACCTTCGTTTCTTCGCGACCTGAATCGGCGACATTGCCTGCTTGCCTTGCGTCGGCGCCGACGACCTGCACATTGGGCGCACTGGCACGGCCGTAGACATTGGCGACATGGTCGATCTGATACGTGGTCACGCCGGTTTCAGCAAAAGCGCCGGTGGTGGCAATCGCGAAGCCTGCAGCGATGATAAATTTGGTAGCTTTCATGGTGTTTTCCTTCCAACTGAGAATAACTGCTCTTGTCCTGCGATCTCCCGCCGGTCTCGGCGGGGGTGGACGAAAACCCTTTCGTCCGTCGCGTGAGTGCCATTAAACGCCTTTGCGGCGTTGCACAATAGACCAAAAGTGACCATAAGATCTATTCCATAATGGAATGTATGGCCTGGTTTGGGGGCGGGGATGGGGAATCAGCGCCCAAGCCTCAGGATTCGGTAAGAACCCAAGAGCTGGTACCAATCTGTTCCTGCGTCCCGAGTTATGGGCAACGCCCGTTTATGGTCAACGACCGGAATCCGGGAGAAGCCGGAATCCGGGAGAATCCGGAATGCCCCTGTCGGAATCCCCTTTTGGGAATCCAGCGAAGCTGGGCCTCGATCCTTGCATCTTCGCAGCACCCGGCCGCGCGCGCGATGCGACGTCACGAACGAACTTGCCGGTTTACTTGTCGATGTCATGAATGTGCCATTCCAAAGATATTTCTCATCGAATGCGATAGAAGCTTGCGAGGCCTTACGCGGAAGTGGCGCCTGCGAAGGAGACTTGATCGGCCCGTATGCGTTGCCGCGGCGCTCGCGGCATAATGGACAGAGCAAGAATCGAAAGTGTCGCCAGATTGAGTCACTCGCCCCGACAATGAATCCCGGTCTCGTAAAACCGTTACGTCACGTTGTCACGCTGGTCCTGCTTTTCCTGTGTCCGGCCATCGGCCACGCAGCGGATGAGAAGCGTGCCGGTGCGCACGAAACCGTGATCGCCGGCGACTACTTTGGCGCCGGCACGAATGCTTCCCTCGGCACCCCGGTGGAAGGCGACGCCTTCGTGGCCGGCGCGCAGGTGGAATTGAACAAGCCCGTCAACGGCGATGCTTTGCTTGCCGGGGGCGGCGTATCGATATCCGATCGCGTCGGCGGCGATTTGTATGCAACCGGTGGCAGCGTCACGATCGATGCGCCGGTTGCGGGCAATGCCCGCCTCGCCGGGGGGCGTGTCGAGATCACGAATCGCGGACAGGTTTCCGGCAAGACCACCCTTGTCGGCGGCCGCGTGACGGTGCTCGGAAAAGCCGGCCGCCAGCTCGTCGTGTTCGGCGAGCATGTCACGCTCGACGGTGAAGTCGCCGGCAATGTGACGATCGCGTCGCGCACGTTGTCCATCGGGCCGAGCGCACGCGTGGCGGGCAAGCTGACTTATCGCGGATCGCTCCCGGCGCAAGTCGATCCGGCGGCAGTCATCACCGGCGGAATAAATTACCTGAGCTTCGACTTCGAAGACGAAACCTACCAGCCCGTCGCCAGGGTGGTGGCCTGGGTCGGCGTGATTGCGTTCACCGTCGGGCTGTTCCTGATCGGAATGCTGGCGATCATCATGGCGCCCGATTCGACCGCACGCATGAGCAGGCTCGGGCGCGCGCGGCCGGTTTCCTCGCTCGCGCTTGGCCTGGTCACGATAATCTGCGTGCCGATCGCCGTCGTGCTGCTGATGCTCACCATCGTCGGCATTCCTTTTGCGTTCATGCTGCTGCTGGCCTGGCCGATGATCCTGATCTTCGGCTACCTGGCCGGCGTCATGGCGGTGAGCGATGCGGTCGCCGGGCCGAGCGCGGATGCCAAGGGAAGGCGCATCTTCCTGCTTGCCATGGGGCTGGGCGTCATGCTGCTGTTCGCGCGCGTCCCGTTCGCCGGCTGGCTCATCGGCACGCTGCTGCTGGTCATGGGTGTCGGCGCGATGTCGCTGAATGCGATGGGCGCGACAGTGCCGGTCAGGGTCAAAAAAGAAAAGCGTGCCGTCCCCGTCATCGGCGAAGCCGAACCGGTCTTGCGCCAGGAACCGACTTTCCGCATCGAGTAGGACCTTTAAAACCAGAGGAACAATGACAAGAACAACAAGAAGGATTTTTGCAGGTGCGGCACTGCTGCTTCTGACATTGGTGGCCGGCTGTGCAACGCCGAAGAAATCCGCGCAACCCGTGGTCGAGAAAGATATCAGCCGCGTGGTCAACCTCGGCGACGGCACCATCTGCGTGGAACCCGCGGGGCTAGGCGAGACACGGCAGGCCGCCGGCGCGGTTCAGCTCAGGGAATTACTCGAGTCCGACGCGAAGGCCGACGAAGCGCTGACCAAGGCCGGGGCACTCAACCTCAAGTCCGAAGAAGTCGAGGCGGTGTACTTCGACGCATGCCGCGCCTACTCGAACGCTGCGATCAAGCAGGAAGCCTTCGAGAAGGACAGGACGGTCTACCTCGGCCTGCGCCGGCAACTCGTCGCGCAGGGCGTGAAGCAATGGCAGGACAAGAAGGAGGGCATCGCAGATCCCGGCAAGCTCTGCTTGGTTGCCCTTGCCGATACCGATCCCGACCACCGCAGCTTCACGCGTGTCGTACCCACTGATGCCACGGTGAACGATTGCGCCCAACTCGCCGCGATGAGCGGCAGCAGCGAAATCCTGCTCGGCTGCACCAAGGGACATTGGCAAAACACATGGGCGAAGCGACCGATCGCGGTAAGCGCGAAGACCAGGAATCTTTCCGCAAAAGGAACGGCGTATGCGCCTGATCCGGATTGCGGATGGAACTGACTCGCGAACGCGAGTCAGTTCGTGGAGAAAAACAGTGCTGGGTGCTGCGTGCTGGGTACAGGGATGGAAACCTAAGGGCCAAAATCAGTTTCCAGTTTCATGATTTTTCCGGTCTTCTCCCAGCACTCAGCACCCAGTACTCAGCACCCAGCACTTCGCTCCTTCATTTTTTTCGCTTGTAATCTTTCGGCGGCGCGAACAGCGAATCGTGCAGTGCTTCCATCTTGTGCGACTTCACTTCCAAAGTGAACGTGAGCCGCGACTTGTCGCCGATGTCCTTCATGGTCTCGTCCATCGAGCAGGCTTCGCCGGCGAAACTCCATTTCACGTTCATCAGGATCGGCTGGCCTTTCACCTTGTCCAGCTTTTTCGCTCCCGCAAAGAACATCGCGCGATCCGTCGGGCTGACGTTTTGCGACAGGAAGCTGCCGATCATGCGGCCTACCTCGGGCGGCAAGTCCACCACCCTGTCCGGTTCGGTGTCGAGGCCGAGGAATTTCGCGCGCGCGCGGGCGAAAGCTTTCTCGAGAGCCGTTGCGTCTTTCAGCGACGGCGTGACCGGCGTCGTCCACAAGTCGATGCTGATCGTGCTGGTGGATTTGCGTGAAGCATTGTCCCTGAACGTGACCAGCCACTGGATGTCGTACTGCTCGGCGTCGAAGCCGTTGATGCTGCGCTTCTGGCCGGTCGGCTCGACTGTAAAAGTCGTGTTCCCGATTTTGAGCCGGCATCCCGTTTCATCGTCTGCGATCTTTCTGGTCGGCGGCTTCTTCGGGATCGGACTGGCACAACCCTTCAGCGGACACTCTGCGTACTGGTTGGATTTTCCATCCAGCGTCCACGCCAGTTTCCTGTCCAGCCGGTCGATGCGCGTCTCGGAGTCCCCGGCGCCGGCCAGGCGCGTGAACGTGCCGGCGCCCTTGACGCTGGATTCGGTGCGCTGCATGTTTGCCCGTGAGTAGGTAAGCGTCACGCTTTCGAAGGCGGGGAAGTCCCTGGTGCCCTGACTGGCTGCATGCATTTCCAACACTGCAGTCGGGTTGATGGGGGTCTGGTCGGGATCAAATTTTGCAAGGCCCCCACAACCGGCCACGACCAGCGCCAACGCGGCGCCGCTAACCGCACTGCGAAACATGTACTCTTCTCCGTCCCGATATTTTCGGGTTGATCGACCGTGCAAGTGTAACCGGAGTTCCCGTGGGCGAAGCCGGCGAAGGATCCATGGAGACCAGGCGCCTTCGCGCATTTGGCCTGAAGACCGGGCGCCGGGGAATCGCCTACAATGCGGGACGATGGGCCCGGTCACCGACAACTAAATGAGGAGATAAAGAATGTTCAACCTTATCCGTGCACTGACCAACTTTCTGATCCTTCGCGTCGCTTCTGGCAGCGGAGCGCAGGAGGTCAGCGGAACCATCACCGTCGAGGAAGCATTGCAAGCGGAGGATGCCCGCTTCAAGGCGCAGATGAGCGGAGACGGTGCCGCGATGAAGAAACTGTTCGGCGACGACCTGGTTTACGTCCACTCCAGCACCGTGGTCGACACCAAACAGAGCTTCATCGAGTCCATCACCTCCGGCAACGTCAAGTATCGCTCCATGAACCGCGGCGAATCGAAAGTCCGCACTTACGGGGGTGTGGCCATCGTCAGCGGCAGCGCCAAATTCGAAGTCACCGTGAAGGGCGAGAACCGCACGCTGGATTTGCTGTATCACGCGATCTGGGCCAAGCGGCTGGCGGGGACCCAGTTCATTTCCTGGCAGGCGACGAAGAAGGCCTGAAGGGCCGCAAAGGCCGTGACTGTCGTGACTATCGTGACGGCCGTAAAAAGCCATAATCCAATATGCGGCTCCTATGCTGTTTACGCAGTCACGCAGTCACGCAGTTACGATAGTCACGACATCTTCGGCAGTTACGGTGAATGAAATGAACATCTCCCTGACCGAAGCGTCGCCCCGGGGGATGGCCGCGATCGCAGCGACAGTGACGCCCCTCGTCACTTACTACCGCCTTAACGAGCACGCTCGCCAGCGGCCCGGCTTGAGTTCCGGCGGCGGGCAATCGCTGGCCGGCCGCAAGTTTTTTTGCTCTATCATCCACTTCGCATAGTGCCCAGCGGGCCGGCATTCGTCGCCGACGTGTCAGCGCAACGGTGGCATGGGGCTTGCCAATCCAAGAGTCTCCCTCGCATCGGCTGGAAACCAAAATGCCCGCCAGCAACCCGCAAATGCACCGAGAACCGGAACCGCAGAAAGACATTGCCAATCGCCTGATGTCGGCGTTGCAGCAGGATGAGTTCGTCCTCTATTCCCAGCCCATCGTCGCGCTCCTTCCGCAAAGCGACGACCGCGCATTCCACGAAATCTTCGTCCGTTTCAAGGAGGAGGATGCCAAGTTGCTGCCCCCCGGCACGTTTTTTCCGGTGCTCGAGGAGGTCGGCATGCTGCCTTACCTCGACCGCTGGGTGGTCAACCGGCTGGCGCGGCATGTACGCAGCGGGCTGAAGGTCAAGCCGATCTGGAATGTTCCGCGTTACATCGTCAATCTGTCGGATGAGACGCTCGCCGATGCGAAGTTCGGCGGTTACGTACTCCAGTACGTCGACGACTCCTATCTGACAGGCGGGGTGCTCGGCTTCGACATTTCATGCGAAAGCGCGAAGGCCCATCGGGCGCCGCTGCTAAGGCTCATGGCGGGGCTGCGCCCGCACGGCTGCACCCTGACGCTCGCCGGTTTCGACGGCAGCACGGCGATGCTGGCGGAACTGAAGGTGCTCAAGCCGGATTTCGTCAAGATCAGCGCAATGAACGTCGACCCGGCCAAAGTTCCCGAGATCAACCGCATGTGCCATGGGCTCAATGCGAAAACCATTGCGGAGCATGTGGAAAACGCCCGGGTGCTGGAACATCTGCGCCGCTGCAAGATTGACTTCGGCCAGGGCTTCGAAATCGGGAAGGTGGAACCGCTCTAGGCACGGGACGCCGTGCCGTCGTGAATATCGTGAATATCGTGAATGCCGTGAATCTGTGAATCCGCCGTAACATTCGTTACGGTTTTCCGACATTCACGGCATTCACGACATTCACGTATTCACGGTCTTTGTGCCACTTTCGTACGGTTCGCGTCCTGCCATCCCCCACCCAACGCCTTGATCAGCCCCACGCTGGCGAACAGCCGCTGGCCGTCGATCTGCGTGGCGAGGCGCTGCGTGGCGAGGCGTGTGCGCTCGGCATCGACGAACTCCAGGTAGATCACCAGTCCCGCCTCGTAGCGCGTCAGCGAAATCTCGGCGGACTGTTGCGCGGCGGTCAGCGCGAGGGATTGCGCCTGCGCCTGGTCCGCGAGGATGCGCAGGTCGGAGAGCGCGTCTTCCACGTCCCCGAATGCGCCCAGCACCTGGTTGCGGTATTGCGCGAGGTTCTCTTCGTACGCGGCCTTGGCAAGGTCGACATTGCCCTTGATGCGGCCGAAGTCGAGCAGCGGCCAGCTGAAGCCGGCGCCGATGCCACCGGTGCGGCTGTCGGACTTCAGCAGGTCTCCAAGCTTCGCGCTCTCGAAGCCGAGCGAGCCGGTCAGGCTGAAGCTCGGAAAGTACGCGGCCTGCGCGACGCCGATGTCGGCATTGCGCGCAGCGAGCAGGCGTTCCGCGCGCGCGACGTCGGGCCGGCGCATGAGCAGTTCCGAAGGCAGGCCGACAGGGATCTGCGGCGGTACGATGTTCAGCGGATTCTCGGCGAGCGTGAAATCCGCCGGCGGCCTGCCGGTCAGGATCGCCAGCGCGTGTTCGAGGCGGACGCGATTCTTGTTCACGCCGATCAGGTCGGATTGCGCCTGCGCGAGTTCCGTCTGCGCGCGCGTCACGTCGAGCTCGGTGCCCACACCACCCTCGTAGCGTACGCGAATCAGATCGAGTGCCTGAACGCGGATGTCGATGCCGTGGCGGAGCACGTCCTGCTCGGAGTCCAGCGAGCGCAATGAAAAGTACGTCTGCGCGATGTCCGCTTGCAAGGTCAGCAGCACGGTGAAGTAATCGTCCGCCGTGGCGTCCAGCCGCGCGGTCGCGCTTTCCACCTGCCGGCGCACGCGACCCCAGACGTCGATCTCGTAAGCGGCATCGAGCGGCAGCCGGAAATCGTTCGCCGTGAAACCGATGACCGGCGTGCCGGGTTGCGCGGGCCGGTTTGCCGAATAGCGCGTCCTCGACACGGACGGGTCGAGGCTTATCTCGGGAAAGTATTGCGCTTCGACGATGCCTGCGATCGCGCGTGCCTGCACCACCCTCGCCGCGGCGGCACGCAGGTTCGGGCTCGACACCTGCGCCTGGTCTTCCAGCTCGTTCAACTTCGCATCGTTGAATACATTCCACCATACCGGCGGCAACGGCTGGCCGGCCGTGTTCTGGCCGGCTTCCTTGAAGGATTGCGGCGTGGCGTCGTGCGGGCGCTTGTAGTTCGGCCCGACGGCGCAGCCTGCCAGCGCAATTACCAGCGCCGGCACCAGCGCCTTGAGCACGGCTGTTCGATTCATCGTTCGCTCACTTCTTCTCGGCGACGGGCGCGGGTTTCGCAGCCGCTGGTGTCGCAGGCGCGGGTGTCGCGGCCGCGGCTGTCGCAGGGGGTGCCGGCGGCGGCGCCAGCCTGACCGGCACGCCTTCGCGCAGGAAGTCGGGCGGGTTCGTGACGATCATTTCCTTCTCGTTCAATCCGGCGATGACTTCGATCTGCTGGCCGAAGTCGCGGCCGAGCGTGACCTTGCGGATGTGGATGACGTTCTCTGCCACCGCCGCGACCTGCGGGCCGTCGGCGCGCATGATCAGCGTGTTGGACGGCAGGATGATGCTGGGCGTGGGCTGGTTCACCTTGAAGCGCACCGTCGCATACAGGCCGGCGAGCAGTTCACCCTTGTCGTTGGGCACCTGCACTTCGGTCAGCAGCGTCTTGGATTGCGGATCGAGTGCGCCGGCGGTGCGGACCACCTTGCCCGGGAAGGGCTTGCCGGGAAATTCCTGCAGCACCACGTCCACCGGCGCGCCGGTCTGGATCAGGCGCATGGCGTTCTGCGGCACGTTGATGTAAAGGCGCAACGTCGCGAGCTTGGCGAGCCTGTACATCCAGCCGCGATCGCTCGAACCGGCGTTGATCAGCTGGCCGACTTCCACGTTGCGCGCGGTGATGGTGCCCGCGAACGGTGCGAGCACGCGCTGGAACATCTTCGTTTCCTGCAGGCGTTGCACGTTGGCGTCCGCCGCGGCGTAGTCCGCCTTGCGGGCCTCGTAGGCGCCGATCTTTTCGTCGACTTCCTGCTGGGAAACGCCCCTGCGCTCGAGCAGGCCCTTCCAGCGTTCGGCGGTGGTGCGATCCAGTTCCAGGTGCGCCTTGACCTGCTCGCGGTTGGCGATCGCCTGCTTGAACTCGCGGTCCACTTCCGGCGTGTCGATCTCGGCGAGCAGCTGGCCTTCGGCTACCTTGGCGCCGATGTCCACCAGCCAGCGCTTCACGTAGCCGTTGGTGCGTGCGTAGATCGGCGCTTCCTGGTATGGCAACAGGGTGCCCGGCAAGCTTATCTCGCTGGCCGCGCTGCCGCGGGTCGCGGAGATGACGTTCACGATCGGGCTGTTGTCCTTCGGGATGTCGGCATTGGCCTTCTGCGTCTGCAGCCGCGGGATCAGCCCGATGCCGAGCAGCCCGACCAGCACCAGCACCCCGGAG
>DASWEZ010000022.1:0-20715 GCA_036394495.1 Burkholderiales bacterium
GGCCGAGGCATACGCCCAGCAGCGGGATTTTTCCGGCGAAATGGCGGATAACCGGCACGGACACCCCCGCCTCGTTCGGCGTGCACGGGCCGGGAGATATGACGACACGCTCCGGATTCAGCGCCACTATCTGTGCCACCGTGATTTCGTCGTTGCGCACTACCTTGACGTCTTCGCCCAACTCGCCCAAATACTGCACGAGGTTGTACGTAAACGAATCGTAATTGTCTATCATCAGCAGCATGGTGAACTCCCTAGCGAATGCCGCTGTTGAGGCCGGCCTGCGCCATTTCGGCCGCGCGCAACAGGGCGCGCGCCTTGTTCTGCGTTTCGGTCCATTCGCTCTCCGGCACCGAATCGGCAACGATACCCGCGCCGGCCTGCACGTACAGCATGCCGTCCTTTACCACTGCGGTGCGGATCGCGATGGCGAGATCCATGTCGCCGTTGAAGCCGAGATAGCCGACCGCGCCGGCATAAATGCCGCGCTTGCTCGGTTCGAGCTCATCGATGATTTCCATGGCCCGTACTTTCGCCGCGCCGCTCACCGTCCCGGCCGGGAAAGTCGCCTTCAGTACCGCCATCGCGTCGAGGCCCGGTTTGAGCGTGGCTTCGACGTTGGAAACGATGTGCATCACGTGCGAATAGCGCTCCGTCGTCATGTTCTCGGTCACGCGCACGCTGCCCGTCTTGGCGACCCGGCCGATATCGTTGCGCCCGAGGTCCATCAGCATTACGTGCTCGGCCCGTTCCTTGGGATCCGCCAGCAACTCTTGCTCCAGAGCGATGTCCTGCTCCCGCGTCGCGCCACGCGGGCGCGTGCCGGCGATCGGCCGGACCGTGACCATGCCGCTTTCCAGCCGCACCAGGATTTCCGGGGAAGCGCCGACGACATGGAAGTCCGCCATGTCGAAGTAAAACATGTAAGGCGAGGGATTGAGGGCCCGCAACGCGCGGTACAACGACAGCGGCGAAGTGCGAAAAGGAAGGCTCATGCGCTGCGACAATACGACCTGCATGATGTCGCCATCGAAGATATAGCGCTTGGCGCGCTCCACTGCCGCGATGAAAGCCTCGCGGCTGAATTCCGAGCTCGGCTGCGCCGGCGCAATCGGCGCTTCCGGCGGTACGACCACCGGCTGGCGCAGCATCCACAGCAATTCCTGCAGGCGCCGTTGCGCCCGTGCATAGGCATCTGCGGCGCCGGGATCGGCATAGACCACCAGGAACAGTTTTCCCGAAAGATTGTCCAGCACGACCAGTTGTTCCGACAGCAACAACAGGATATCCGGCGTCTGCAGCGCGTCCGGCTTGTTGGCGCCGGCCAGCTTTTTCTCGATGTAGCGCACGGTGTCATATCCGAAGCAGCCGACCAGTCCGCCGAGGAAGCGCGGCAGATCAGGCCGCGTCGCCGCCTTGATGCGCGCGTGGCAGGCGGAAACGAATTCCAGCGGATCCGGGTGTTCGGCGCTGCTGATCAATTCTCCGCTGCGGTATTCGCTGCAGGTATTGCCGCGCACTTCGAAGCGCGTCTCGGCCGGCAGGCCGATGAAGGAATAGCGGCCGAAACGCTCGCCCCCCTGCACCGACTCGAGCAGATAGGAATAGGGCTTGTTGGCCAGCTTGAGGTAAACGGAAAGCGGGGTATCGAGATCCGCGAAGGTTTCGAGCACAACCGGGATGCGGTTGAAACCCTGCGCGGCGAGTTGCGTGAATTCCTGCTCAGTCATGATGAACTCCTGAAACTTCGAAAACGGGACAACGGAAACGACGTAGCGTCAGACGCGGCGCCAGGACGCAGATTGGCGCCACCAGCGCCAACCGGCCCGAATTTCCATTCCCAGGTTTTCAAGTTTCGACGAGTTCATGAACGCGCAAGTGTGATCAGATTCAGCAAATCGGAAAGCGTCGGTACTATAGCATCGCAATCAAGCTGTTGCACCGTCAGCGTACCGCGATAGCCGTAGGGAACGCAGAACACGGGGCAGCCGGCCGCGCGGGCAGCCCCCGTATCGACCGGAGAATCTCCGACCATCAAGAGTTGCGCCGGCTCGATGCCAAAGGCGCCGGCGACATGCACCAGCGGCAGCGGATCGGGCTTCTTGCGGGCCAGGCTGTCACCGCTCAGCACCAGGTCCAGATAGCCCGTCAGCGCCAGGCCCTGCAGCAACGGCTCCGTGAAGCGTGCGGGTTTGTTGGTCACGCAGGCGAGCTTGAACCCGCGGCCGCGCAGGATTTCAAGGGTGGAAATGGCACCTGCGAACGGGTGGGAAGCGCGCGTCAGCACGGCTGCGTAGTGACTGCGAAAGTCCTGCGCGGCATTTTCGAAGGACGCGGCATCGGGCTCACCGTCGGGCGTCCCGCTCAGCAAGCGCTTGACCAGGCGGTCGACCCCGTCGCCGACGTAGGCCCTCACCACCGATTCGGATACGGGAGGCCGGCCGAGTTGCGCAAGCATGCGATTCGCGGACTCGTGCAAGTCCGGCAAAGTCTCGACCAGCGTGCCATCCAGGTCGAACGCCACTGCCTTAATCTCAATCGGAAAATTCAAACGACACGCTCACCGCCAAGGACGCAAAGGACGCAAAGGAAAACCACAAACAAGGGAAAATAAGTTCAGGGACACAGCAAGCCTGCGAGCCGAAATTAACCACCAATCACAGGTTTTTTTCTCTGAAATGGTCTTCTGCTTTTGTTTTTCCTTCGCGTCCTTGGCGTCCTTGGCGGTGCAAAGGTTTTCCTGCATGGTCAGGATCTTGCCTTCGACAATTCTGCGCGCATGGCGGTGATGGTGGCTTTGTAGTCGCTGGTGCCGAAAATTGCAGACCCGGAAACGAAGGTGTCCGCGCCCGCACGCGCAATCTCGGCAATGTTGTCGACCTTGACGCCGCCATCGACTTCGAGCCAGACCTCGCGGCCGGATTTCAGGATCCGCTCCCGCACGGCGCGCAATTTGGCGAGCGCCGCCGGAATGAATTTCTGCCCGCCGAAACCGGGATTGACGGACATGATCAGGACCAGGTCCAGCTTGTCGAGCGTGTAGTCCAGCCAGGACAGCGGCGTGGCCGGATTGAACACCAGGCCGGCCTTGCAACCGGATTCCCTGATCAGTCCGATCGTGCGATCGACATGGTCGGAGGCTTCCGGATGAAAACTGATGATGTTGGCGCCGGCTTTGGCGAAATCCGGGATGATGCGATCGACCGGTTTGACCATCAGGTGCACGTCGATCACCGCTTTGGTCAACGGCCGGATCGCTTCGCACACCATGGGACCGACGGTGAGATTCGGCACGTAGTGATTGTCCATCACGTCGAAATGGACCATGTCGGCACCCGCGGCGACGACGGACTGCACTTCCTCCCCCAGTCTGGCGAAGTCGGCGGAAAGGATGCTCGGGGCGATGCGATACATGGTCGGGCCGGGTCGGAAGGACCGCGGCATTGTACCGTTTTCGGCCTTGCCGCTTGCTGGGGATTCAGGTCAAAATGCGGCGGTGGCCGAACACAAGAAATACGACATCACGGTGACCGCAAGGACCACCCATATTCCCGGGCAGTCCGACGAAGCCAGCAATCGCTACGTTTTCGCGTACACGATCACGATCGTCAATTCCGGCAGCGTTTCAGCCCGGCTGGTCTCGCGTCACTGGATCATCACCGATGCCGAGAACCGGATTCAGGAAGTGCGTGGAATGGGCGTGGTCGGCGAGCAGCCGCTGCTGAAGCCCCGGCAGAGCTACGAATACACCAGTGCCACCGCGATCCCGACCCCGGTGGGCACCATGCGGGGCAGCTACCAGATGGTTGCCGAAGACGGGGTGGCTTTCGACGCGCCGATACCGGAGTTCACGCTGAGCGCCCCGCGCGTGCTGCACTGACGTTCCGATTCCGCTGAATCGGTGTCCCAGTTGATTTTCTCCGCCCTGCTGTTATTTCTTGTCGTGGTCCTGATCGCGCTTGCGCGGCATCGTCCACCAGATGATGAGCAGGAACAGGACGACGGACAAAACCGCTTCGAATATCAGCCAGATCATCGGAGCAGGCCCGGACCGGCGGAGTTTGCCTTGTTATATTCGCAACGCGGAAAATTCATGCTCAGGCACCGAATGCAGACAGGAAAATGGCTGGCGCTCGCGTTATGCACGACGATCGCCGGCGGTTGCGCGAGTGTAACCAATCCCAACACCACGCCACCAGCGCAGTCCTTTCCGGAACCCGCTCCGTCGTCGCCTTCGCCTCCGCAGCCCGAACCGCCACCTGCATCCACGCCCGAACCGGCGATCGTCGCTGCACCGAAACCTTCGCAGACGCGCAGCTATGAATCGCAGGAGTGGCCTGCGTTGCCGGACTGGAACAACGATAACCTTGCGGAAGCCCTGCCCGCCTTCCTGCTGTCCTGCAATGCCCTGAAGGGCGCAGCCGAGTGGGTCGCGGCCTGCACTGCGGCGGCACAGGTCCGCAAGGCCGATCCCATGGCCGCGCGGCAATTCTTCGAATCCGCGTTCGTTCCCTGGCTGGTGCACAACGCGGATGGCGGGACCGAAGGCCTGGTAACCGGCTACTACGAACCTCTGCTGCATGGCAGCCGCGTCTTCGGCCGCAATTATCGTTATCCCGTCTACGGCGTGCCGCCCGACCTTCTGGTGATCGATCTGGCGGAGAGCAACCCCGATCTCAAAGGCATCCGGCTGCGCGGCCGCCTGCAGGACAAGAGAATCGTTCCTTATTACACCCGTGCGGAAATCGAGCGCGGCCTGGCCCCGGTCCGCGGACGGGAAATCCTCTGGGTCGACGACCCGATAGAACTGTTCTTCCTGCACGTCCAGGGCTCGGGGCGCGTCAGACTGCCCGGCGGCGAAACAGTCCGCGTGGGCTTCACCGAACACAACGGTCACCCCTATAAATCGATCGGCAAGGTCCTGGTCGAGCGTGGCGAACTGAGCGCGGACAAGGCGTCGATGCAGGGAATCAAGCTGTGGGCTGCGAAGAACCCGGGCAAGCTTGCGCCGTTGCTGCAGCAGAATCCGGCCTATGTGTTTTTCCGCGAGTTGCCGGCATCGCCGCTCGGACCGATCGGCGCACAAGGCGTGCCGCTGACACCGGGACGCAGTATCGCCGTCGATGCCCTGACGACGCCACTCGGCGCACCGGTATTCCTGTCCACGACCACACCCTTGTCGGCGCGCCCCCTGAATCGCCTCGTCGTTGCGCAGGACACCGGCACGGCCATCAAAGGCGCGGTGCGTGCGGATTTTTTCTGGGGCTTCGGGGATGAAGCGGGACAATCCGCCGGACGCATGCGTCAAAGCGGCAGGATGTGGATTCTGTATCCACGCGGCTTCCAGCCAAAACCGCCTTGATCATTGCGCGGCATCCGCCGCAGCGGGATCGAACTCGACTTTGATCAGTATCCGGCTGCGCACCGTACGCCCGTCTTTCTGTGCGGGATAAAACGCCGCGTTCGCCAGCGCCTGTTGCGCGACCTCATCGAAAACGCCGCCCGGCACGGCATCCATCACTGATGTGCCCTCGACACGGCCGGCCTCGTCGATCGATACCTGCAACGTCACAAAGCCGGCGACTTGCGCGTCGCGCGCCGCCTGCGGGTAAGCCGGCGTAATCGGCTTCAACGCTTGCGGATAGATGTCGAGATCCTTGGCCGGGTAGTGAACGGGATCCGGGATATTCAGGCTCGTCGCGGCGTCGCTGCTTGCGGCAGCAACCGGCTCGGGACTGCCCGCTACTGTCGCAGAATCCGGCGCCGTCAAAGCTTGCGCCATGGCATCCGATACCGGCGGCAACACCGCGCGCGCGGGCCGGGCAGATTCCGGCTCACGGTTGCGTTCGGATATTTTCGACTGTCGGGGATTTGCGGAGGGCTGCGGCAAATCCAGTCGCGCATGGATGACCGTTACCCGCGCGCCAGGGCCGGACTCCGCCGGCAGCGAGAATCCATAGATCAGGAAGGCATGAAGCACGGCGGAAAGGGTGACAGCCGCGGACATGCGGCCGAATATCGCCGGCGACGACCCTGGAGAAGTTTGTCGGACCCTGTGCACGCACCGCTCCCTGGCCGGTTAGGTTGACGCTCCAATTCTAGAGCGTCGGCGGTGGTGCGCAACTTCCCGTTACGACTTGCCGGCGCCGCTGGCCTTGTTGAGCAATTCCTCGAACCGCTCGGCGGGAATGGCGCCCGGAACGCGTTTGCCGTCCGCAAAAAAGATCGTGGGCGTGCCGTTGATCTTCTTCGACTGGCCATAGGCGACCAGCTTCTCCACCGGGTTGTCACATTTGGGGAACTTCGGCACGACGCCTTTGAGCATGTACTCATCCCACGCTTTCACGCGATCGGGCGCGCACCAGATCGCGCGTGCCATTTCGGGCGCCTTCGGATGCAGCTGCTCGATCGGGAACAGAAAAATGTAGATGGTCACATCGGTGACCTTGTCGAGATCCCTTTCCAGTTTCTTGCAAAACGGGCAGTCGGGATCGGAGAACACGGCCACCCTGCGGCTGCCGTTGCCCTTGACCTTCTTGATTGCCTGATCGAACGGAAGTTGTTCGAATGGAAAAGCGAGACTCTTGAGCTTTTTATCCTCGATCTCGCGCTGGCGCGCATCGGTGACATTGATCTTGGTCTTGGTGTCGATGATGTTGCCGACGATCAGGTAGTTGAAGTCGGGATCGGTATAGAGCACTTCCCCATCCACCAGCATTTCGTAGAGGCCCAGATAAGGCGTCTTGGTGATGCTCTCGACGTTGGCCTGGGGATATTTCTTCATAAACTCGGCGCGGATGGACGCTTCGTCGGCACAGGCAACGCCGCTCAGCAACGCCAGCACGCAAGACAGGACGGTCAGGATACGAATGAACATGATTTACAGGCAAAACCTCTGTTTACGATGAAAGGCATCGTTGGACCGCTTACCCCAAAGCTCGTTTCACGAGCAATCGTTTTAATGGAGAAATCCGGTTGACCAGGCGCAGGCCGGCGTTGCGCAACCGCTTCACGCCGGGCAGGTTGCTGTCGAAAAGCACCTGCAACCCGTCAGTTACCGCTTCCATCGCCAGGAGGTCTTCCCGCCGGCTGCGTTCGAACCGGCGTAACAATGAAACCGCACCGACGTCGTTTTCCATGCCGCGCGCGGCCAGCACGGCCGCCAGCGCCTGCGCATCGCCGAATCCGAGATTGAGCCCCTGGCCCGCGAGCGGATGCACATTATGGGCAGTGTCCCCGACCAGGGCAAGGCGAGGCGCGATGAGCCGTGCAGCGCGCATGCGCCGCAGCGGGAACCCGGCGGCGGCACTCACCGGTTCCAGCCGGCCAAGCGTACCGGAACTGGCCTGTTCGACCCTGCGCGCGAGTTCCTCTGCGCTGGCGGCCAGCAGATCCTTTGCGTCAGCATCGGCAGCGGACCAGACCATGGACACATGATTTCCTGGTAGCGGCAGCAGCGCCAGCACCCCTGTATTCAAGAACCATTGATATGCCGTATCGCGGTGCGCCCGCTCCGCCCGGAAGTTCGCGACAACGCCTGTTTGTCCGTATTCATGGACTTTGGTTGCGATGCCGGCTGCGTTGCGCATTGCCGACTCGGCGCCGTCCGCAGCAACCACCAGACGCGCCTCGATCTGCCTGCCGTCGGATAAGGAAAGCGTGGCCTGCGCATCGTCCCAGCGTGCGCTCACACACTCGACTCCCGGGAACAGGGTGAGATTGGCCTGGGTCGACAATGCCGACCACAAGGCCTGTTGCAGGTTGGCTTCCTCGACGATCGCGGCCAGTTCGGGAACGCCGCTGCGATAGGCGCTGAATTCGATTTTCGAGGCGTCGTCGCCCAGCACGCGCATTTCGCGAATGGGTGCGATGCGTTCCGGCGACAGACGCTGCCAGATGCCGCAGCGTTCGAGGAAGCGGCGGCTATGGCCGTTCAACGCGTACACGCGCTGGTCGAAACCGGTCGCCGGCAACGGCCGCGGCGCCCTGGCTTCCACCAGCGCCAGGCTGAGCCCGGCCGGCGCCAGTGCCCGCGCAAGGCTGCCGCCGACAGGGCCGCCTCCGACGATCGCAACATCGACATTCATGTGCAAAGTCTACAGGTTGTGGCACCGGCGGCAGTCCCCGGCCTTGCCTTGACAAGGCCAGGGGGCGTCAGTAATCTTCCGCACCCTGTTGCAGGGGCGGGAAACCGCGCAGAGCCAGGCAAGCGCGGCCGGTTTCATTAACCAGCTTTTTTCGCCTGCCGGGCGCAGGAATCCCCGGGCTCGCCGTCCGCCCCTTCCCGCAAGGAACGAACATTCAGGCTTCCGGTGATATAGCTCAGTTGGTTAGAGCACAGCACTCATAATGCTGGGGTCGGTGGTTCAAGTCCACCTATCACCACCACGCAAACGCAGCGCGATGGAGAAGGGGGATTTGCAGCGATGCAAACCCTCTTTTTTGTCGGCGCGATACAATGCGTGCAACCCCTTTGCAGCATTTGTTCGGCCCGACATCGTCAGGTCGCCGGCGTATTCCGGAGTGATGACCATGAAAAAATTTCTGTTCGCCCTCCTCGCTTCGGTGCTGGCCCTGGCTTGCGCGACGCAAGCCTGCGCCGAGCGTGTATTCCCGCAACAGGCAACGCGCGGCGACATGAAAGCGTACGACTATCCGTCGATGAAGATCGGCGACAAGACCTACCGCCTCTCGCCAGGCAGCCGCATCTTCAACCGGAACAATCTCATCATCACGCCTGCCTCGCTGCAGACGCAAACCGCGCCGGTCATGTTCACGCTCGATATCAGGGGTGATCTCGCCAGCATATGGCTGCTGAACGGTGACGAGGCGGCGCGGATTCCGCTCCCGAAGTAGCCATTGCCGAATGAAGAAGTTCTACATCCGCACTTACGGCTGCCAGATGAACGAGTACGACTCGGACAAGATGGCCGACGTCCTGAAGGCGGCCGAAGCGTTCGAAAAGACCGACGATCCCGCGCAGGCCGATGTCATCCTGTTCAATACCTGCTCGGTCCGCGAAAACGCGCAGGAACGCGTGTTTCACGCCCTTGGCCGCTTGCGCGAGTTGAAGCAGGCGCGCCCGGAACTCATCATCGGCGTGGGCGGCTGCGTGGCGAGCCAGGAGGGAGGGGCAATCGTCGACCGTGCGCCTTACGTGGATGTCGTGTTCGGTCCGCAGACCCTGCATCGCCTGCCCCAGCTGATCGAGGCACGGCGGCGCAGCGGCCGGCCGCAGGTCGATATCTCCTTCCCGGAAATCGAAAAATTCGACGCCATGCCACCGGCGAAAGTCGACGGCTGCACCGCCTTCGTCTCGATCATGGAAGGGTGCAGCAAATATTGCAGCTTCTGCGTCGTGCCTTACACCCGGGGCGAGGAAGTTTCCCGGCCGTTCGACGATGTGCTCACGGAAATCGCCGGCCTCGCGGAGCAGGGCGTGAAGGAGATCACGCTGCTGGGCCAGAACGTGAACGCCTACCGCGGCACGATGAGCGACGGCGAGATTGCGGATTTCGCGCTGTTGCTGGAGTATCTCGCGGAGATGCCGGGCATCGAGCGGCTGCGCTACACGACATCGCATCCGCGGGAATTTTCGCAACGCCTGGTCGACTCGTACCGGCGCCTGCCGCAGCTGGTCGACCATGTGCATCTCCCCGTGCAATCCGGGTCCGACCGGATATTGTCGGCGATGAAGCGCGGCTACACCGCGTTGGAATACAAATCCATCGTCAGGCGGCTGCGCGCGGCCCGTCCGGGCGTCTCGATCGCATCGGATTTCATCGTCGGTTTTCCGGGAGAAACCGAACAGGACTTCGAGCAGACCATGAAGCTCGTCGAAGAAGTCGGATTCGACGACAGCTACAGCTTCATGTACAGCCCGCGACCCGGCACGCCTGCCGCCGGCTTTTCCGATCAGGTGCCGCTGGAAACCAAGCAGGCGCGCCTCGCCCGGCTGCAGGCTGCACTCGAAGCAAGCGCCAGGGCCATCAGCGAGAGCATGGTCGGCAACGTCGAATGCATCCTCGTCGAAGGCGCGTCGCGCAAGAATCCCCGGGAACTGGCCGGCCGTACCAGCAACAACCGCGTCGTCAATTTTTCCAGCCCGAAGCGCCTGATCGGCGCACTCATGGACGTGCACATTACCGCCGCACTGGCGCATACCTTGCGCGGCGAAGTACGCCTGACAGAACCCGTTTGAGCCTCCTGGAACTCTCCTTCACTCCGGTCGACAACCAGCGCCTCGCCAACCTGTGCGGCACGCTGGACGAGAACCTGAAGCAGATCGAAAGCGCATTCGACGTGTCCATTGCGCGCCGTGGCGAGCATTTCAGCATTTCCGGCGCGCCGGAACCGTCGCGGCTTGCCGCCGAAGCGTTGCAGCGTTTCTACCAGCAGGCCGCCCACGACGTGAGCCTGGAGGATGTGCAACTCGGATTGATCGAGATTTCCGGCGCCGCCGCCCCGGCCACGGAGGACGATTCGCTGGTGCTGCAGACCCGTCGCCGCGACCTGCATGGCCGCACCCCGCGCCAGATCCAGTACATCCGGCAGATCAGGGAACACGACATTACTTTCGGCATCGGCCCGGCGGGCACCGGCAAGACTTATCTCGCCGTCGCCTGCGCCGTCGATGCGTTCGAGCGCGACACCGTCAAGCGCATCGTGCTCGTGCGCCCGGCAGTCGAAGCCGGCGAGCGCCTGGGCTTCCTGCCGGGGGACATGGCACAGAAAGTCGATCCTTACCTGCGGCCGCTCTACGACGCCCTCTACGACCTGATGGGCTTCGAGAAAGTCGCCAAACTGTTCGAGCGCGGCGCGATCGAAATTGCGCCCCTGGCGTTCATGCGCGGCCGCACGCTGAACCATTCCTTCATCATTCTCGACGAGGCGCAGAACACCACGCCCGAACAGATGAAGATGTTTCTGACCCGCATCGGCTTCGGCAGCCGGGCCGTCGTTACCGGCGACGTGACCCAGATCGATCTGGCGAAAAGCCAGAAAAGCGGGCTGGTGGAAGCCGCCATGATCCTCGGCGAGGTACGCGGCATCGCCTTTACCCAGTTTCTTGCCGACGATGTGGTCCGCCACCCGCTGGTCCAGCGCATCGTCCAGGCCTATGAACGGCACCAGGCGCGCAAGGCGGACTGAGCGCAATGGCGGTCCGCAAATTCGTGCGCATGCCGTCCTCCGTGCTCGCGCTATCGGTTCAGTACGGCGTTGCCGGCGACAGCCTGCCTTCGCGGCAGCGCATGAAGTCCTGGGCACGCGCGGCGTTGCTAACCGATGCGCAAGTCACGCTGCGGCTGGTGGGAGGGCGCGAAGGCCGAAAACTCAATCGCGAATTTCGCGGCAAGGATTTTGCGACCAATGTTCTCACGTTTGCGTACCCCGATATCGAGCCGCTGTCCGGCGACATCGTTCTGTGTGCGCCGGTGATTGCGAAGGAGGCGCGCAGGCGGCGCAAACCCGTCGAGGCGCACTACGCGCATCTGGTCGTGCACGGCATGCTGCATTTGCAGGGTTTCGACCACGAAAACGACGACGATGCCAGGGCCATGGAAACGCTCGAGGCAGAAATTGTCATGAAGCTCGGGTATGCTGATCCCTACAAGTACTAGTGAACGGTAAACTGTTAACAGTGAACAGTGGAATCCGGCGGCACTCCGGCGCTCCTGTTCGCTGTTCACCGTTCACTGTTTACTGTCATTAAAACGCATGGAAGAAGACCCGCACAAACCATCGATGCTCGAACGGCTGGGCGCATTGCTGATGCGCGAGCCGGAAGATCGCGATCAGCTGATCGAACTGCTGCAGCGTTCCTACGAACGCAACCTGCTGGATGCCGACGCGCTGGCGATGATCGAAGGCGTCATGCAGGTGTCCGAAATGCAGGCACGGGACATCATGATCCCGCGCGCCCAGATGGACGTGATCGACATCGGCGATGCGCCCGAGAAATTCATCCCGTGGGTCATCGAGACCGGCCATTCGCGTTTTCCCGTGGTCGGCGAAAACAAGGACGACGTCATCGGCATCCTGCTTGCCAAGGATTTGCTGAGCTATTACGCGGGCGAGGAATTCAATGTGCGCGACCGGCTGCGGCCCGCTGTGTTCATTCCCGAATCGAAACGGCTCAACGTCCTGCTCAAGGATTTCCGCAGCAACCGCAACCACATCGCGATCGTGGTGGATGAATACGGGGGCGTAGCCGGCCTGGTCACGATCGAGGACGTACTGGAACAGATCGTCGGCGAAATCGAGGACGAATTCGACTTCGACGAGACCGAGGCCAACATCATCCTCGACCGCAACGGCCAGTTCCGCGTCAAGGCGCAGACCGAAATCGACGATTTCAACAGGACCTTCGGCACCGATTTCAGCGACGAAGATTTCGATACCGTCGGCGGCCTGGTGCTGTCCCATCTGGGCAGGTTGCCCAAGCGCGGGGAGCAGTTCCGCATCGGCGACCTGAGCATCAAGGTCGTGCGCGCCGACAGCCGCAGGTTGCACGCGTTGCTGGTCGAGAAAGTCAGGACGGAGAGTGCTGCCTGAGTTTTCCGCAGCCATCCGTTCCGGCCGCCTCCTGACTTTCCTGCGCTTTATCCTTGCGCCGTTCTCTCTCGGCGCCATTGCCGTGCTCGGCTTCGCGCCGTTCGGGATCTACTTCATTCCCGTCGCGTCGCTGACGGGGCTGCTGCTGATCTGGCTGCGCTGCCCCGGGTTCAAGACCTCTGCGGCGGTCGGTTTCGCCTTCGGCGCAGGCCTGTTCCTCGTGGGCACCAGTTGGGTTTATGTGAGCCTGCATGTCTACGGCGGCATGGAAATGCCGATTGCGGCGCTTTTCACCCTGCTGTTCTGTCTTATCCAGGCTTGTTATCCGGCATTGGTAGGGGCGGCCCTGCCACGCTTGCGTGCGAACACGCCGGTCAGGTTGATGCTGTTCTTCCCCGCGCTGTGGGCCGTTTCGGAATGGGTACGCAGTTGGGCGCTGTCCGGCTTCCCCTGGCTCTCCATCGGCTACTCGCAGGCGCCTTCGAGCCCGCTCGCGGGCTACGCGCCAGTGCTGGGCGTCTTCGGCGTATCCCTCGTCACCGCGGTGTGTGCCGGTGCCGCGGCCAGTGCAATCGACCGTTTTCTCGGGCGCCGCTCTTTTCCGAAGCCGTATCCCGGTTTCATTGCGGCCGTCTGCGTTGCCGGCACGCTGGTGATCGCGGGCGCCGCTCTGAAATTCCACCCATGGACCCAACCGCTGCCGGGCGAGCCCACCAGCGTGACGCTGTTGCAGGGAAATATTCCGCAGGAATTGAAATGGCGTCCCGAGCGCGCCCTGGCCACGCTGGAAACCTATCTGGAACTTGCGCGCTCGGCGCACAGCAAGCTGATCGTGATGCCGGAAACCGCGCTGCCGATACTCAATGTCGACGTGCCGCCGGCGTATTTGAAAGCGCTGGGCGACCTCGCGGTCCGCAACGGTGGCGACATTCTGTATGGTGTTCCGGAACTCGACGTGTCCGGAAGTTATTTCAACAGCGTCATGAGTATCGGCACGGGTCCGGCGCAGACCTACCGCAAGCACCATCTGGTTCCGTTCGGCGACTATTTTCCGCTGCGGCCGGTGCTGGGCTGGATCATGAACCTGCTGCACATACCGATGTCGGATTTTTCGCATGGCGCGCAAGTGCAGAAGCCGATGCAGGTGGCCGGCCAGAAAATCGCGGTGAACATCTGCTACGAAGATGCATTCGGCGAGGAAATCATCCGCCAGCTACCTGAAGCCACGATGCTGGCGAATTTCACCAACGACGCCTGGTGGGGCGATACGGTGGCGTCGCGGCAGCACCTGCAGATGGCGCAGATGCGGGCGCTGGAAACCGGGCGGTCCATGCTGCGCGCCACCAATACCGGCGTTACGGCCATCATCGATCCTGCAGGACGCATCGTCGCCGCGGCTCCCGAATTCACGACGACGCAGGTCAGTGGCGAAGTGCGCGGCTATCAGGGCAGTACGCCTTACATCATGTTCGGCAATGCGGGAGTCCTCGCGCTGGTGCTGGCGATGCTCCTGATCCCGCTCATTATCGGCCGCGCCGTTCGCATTCGCTGATGCGGGCACCGCCACCGGCGGATCGATCTAAATACGGCACTTGAACCACGAAAGCAAGAAAACGCACCGCCAAGGACGCCAGGGACGCGAAGGAAAACCGGAGAAAACAAATCTCGACGGGAGACAATGCCTGTTAGCCCCAGATCACGGGATTGCCCTTTGTACCTTTCCTTGCCCTTGACGTTCCTTCGCGTCCCTGGCGTCCTTGGCGGTGAGTGCTTTTTTAACCTTGCGCCCAACTGCCTGCCTCTACTCACAGGAAAGTCTGATACACCTGATTGTAGGATCACTGCATGTAGGCAAAACCCTGCTTCTGCAGGTCGATGATCTCGGCATCCGCCATCGGCACCATGATGACGAAACCGTGGATGTCCTGCGGCTCGAATCCGCGGCGATGTGCTGACACCCTGCACATGCGGATGTCGACGATGCCCCCCACCGTAAGGCTCTGCGCGCGCACCATCAGTTCCCGGTACTTTTCATAATTCCGGGTTGCGAAGAACGCGATCTCATCCCCGTGAAGCACGATGACGATCTTGCTGTCGAAAGGATCGGCGTCGTTCAGGGCGGAAAGATAGCTCGCCCGGTCCAGCACGTTCTCCAGTTGCGCGACGGTCTTGACCGATACGTCGTACACCACTTTCTGCTTGCTATAGGTTTTCTCCACGATCTTCGCCGGTCCCCATGGCGACGGAGCATCCCCGGACGCAGCGGCGGCAGACAACCACAGCGGCGATAGCAGCGCGAATACCAGAGGGAAAAGTCGCAGCATCATTGCTTCATCCTCGTTAAAGCAGGCGGTTTTGAGTACAATTCAGGCTTTCCTTCGGGACGCTCAAGTCCTGAATTTCCTTGCAGAATTCATCGATGTTGAACTTCCAGGAAGTGATTCTAACGCTGCAGCGCTACTGGGGTGACCGGGGCTGCGCGATCCTGCAACCCTACGACATGGAAGTAGGCGCAGGGACTTCGCACACTGCAACGTTTCTGCGGGCCATCGGACCGGAACCCTGGCGCGCCGCCTATGTGCAACCGTCGCGCCGTCCGAAGGACGGCCGTTATGGCGAGAACCCGAACCGCATGCAGCACTATTACCAGTTTCAGGTGGTGCTGAAGCCCTCGCCGCTCGACATCATCGACCTTTACCTGGATTCGCTGCGCGCACTCGGCATCGATCCCCAGGCCCACGACATCCGCTTCGTCGAGGACGACTGGGAGAATCCGACGCTGGGTGCGTGGGGCCTCGGCTGGGAAGTCTGGCTCGACGGCATGGAAGTCACGCAGTTCACCTACTTCCAGCAAGTCGGCGGGCTCGACTGCAAGCCGATCACCGGCGAGATCACCTATGGCATCGAGCGCCTGGCGATGTACCTGCAAGGCGTGGACAACGTGTTCGACCTGGTCTGGACGCCGGGACTGACCTACCGCGACGTCTATCACCAGAATGAGATCGAACAGTCGACGTACAACTTCGAGCAGTCGAACACGGTCATCCTGTTCCAGCATTTCAACGACTACGAGGCGGAAGCCAAGCGTCTCATGGCGGCGCAACTCGCGCTGCCCGCATACGAAATGGTGCTGAAGGCCGCGCACACGTTCAACTTGCTGGATGCGCGCGGCGCAATCTCGGTGACCGAGCGTGCCGCCTACATCGGCCGCATCCGCAATCTCGCGCGCAGCGTTTCCCAGGCCTATTTCGATTCGCGGCTGCGCAACGGCTTCCCGATGAGCAAACCGGAGCAACTGCAAAAACTCGGCGTCGACGTTGCGGCGATGAAGGCGGCTTTGGCCGAGAAAGAAAGGGCGGCATGAGCAGGAAGCAGGGGCCCCACTTCATGGGGATGCGACCGCCCGCGATTGCCGCCAGACACCGACAGCTCGGCAACTGCGCACCCATGCTGGTGGCGGAGGTGGCCGGCCCATGAGCGCCAACCTTCTGGTCGAACTGTTCACCGAAGAACTGCCCCCCAAAGCGCTGAAACGCCTGGGCGACGCGTTTGCGGGAGGCATCGTCGAGAGCCTGAAGAGCAGCGGACTCTTGGACGCCACTTCCAAATCGAAGGCTTTCGCCACGCCGCGCCGCCTGGCGGTTTACATCTCATCCGTCCTGCCCAAGGCCAATGACCGCCCGGTTGAACAAAAGCTCATGCCCGCCGCGGTCGCGCGCAAGGACGATGGCAGTTGGAGCGACGCGCTACGCAAGAAACTCGCCTCGATGCAACGCGAACAACTTGCCGATGCACCCGCGAATACCAAAGTCGGATCCGATTCCCTTGCAATCAAGCCGGACGGCAAGGCCGACAGCGTCTTTCTGCGCACCGTGGCGGTAGGTCAGACGCTCGAGCAAGCGTTGTCCAAAGCGATCGAGGACGCGATCGCGAAGCTGCCCATCCCGAAGGTGATGAGCTACCAGCTTGCCGACGGCACCACTACCGTGAAGTTCGTGCGCCCGGCCCACGGGCTGGTTGCCCTGCACGGCCACAAGATATTGGGCGTTTCCGCGCTGGGCCTGACGGCCGATCGGATCACCCACGGCCACCGGTTTCAAGGCACGACGAACATATCGCTCGAACGGGCGGATGAATACGAAGCCAGGCTCGAAAACGAAGGCGAGGTCATCGCCGATTTCGAGAAGCGCAAAAACGAGGTCGCCAGGCAACTTTCGGAAAAAGCCCAGGCGCTCAAGTCTTCCCTCGGCCCGGAGGCGGACTACACGCCGCTGTTGGATGAAGTTACCGCGCTGGTCGAATTTCCAACCATCTATATCGGGGAGTTCGAAACCGGATACTTGAGCGTTCCGCAGGAGTGCCTGATCCTGACGATGCGCCAGAACCAGAAATATTTTCCGCTGTTCGACGCGAACGGCAAGCTGACCAACAATTTCCTGATCGTCTCCAACATGCGGCTCGCCAACTCGAAGGACATCGTCGAGGGCAACCAGCGTGTAGTGCGGCCAAGACTGGCAGACGCACGGTTTTTCTTTGAAACCGACAAGAAAACCAGGCTGGCCGACCGGGTTGCGCAACTGGGCAGCGTCGTTTATCACAACAAGCTGGGCAGCCAGCTCGACCGGGTCGGGCGCGTTCGTACGCTGGCGAGAGTCGTTGCACAGAAGATCGGGGCCGATCCCGCACTGGCGGATCGTGCCGCCCTGCTGGCCAAGGCGGACCTGGTCACCAACATGGTCGGCGAGTTCCCGGAACTGCAAGGCATCATGGGCCGCTACTATGCGCTGGCCGACGGCGAAGACCCGAAGGTCGCCGACGCGATCGGCGACCAATACAAGATTCGCATGGATGAGCAATCGGATCCCGCGAACCTGGTGAGCATGTGCCTGTTTATCGCGGACCGCACGGAAACCCTGGTGGGAATCTGGGGCATCGGGCTGCAACCTAGCGGCGACAAGGATCCCTTCGGGTTGCGGCGCGCCGCGCTCGGACTGATCAGTGCATTCGAGCTTCTCGGCGCAGCATCCAAAACAACGGGGAAAGCTCTCGCATTGCAACTGCCGGCGCTGCTCGAAGAAGCCGTGAAACTGTACAAGCCTGGCACGATGGGCGGAGAGATCGTCCTTCCGATCACGGAATTCATCTACGAACGCTATCGCAATCAACTGTCAGGGATTCACGATCGGAATGCTGTGGATGCCGTCATTTCTATGCGACCTCCACTCGATGAAATAACAGCGCGAGTTGCCGCAGTAGAAAAATTCGGTTCTCTTCCAGAGGCTGCTTCGTTAGCAGCTGCAAATAAACGTGTCCTAAACATAATCAAGAAAAACGAATCTATCGGCTATAAGTTTATGCCACCAAAGCGCGAACTCATGACCGAACCGGCAGAGATCGACCTAATGGACGCGGTTAGTAGAATTCGCCCTATCGCCTCTACAAAATTTGCCGCTGGCGACTATTCCGGCAATCTGATGCTCATGGCAACCATCAAATCGATCGTCGATCGCTTTTTCGAAGAGGTTATGGTCATGGTTGAGGACGAGGCAGTACGAGTGAATAGAGCTGCTTTGCTACAGGAACTCGGCATACTTATGAACCAGGTTGCCGATATTTCCAAGCTGGCCGCTTGAAAGGAAGTGAACAGTGAACCGTGAACGGCAAACGGTAAAATCATCACAAATCCGCCACCGGTTTTTCCGTTCACCGTTGGCTGATCACTGTTCACTATGAAGTTAGTCATCCTCGATCGCGACGGCGTCATCAACCAGGACAGCGATCAGTTCATCAAGAACACCACGGAGTGGAAGCCGATCCCGGGGAGCCTGGAGGCGATCGCGAAGCTCAACCATGCGGGCTACCACGTCGTCGTCGCCTCCAACCAGTCCGGCATCGGCCGCGGGCTGCTCGACATGGGTGCGCTGAACGCGATCAACGACAAGATGTACCGCGTCCTCGCCCAGGTCGGCGGTCGCATCGATGCCTTGTTTTACTGTCCGCATGCGGCGGAGGCGAATTGCGATTGCCGCAAGCCCAAGCCGGGCATGTTCATCGACATCGCCCAGCGATTCAACGTCGATCTCGCGGGCGTGCCCAGCGTCGGCGATTCGCTGCGCGACCTGCAGGCCGCCGCTACGGCGGGAGCACAGCCGATACTGGTGCTGACCGGCAAGGGAGCCAAGACCAAGGCCGCCGGCGGATTGCCCGAAGGCACGCCGGTTTTCGCCGATCTGGCCGAGGCGGTACGCCACATCGTTGCATGAACGTGGTTGCGGCAATCCTGCGCTCGGTCGTCTATGAAGTCCTGCGCTTCGCCGTCACCGTCGTCTTCGCCGTCATCTCGCTGCTCACTTTCCCCTTCAGGCCGATAACGCGCTATCGCATCATCACGGCCTGGTCGCACCTGGTCATCCGCATGGCGTGGATGATTTGCGGCGTGCGCTACCGCGTGGTCGGGCGCGGGAACCTTCCCCGGACCCCTTGCATCGTCCTGTCCAAGCATCAGTCGGCCTGGGAAACGCTGGCGTTTCAGGTCATCCTTCCGCCGCAGGTCTGGGTGCTCAAGCGCGAGTTGCTGCGCGTGCCCTTCTTCGGCTGGGGACTGGCGATGATGAGTCCGATAGCGATCGACCGCGGTTCCGCGACTCGCGCGCTCAAGCAAACGCTGGAGCAGGGCAGGAGCCGGTTGTCCGACGGGTGGTGGATCGTCGTTTTTCCGGAAGGCACGCGCATCGCTCCGGGCAAGCGCGGCCGCTACCGTCTTGGCGGCGCGTGGCTGGCCTGCAAGACCGAGACGCCCGTCCTGCCGATCGCGCATAATGCGGGAACCGTCTGGGGCCGAAATTCTTTCGTAAAATATCCCGGGACCATCACCGTCAGCATCGGCCCGGTGATCGATCCGTCGGGGATGACCCCGGACGACGTCAACCGGAAAGCTGAAGACTGGATAGAAAACGAAGTCACCCGCCTCGGGAGCGCTCGCTCATAAGCGACCTATTCCCGGTCACCGCGGTCTCCGAGCCGAAAAGCATCCGGCTGCGCGACCGCGACGTCGCCTACCTCCTGAAGCGCAGCCAGCAGCGCCGCAGCATCGTGCTGACCGTGGACGAGCATGGCCTGACGGTCAGCGCCCCCTGGCGCAGCTCGGAACGGCGCATCGTCGGTGTCATCCGCGATGCCGAGGCATGGGTGTTGAAGAAGCTGGATGTCTGGAGTGCCTTGCCGGCCCGCGCGCAGTCGTGGACGCAAGGCGACAAGGTCAGGTATCTCGGCCGCGATCTGAGCCTGGATCTGACGCAGGACGCAATCGCGACGCTGGCGACTTTGCAGGATGGGGACCGCCTGCAGATCGCGCTCGCGGATCCGGCTCACACGGATTCGGTCAAAGCCGCCGTCGTCAAATGGTATCGCCGCCACGCGCAATCGAATTTCGCCGGCCGGATTAGCGAGTTGGCCCCGCGCCTCGGCGTGCCGCTGCCACGCCTTTTCCTTTCCAGTGCGCGTACCCGCTGGGGCAGCTGCAACGTGAAGCGCGAAGTCCGCCTGAACTGGCGGCTGATCCAGGCTGCGCAGTCGACGATCGACTATGTCATCGTCCACGAACTGGCCCACCTGATCGAAATGAATCATTCGCGACGTTTCTGGAAAATCGTCGCTTCCGTAGCGCCCCACTATCGCGAAGCCTGCGCCGAGCTCAACCGCATGGGCCTTTACTACATGGACATCTGACTCTCCGGACCAAGGCGATTTTCACCACAGAGGCACAGAGGCACAGAGGAAAGCAGAAGCAAAACAACATTCGAATTTGAGAATCCACTTTCTGCAGTCTCCTTGGCATCGGCGATACTTTTAACTCTCCGAATGTTCTTCAGTTCTTCCCCGTTTTGGCTTTCCTCTGTGCCTCTGTGGTGAATTCCGGTTCAGCGTCTTACGGTCAGTGCGGTCGAGACAATCCGCCGTGCTAAACTCGGCCTCTGTCCGGGAATCCTCCATGCGCCGCCTCTGCATCCTGATCGTCCTCGCCTTTCTCGTATCCGCCTGCGGCCAGAAGGGCTCGCTTTACCTGCCGAAAGACAGCGACAAGCCGAAGAAGAACGAGCCGAGAAAAACCGAAGAAGGAACCATAGAGAAGTGAGCGCCTTTCCCTTACGCAACGGCGAA
>DASWEZ010000023.1:0-18030 GCA_036394495.1 Burkholderiales bacterium
TACGTGGACGTGAAGATCGATCGCGACGCCGCGGCCCGCTACGGCATGAACATCGCCGATGTGCAGGGCATCGTCTCCGCCGCCATCGGCGGTGACAATATCGGGGAGACGGTCGAGGGATTGCAACGCTTTCCCATCAACATGCGCTATCCGCGCGAAGTCCGTGATTCGCTCGAAAAATTGCGGCAGTTACCGGTGCTGACCGATCGCGGCGCGCAAATCCGGCTCGGCGACGTGGCGGCGATCCAGATCAACGATGGGCCGCCGATGCTGAAGAGCGAAAACGCCCGGCTGTCGGGCTGGGTCTACATCGACATACGCGGGCGCGATCTCAGTTCGGCGGTGCGCGATATGCAGCAAGTGGTGGCGAAAGAGGTGAAACTGCCTGCCGGCTATTCGATCTCCTGGTCGGGGCAGTTCGAGTTTCTGGAGCGTGCAACGGCAAAGCTGAAGATAGTCGTGCCGGCCACCCTGCTGATCATCTTCGTGCTGCTGTATCTGACGTTCAAGCGCTTCGACGAAGCCTTCCTGATCATGGCTACATTGCCATTCGCCCTGGCAGGAGGCATCTGGCTGCTGTGGTTGCTCGGGCACAATCTGTCGGTGGCGAGTGCCGTGGGATTCATCGCGCTCGCCGGCGTAGCGGCGGAATTCGGCGTCATCATGCTGCTGTACCTGAAACATGCCTGGGAGGCTCGCCTCGCGGCAGGGAAGACCAGCGAGGTCGACCTTCTCGATGCGATCCGTGAAGGTGCGGTGCTTCGGGTGCGTCCGAAGGCCATGACGGTGGCGGTCATCATCGCCGGACTTGTTCCGATCATGTACGGAACCGGAACCGGTTCGGAAGTCATGCAGCGCATCGCAGCTCCGATGGTGGGCGGCATGATCACCGCACCGATGCTGTCGATGTTCGTGGTACCTGCCGTCTACCTGCTGTTGCGCCGGCCGCGTCGGAAGCGGATGTCGCGTATGGCCGTGCAGGTAGACCAGCCCTCCGCAGCGAAGTCGAGTTCTCTGTTTGGTGTGGATACGCGGTAAGGTCCGGACGATTGCATGAATGGGCATGGTTCCAACTTCATCGCGGGTTTATGTAGTACGTGTTGGTCGTAACTCTTATCAACCAGTAAGCAACAGGAGTCGAAAATGAACTCAAGCAAGAGAAATGTAGTGAAGGCGTTCTCGGGTGCCGCCATCGCCGCCGCGGCCGCGAGTTTGTTTTTAAGCGGTACAGTCGTTGTCTCACCGGCAAATGCCGAGGAAGCCAAGGTGCAATGCGCAGGCGTCAATGCCTGCAAGGGAAAGAGCGAGTGCTCGTCCGCCAAAAACGGATGTAGCGGGAAAAACGCCTGCAAGGGCCAGGGCTGGATGTCGATGAGCGAAAAGCAATGCCTCGCAAAAGGCGGCAAGGTGGAGAAAGGCTAAGGTTTTTCACGTCCGCGCGCGATTGGGGGGAGCATGCCCCGGCATGCCCCTTTGGTCCCTCGGCCGGGAATCTTTGCCCCGCTTACCCGGTAATTCCGGGCAGTGCCCGACGCAGGAAGTCAGTCCGTTGCCCGGCGCGCTACAGTACGTATCGCCCACGTTGCACGCGGGGTCATGCCTGCGTCGCAAGTCTATTGGCAGCGCTGGATTTCGACCGTGGCATGGACGATTTCCTCATGCTGAGCAAGTTGTTCCCTGACACGCTGAGGCGTCAGCGCCTCGTCGTGGGTGACCAGGCTTACCGCGCATGCGTAGGATTGCTTGCCGACGCGCCAGACGTGCAAATCGGCAATGCGAGTCTCCCCGGCATCGGGCCCGGTCTCCACCGCTTCGCGAATTTCCTCGACGACAGGGTGGTCCATTTCCCGGTCCAGAAGCACCTTGCCGGTTTCCGCGAGAAGATTCTTCGCCCAGGCGGCGACCAGCGCGGCTCCGACGATCCCCATGACGGGATCAAGCCACGACCACCCGTAGAACCATCCGCCGGCCAGCGCCACGATCGCGAGAACCGATGTCGCAGCATCCGCGATCACGTGCGTATAGGCCGATTTCAGATTCAGATCGTGATGATGCTCCTGGTGTTTGTGCCCGCCATGGTCATGCACACCCGGGGCCTGATGATCGTGCGCCCTGCCCAGGATGATCGCGCAGACGATATTGACGAGAAGTCCGGCCATCGCGACGATCATCGCTTCCCGAAAATGGATCGGTTGCGGTGAAAAAATACGCTCGACCGAACCGAATACCATGAGTGCGGCGACACCCAGCAGAAAAATGGCACTGGCGAATCCGCCGAGCACCTCGATTTTCCAGGTGCCGAACGCGAACCGCGGATCGACTGCATAACGACGTGCGGCCGCATAAGCGAAGGCACTCAGGCCGATGGCAATGGCGTGCGAACTCATATGCCATCCGTCGGCCAGGAGTGCCATCGAGTTGAACCACAGGCCTGCCGCGATTTCCACAATCATCATGGCAGCCGTAATCCACATCACAGCACGGGTCCCGCGCTCAGCCGCATGGTTTCCCTCGTCGAACAGATGGTCGTGGGTCCAGCCTGAAAGATCATGTGTATGCATGGCGAATTCCTGTTGGATATCGAGAGTCTGGACAGCGGAAAGGGTCGAAAGTTTTCGGCTAACCTGGCCGGGCAGAGCGGCGGCGCCGGCGCATGCTCCGTGTCAGTCAAGGGTCTCGAGGAGTCAAAATTACGATATCGAGTGAGAGCCCCCTATCCGATAGAATATCCCGGGATATCAGAAAAAGGGCGGAAATAAATTGTCGGCCAGTTGCTGCGAAGACAAGAGCTGCGAAATAACGGCAATGCGCGAAACCCACGCCCGCGTGCTGTGGATCGTGCTGGCCATCAATGCGCTGATGTTTCTGGCGGAAGGCTGGGCCGGCCTGCTGGCACATTCGACTTCGCTGCTCGCAGACGCCCTCGACATGCTGGGCGACGCCCTGGTCTACGGGTTCAGCCTCTTCGTGCTTGCGCGCTCGGTACGCTGGCAGGCGAGCGCCGCTCTGGCGAAGGGCGGCTTCATGTTCGCTTTTGGCGTGGGCGTGCTCGGAGAAGCCGCCTACAAAGCGTTCCATCCGATCATGCCCAACGTCGAAGCGATGGGAGTGGTCGGAGGCATCGCGCTTGCCGCGAATCTGGTCTGCTTTTTTCTGCTTTACCGTCATCGTGGCGACAACCTCAACATGAGTTCCACCTGGCTTTGCTCGCGAAATGACTTGATCGCGAACGCCGGCGTGCTCCTCGCCGCCGCAAGCAGCTATCTGCTCGCCTCTCGTTGGCCGGACATTATCGTCGGCGCCGTCATCGCAAGCCTTTTCCTCAACTCTGCGCTCAAGGTGCTCGGCCAGGCCTCGCGGGAAGTTCGGGCGCTGGCCTGACCATACCGTGGTGCCGGAAGCCCGGAATTCTCCTGCTCACTTCGCCTGGGGCGGAGGAGCGGATGCCGTGAATATGTAGCGATGAATTCTCCAGGCGCCGTTTTCTCGCTTGAACAGAAAGAACTCGCTGTTGGCCACGTCCGCTTCCATGCCGGTCGCGATCACGGTGAACCGTCCCGTCGAATTGGTGCGGACCCACGCCGTGTCGCCGATGACTTCCGCTTCGTGAACCTGGAAATGCCCGTCGAGCTTCAGCGTCGCGAAAACCCATTCGTAGGCATTGCGCACGGCCTCGCGGCCGACCGCGGGCGGCGCGTACTCGGGCATGAACACCGGATCGGAACTATAGAGGTCGAGAATGCCGTCGACGTCTTTGCTCGCGAGCCCTTTGCTGTACGTATTGAGCAGTTGTTCGAATTGCGCTTTGGCGCCGTTATCGGCAGCAAAGGTCGGCAACGAGATAACCGCCGCCAGAAAAGCGGCCAGAACTGCGCTGAGTTTGATCATGATGCGCCTTACTCCCTTTCGCGAGATCGCCTGATTGACCTCACCACCGTCATCTTTTTTTCGCCTTCCTTTGCGTCCTTTGCGTACCCCTGAAGGGGGTATTGTGAAGAATCCTTTGCGTTGAGATGTACCACTATTCTGGTTCAGATCCCTCTTCGTCCGAAATCCGCGGCACCAGCGCGTAATCTTTGCCATGCCCGACGGTGAAGTCGTTGCGGCCGCTGCGATCCTTGCCACGCAGCAGCCAGATAGGCCGCTTGCTCATGCTGAAGGTGACGCCCGACTGGACATGTTCGTCGCCGGTTGCTCGCTCGAACACGGAAGCCGCCGGCATGTAACGGATCACGAAGCCCGCGCGGCGCTTCGGCGAACGGTTAGCGTTCGATCCATGAATCAGATAAACGTCATGCAATGAAAACTGCCCGGCCTTCAACGCGTCGTCACGGCCGCTGGTCTCGTCGAACTGCGAGGGTTCGACTTCCTGGTTGAGCACGACATCGCTGCGGTCGGTGACCCGATGCCGGTAGATGCTGCCGTTGGCATGCGATCCGGGAATGTAGCGCATGCAGCCGTTCTCGGGCATTGCGTCGTCGAGCGCGATCCAGACCGAGCAGGTCGCAATCGGGCGGATCGGCCAGTACTGCCCGTCCTGGTGCCAGGGGATCTCCTTGCCGGTCAGCGCCGGCTTGCAGAACACCTGGCTGCCCCAGAGGATGATGTCTTCGCCGATGAGCTGCGACACCAGGTCGAGGATGCCCGGGTGGCGCGCATATTCGAGCCACTGCGCCGCGGCCGCTTCGTCATGCGTCTTGCCGTAGGGAATGTGCGGACACACCAGCGTCTCCGGCGCCAGGTGCGCGTTGTCGCGCAGCAACTTGTCCAGCGACTCGCGCATGCGCCCCAACTGCTCGTCCGGAATCCGGAACGGCGACTTCAGCAGACCGTCGGTCCGATACGTATCAAGGTCCTGCTGATCGAGCCGCCATTGGCCGCACATGATTAGGCCTTTGTTCGTGAATGTCGTGAATACGTGAATGCGTGAATGTCGTAAGGGCTAAAGAATGCTCGCGCGAAACCTCGCGCTTGAGATACGGCATTCACGACATTCACGATATTCACGGCCCTTCAGGCTTTTACCCACGTCTCGCTGAAAGCGAGAAACGCCGTGCTGCTGTCCTTCTTGCCGGCGAACTCGCGCGGGAAGGCCTGGCCGGCAACGGGACTGCCGTTGATAGTGGCGCTGCACGAGCGCGAATCGACGAACAGCGAAATCATTTCATGCTTGCCTGTGGCGGAGCGTTCCTTGTCGAATTCGACCAGGAAAGGCGCGCCCAGTTTGTTCCAGGAAAGCTGGACCTGTCCGATGGCGGAGCGGAACCATTCGGTGTGCACGCTGCTGCCGTCGCCGCCCGCCATGAAATCCCACGCCGGCTTCACTTGAAGATTGGCGAGCCCGGTCGCCCCCTTGAAAGCGCCGAAGTACGTCACGAAACCCTTCTTCACGTAGTCGGCCAGCGGTTCATTGTCGGTCAGGCAGACGTTCGGCTTCTTCGGGTTTTTGCCGTCACCATGAGGATCGAGCAGCATGAAGGCCGCATGTCCCTTGCCATGCTGAGAATGGACGACGCGGAAATAGCTGATGAGCGATACGAACGGTCCGTCGACCTTGTCCTTCAGATACATGCCGGGGTTTTCGCCCGACCAGTCGATTGTTCCTGGATTGATGGGTATGCGTGCCATTGTTATTTTCCTCCCCGGTTAAATTTCAATATCAATCTTTTGCCACAGAGGTCACAGAGGACACAGAGAAAAGCAGAATAAAATAAAATTCCAGGAAATGGAATCCGACTCCAGACGGTCGAACTCCTATCTGCTACGTGCCTGGCGGTTTTTTCTTGCCGTTCTCTGTAACCTCTGTGTCCTCTGTGGCCAGTTTGGCTTTCCCTGCGTTACTTTCAGCCGGCGCCCCAGATATTGAGTTCCTTGTATCCCGTCGTTGCATCCGGCACGCGCGCAAAACGCACTCCGCCCATGTCGGCCACCACGATCTCCACCGTGGTATGGACGACGCAACCATGCACGAGATGTCCGCCGACCGCTTTGCCGTCGGCACCGGCGATCGACAGATGCAGATGCACGCCGCTGGGCGATATCGTGCCCGAGAGCGAGACGATTTCAAACGGGCCGGTGAATTTCGCAAAAGTTTCCGCACCGGCCAGCCGCAATGTTGCCATCGTAAGGCTGCCCACCGCGCTGAGCACGCAGCCGGCCTCGACGTGATGCTCGTGCGCCAGGCGCTCGATCGCATCGCGCAAGTCCTCGCCCGGCGTGAGCCGGGCGGCTACGGTGCGCAAGGAATGCGATTCGGCGGATTGCATGAGGATACTGGTTAACGGCGCTTGCGGACGGAGAGAGTCATGTCGTTATATGAAGAGGTTGTTCGTGACTGCGTGACTATCGTGACTGTCGTGACTCGTAAAGGCGAAGCCAGGGCATTGAAACGATAGTCACGCAGTCACGGCATTCACGGCTTTCCATCCGTCACGGTCTTGAAGTCCGCCGGCATCACAATCTCAATCAACTCCAAGTCATCCGAATGCGCCAACTCGGTGTGTTTTATTCCCGGCGGCTGATGCACGCAGGAGCCGGCCTTCAAGGTGACTTCGCCCACGCCTTCGTAGTTGAATTTCACCCAGCCCTTGAGCACGTACACCATCTGGAACTGGACTTCATGGTGATGGCGCTCCGGTTGCATCTGCATGCCGGGCTTGGCACGGATGACATGCGCCACGATTGCGCCGTTGGTTGAGTCGCGGATGCCGAGGTCACGATACTGGAAGAAGGGACGCAGGCCGTCGTCCCTGAATTCGCTGGTTTCAGTATGGCTTACCGAGAATTTGTAGCTGTGTTCCATGTGCCACTCCTTTCACGGAAGTTGGATGCGCCCGGCGCCATTATGAACCGCGCCGCCCGCGGTTTCAGTCCTGGTAATGCAGGCGCAGGCCCGGGCGCGGCCAGTCGGCTTCCAGCAACGTGCCATAAGTGGACAGGGTCACGTAGGCCTTGCGCATGCCGGCACCGCCGAACGCCAGGTTCGTACAATAGTGCTCTGAAGCTTCGTGGAATTCGAGCCACTCGCCCGCCGGGGAGATCACGCTGACGCCGCCGCGTATCAGAGTCGCGACGCAAACATTGCCGTTTTCTTCCACCGCCATGGAATCAAAGCGCTGGTAGCCGGGCAGGCCCGCCACCAATTTTCCGCCATGGGGCGAAGGCCACGGCTGTCTCTCCAGTTCACCCTCGCCGGTGATCCGGAACGACCACAGGCGGCTGGTCTCGGTTTCCGCGACGTACAGCGTATTGCCGTCGGGCGAGAGCCCCACACCATTGGGTGTGATGATCGGGAATACGGCTTCCCTGATGAGGCTTCCGTCCGTGCGGGCGTAATAGACCGCGCCGCGATCCATCTGGCGCCCGTATACCTTGCCCAGATCGGTAAACCAGAAACCGCGCTTGCCGTCGAAAACGATATCGTTGGGCCCTTTGAGGGGAACTCCGTCGCATTCGCGGTAGAGCACCTCGACGGCACCCGTGGACAAATCGACGCGCTCGATGCGCCCGCCCGAGTAATCGTCGGCGCGGCCGGATGGTCGCATGTAGCCATCCGCCTCATGATGCCAGCGGAATCCGCCGTTGTTGCAGAGGTAGCACTTGCCGTCCGGGCCGATCGCAGCACCGTTCGGGCCACCGCCGGTCTGTGCGACGACCTCGACGCGCCCCTTTTGGTCGACGCGCGACAGCGTACCGCGCTCGATTTCCACCAACAGTACCGACCCATCCGCCATTGCGACGGGGCCTTCCGGGAATCTTAATCCCTTCGCAAGTTCGCGCCCCTTCAGTTTGAGCGTAGCCGTCATCGCCGGCCCCTCCGTGTTGTTGTTGTTCTTAAGCCGAACGCTTCAGCGCGCGAATACCAGCACGGTTGCGCCGCTCTGGCTTTCCAGCACGAGTTGTTGCCCGTCCACCCGGTACTGCGTCGTGCGCCGCAAGGATTCGAGAAAAGTCCGTTCCTGTGCCATCAGCGGCTGCGCCCCCGCCATTCTCGTGACGGTGAAGCCCGCACGCGGCCATTCCAGACGCCCGTCGACATCGAAACGATAAGTGCCGCTAAACCGGTTCACCGATGCGTTGCCCGCAATCTTGCCCGAGGGATCGAAAGCAACGGTCACGGTCGAGTCCGGAACAATCGGTTTCTCCGTGCCGTTGACCACCCATTTGACCAGACGCCACTCGATACCGCGCGATCCCGCCGTTGCGGACCCGGTCGTCTCGGCCGGCTTATCCAGTTGCGCGGCGGGAAGCTCGACCGCGACGGGCGGTTCCGCAACGGGGGGCGGTTCCGTGCTTTTCGTGATGCGCGTTTCGGACACTTCCGGCGGCGGGGCCGTTGCCGCAACCGGAGGCGCCTCCGAGTCCGCCAGGAATTCCGTCAGTTCCTGCTGGCGTGCAAGGGTCGCGCGAATCTGGCAATCCTTCACATACTCCGCACTATTCGCGCCGGAGGTGGCCCGGATTCCCTGCCAATTGCATTGCGCATCGCGATACGCATTGAATTTGCGCTGGCTGTCGATGAACGCGCCCAGCACCGGACGCCTGCCGCGCGCTTGCAACTGCTCGAGGCGCTCCTGAGCGGCTTTCAAGGTCGCATTCAACTGCTGATTGGCCGCCTTTAGTTTCGCGTCCAGGCAGACCAGGGGCGCGCTCGAGGTCGCGCATTCCTCCATCGGGGTCGCGGCCGCCATGCCGGCGTAACCGCAGAATACGGCGATCAGCGCGATCGCCAGTTTGCAGATCCTCACCACACTCTCTCCTTCAATGCTTGCGTGAAACCGAAGAACCGGGCTGAACCACGGAGGACACGGAGGAAGAACAAGAAAGAAGAAGATCAATGTGAGGGTTAAGAGCGGATCGACTGTTCGCAAACCCGTGCGCCCATTCTTTACCGCGCCGGATAATCAGCCAACAAAAAAACTTAACCCTCGAATTTTCTTGTCTCTTGTTCTTCCTCCGTGTCCTCCGTGTCCTCCGTGCTTCAAGATTTGTCTGAACGCTACCGCGACAAGACCTGCTCGCACCAGCGCGCCACGCGCAGCACCGTCGCGTCGGCGCCCGGACGTCCGACGACTTGCAGATTGACCGGCAGGCCGCTCCTGGATTTTCCGCAGGGCATCGACAGCGCGGGGAAGCCGCAGAAATTGATCGGCGAAGTGAAACGCGTCAGCAACGGCGCAACGTGCATCGTCTTGCCGCCCAGTTCCATGATCATGGTACCGCTTTTCGGTGGCAGCACCGGCATCGCCGGAATGATCATGACCTCGGCGTCGCTGAACGAGGCGATCATCGATTGCCTGACCTGGTTGCGCAGTTGCTGCGCCTTGATGTAATCGACCGCCAGATAAAACTGGCCGGTCTCCAGGCGCAGGCGCACGTCTTCGCCCAGCTTGTCGCCGTGCTGCGCCAGCAGATTCCAGTTCGCCTGACTGCCCTCGCTGGCGATGGTGATCAACTGGATGCCGGGTGCGAGTTCGATGCCGGGCACGTCGACTTCGCCGATGGGTGCACCGGCTGCGCGGAAGCGGGCCAGCGCCGCATCCATCGCCGCGCGCACTTCGTCGTCGAGCATGTCGTAGAAGAACTTGCGCGGCTGCATGATGCGAGGCGCCGTGATCGCGGCATGCGGCAGCATCGAGTGTTCCGGCAACCCGGCCATGACTTCGAAGGCAATGACCGCATCTTCGACATTGCGCGTGATCGGCCCGATGTGGTCGAGCGACCAGGCCAGCGGAAAAACGCCTTCACGCGGCACGGCGTCATAAGTCGGCTTGAAGCCGACGATGCCGCAACAGGCGGCCGGCTGGCGAATCGATCCGCCGGTGCAGGAACCGACGGCGACCGCGGACAGTTCGGCGGCAACGGCCGCAGCCGATCCGCCACTGGAACCGCCGGGTATGTAGCCGGGATAGCGCGGGTTCTGGACGTGGCCGAAATGGGGGTTGGCGCTGTTGATGCCGAAGGCCAGCTCGTGAAGATTGGTCGTGCCCACGATCAGCGCGCCGGCCGCACGCAGTCTTGCGACCACCGGCGCATCGCGTTCCTGTACCCTGGCTTCGATCGCCCTGGTGCCCGCGGTCAATGGATAACCGCGCACCGACATGAGATCCTTCACGCCCACCGGCACGCCCGCGAGCGGCCCGATATCTTCACCGCGCTTGAGGCGATGGTCCAGGCCATGGGCTTGTTCCATTGTCAGCGCCGGATTCACGGTGATGAAGGCATTGAGGTGGCGATGCGCTTCGATGCGTCCGAGGAACAGTTCGGCGATCTCCACCACCGATAGCTTGCGATTCCTGACCTGGTGGGCGATCTGGGCCGCGCTGGCAGATACCAGTTCACCCGGAACCGAGGAGGGCACATAGCGCCCCGCCGGGAAACTTTCGATTGGAACTGCGCCGGGCGCGGACAGGACGGGCGCGGTCGCGGGCGCGACGGCAGCTTCGAAGACTTGTTCGATGTCGGCGAGGCCGAAGCCAAAGCGTTGCTCCCAGTCGGTAAGTCTTTCCGGGTGGGCATAGCGGCGAAACGCCGAAACGGCGCGCAGGAATTCGGTGGTCGGTCGGGACATGGGATCGTGAATACCGTAAATGTCGTAAATAAGCGAATGTCGGAAAGGCAGGATTGCTGCGTCTTGAGGATTATTGTTCTTAGTTTAAAACGAATTCGTGTTTGGAAAATTTCAAGCCGTTACGATATTCACGACATTCACGTCATTCACGACATTCACGGCCTCTACAGGAACAACGTGAGAACGCCGGTGTACCCATACAACCGGTTGTGCGATATCTCGCCGTTGCAGAAAAAGCCGACCAGCGGGAAGTCACCGAGCGCTTCCTGGATCATGCCGGCCTCAGCGGATTCGTCGCTGAACAGGTTCGGCCCACGTCCGACGCAGGAATAATACAAGCCGCCGCGCGGGCGCCCGAACAGGCCGCTCTTGATGCTGTCGAGCATGCGGGACATGTCCTCGGCCGCGCTGGGTTCGTCGCGACGGCAGAACATGATCTGCGCGCCGGTCTTCGGCACATCGCCGATCGCCACCAGTTTATGCACCGGATCGATGCCGACGAGGTTACGCACCAGATAGTCGCCGGTACCGGAGCCCGATATCGGCAATCCGGCAAACACGTCACTGCCGGTTTGCGAGAAATCTTTCCAGCCCAGCTCGCCCATGTCCTCCTTGAACACGTCGAGTGCGGCACGGCCATCGAGGGAGATGATGATGTTCTGTTGGCTGCCGGTGATGGTGTGTCGCGGACCGATTGGCGAACAGCCTTGCGTAAGCCGCGTCGAGACCACGACGTCGTCGGAGAACAGCACGCCCGACAAGCCGCCTTTGGCGACGCCATCTGCGATCTGCACAACTTCGCGCCGCGAACTGGTCAGCCCGCCGGCGACGAAGCCGCTTTCCAGGCAGCCAGCCAGGTCGGTGATCAGACGCGGCAACTGGGCGTTGCGCGGATCGCCGTGGACGATGGCAAAATTCGCCGGCAATTCGCCCATGTGCAGCGACTGGCGCTCGAGGTCCGGCGGCGAGCGCAAGCCGGAGAACACCCGAAAGCCGCCGTCTTCGAAGGCACACAGCATGATCGCGACCGCGGGTTCGTCGTAATACTCCCGGCCGGTGGCGATCACGCCCATGCCGACGGTTCCCGACCAATGCAGGATGCCGGTGTTGGCGCGGAAGTAGGTCACCATGTCCGCGACTTCGCCGGCGAAATTGTCGGTGACGTAGAGAAAGCCGAGATTGGCACCCGACGGGCCTTTGCCGGCCTGGTGCAGGCATTGCGCCGCGGCGTCGCGCCAGTTCGGCGACGACGCATGGCCGCAGGTAAACGGGGCGCCGGGGGAAGTCATGGATTGGGGGAATCGGTGAACGGTGAATGGTGGTTACCGAAAGTCGTTAGCGAACTATTCCAGCTCTTGAGATTTCCTTTTTCACCGATTACCGTTCACCGATCACTGTTCACCGTTCACAGCACCAGAATCGTCGCCAGTCCGAGGAAGCAGCCCATGCTGGCGATGTCGGTCGCCGTGGTCAGGAAAATGCTCGACGCGGTGGCCGGATCGAAGCCGAGCTTCTTCAGCGTCAGCGGAATCATGGCGCCGGCCACCCCGCTGACCACGCAGCTCGCGATCATTGCCAGCAACACCGCGACGCAGAGCTGCAGCGCAGCCGGATTGTGCTGCGATGTCGCGGTGATATACATGCCAACCGCGGCCACGAGCCCAACCAGCGAGCCATTGAGAAAGCCGAGATAAGCTTCCTTGACCACCAGGCTGCGTTCCGAGCCGGCGCGCAATTCGCCGAGCGTCATGCCGCGCAGCGTGACGGCGAGCGCCTGGCAGCCGGTGTTGCCGGACTGTCCGGCCAGCACCGGCAGGAACAACGCGAGGATGACGAGCTTGTCGAGCGTGCCCTGGAAAAATCCGACCACCGCGGCGGCGAGAAAGGCTGTCAGCAAATTCAGCTGCAGCCAGGGATGGCGGAATTTCAGGCTTCTCGGCCAGGGTGTGGTCAGCCGCTCTTCCTCGACGCCGACCATCGACGCGGATTGCCCGCTGATCTCGAGGCTTTGTTCCTCGAACATGGTCGAGCCGCGCACCAGCCCGACCAGCCGGCCATGCTCGTCGCACGCGGGATAGACCGGGTAGTGGCGATTGAGGACCGGCTTCATCGCGTCCGAGAGCTGCATGTCCGCCCGCAGGCAAAACGGATCGGCGAGCATGACATCCGCGAGCTTCTTGTCGCGCGCGCCGAACAGCAGGTCGCGCATCGTGATCAGGCCCACCAGCTTGCCGGATTCGTCGGTGACGAAACCGTAGGTCACGAATGCGGTCTTGATCATGTTGCGCAGGCGCTCGATCGCGTCGCCCACGCTGATGTGCGGCGGAAAAACCGCGATGGCCGGATCCATCATGCGGCCGATGCTGCCGTCCGGATAAGCCTGGTTGCGTGCCCATTGCCGCGCAATTTCCGCCGGAACGGTGGCGAGCACCCGGGCGACGAAGTCCTCGGAGAAGCGTTCAAGGATTGCGGTGGCCTGCCCGGGATTGAGCTCGAGCAGGACCTGCCCGGCGACGTTCGGCAACTCGCCCATCAACAGCTTGGCCGCGTCGCGGCTGTCGCGTCGCTTGATCTCGCTGATCAGAGACCGGCGGCGGAGCTGTTCGTTGCTGTATGCAGAATTGGTCTGACTGGTTTCCATCCGCCACCTGAGTCGAAAGTCGCCGCCGGGATGCATTGCGGGGCCCGGTTCCCGCGCCCGTCGAGCCTGGCGCCGTCTGCCGCGGCAGTTTACCGTGCTCCGGTCGCCTCGCCTATGCCGGCGGTGTACATTAGCTGCAGACCATTCCTTCAAGACCCGACATGAGCCTCGATCGTGTGACGCCCGGACGCAACCTGCCCGAAGATTTCAATGTGATCATCGAAATCCCGATGAATGCCGACCCGATCAAATACGAAGTGGACAAGGACACCGGTGCGCTATTCGTCGACCGTTTCATGATGACAGCCATGCATTACCCCTGTAATTACGGTTACATCCCGCAAACTCTGTCCGAAGACGGCGACCCCGTGGACGTACTGGTGATCGCGCCCTTCCCGGTCAACGTCGGTGCAGTGATCCGCTGCCGGCCGATCGGCGTGCTGCAGATGGTCGATGAAGCCGGCGGCGACGCCAAGTTGCTGGCTGTCCCGGTCGACTCGGTGCTGCCGATGTACAAGCACTGGCACAAGCCGGAAGACCTGCAACCCGAGCGCCTTTCGCAGATCCGGCATTTCTTCGAGCATTACAAGGACCTCGAACCCGGCAAATGGGTCAAAGTCGCGGGCTGGCTCGGACCCGCGGAAGCCCGTGCCGAGATCATGGCGAGCGTAGCCCGCTACCGCGAGGCAAAGCCGAAACCGAATTTCTGACCGGCGGTACGCCAACACTGTCCCCGCAAGGAGACAGGCAGGCAGCGCACCCGGCGCGGATTTCCACGATCGCATCGCCGGCAGGGGGCATCCGGGGTACACTTGGCCCAGTACCCTCACCGGGATTTCCGTGACGCCTAAACCGCCGGCCATCATCGACCGCCCGCGAGAACGCGAGCGCCTTCTTCTCTTCCTGATCCCGGGGCTTGCCGCCCTGCTGGTCGTCACCCTCTTCGCGCTCGCGTTTTTGACCCTGGTCAAGTCGCGCGATGCCAGCCTGCGCGATGCCGAGCGCACCAGCCGCAACCTCGTGCAGATCGTCGAACAGGGCACCGCCAGGATGCTGCAGTCGGTGGACACGGCGCTGCGCAGCGCGGCCGACATGTGGCAGCAGGTCCCGGCATTGCGCGACCCCGCCGGGACCGGAATGCACAACCTGCTGGCACAGAAAATCGCGCAGTTACCCCACGCCCGCACCCTGTTCGTGCTCGACGCGCGCGGCATGCTGGTGCACGACTCCGATTTGCATCCGGGCACGCCGCGGGATTTCTCGGATCGCGAATTCTTCAACTGGCACCGTTCGCATTCCAGCGGACTTCATATCGGCAAACCGGCCGCCAATCGCGGCGGCGGCGATTGGTTCGTCGTGGCGAGCCGGCGCCTGGACGACGCCGAAGGCCGTTTCGCCGGCATCATCGGCGTGGCGCTCGAGCCCGCTGCGTTCCGGGCGATCTTCGACGACATCGACGCAGGGCGCGACGGCGCAATCGGCCTCATGCACGAGGACGGCGAGTTGATCGCCAGTGCCCCCGAGGCTCCTTCCTGGCTGGGCATGCCCACCGGCGGCAACCTGACGCTGAAAGCCCTCCAGGCGACTCGAGGTGCGCGCACGCTGCGCAACGTCAGCGCCGTCGACGGCGTGGCCCGCATCTACAGCGCACGACGGGTGACGGATGCGCCGCTGATGGCGGAGGTCGGCCTGAGCGAGCACGAAGTGCTGGCGGGCTGGCGCGAAGAAAAAAGGGTCACGATCGTCATTTTGATCGGGTTCACCCTGGTCACCGCCGTGCTCACCTGGCTGCTGATGCAGGAACTTCGCCGCCGCAACGAACTCGCGCGTTCGGTCGCCCGCAGCGAGCAGTTGCTGCGCCAGGTACTCGATACGTTGCCGGTCGGCGTCTGGGTCGCCGACAGCGAGGGCAAGTTGGTGCTGGGCAACGCCGCCAGCAAGCGCATATGGGGAGACTCGCGCGCGAAAGGCGTGCAGCATTTCGCGGACCTGAGGGGCTGGCGGCCTGAGACCGGTGAGCCGCTCAAAGCCGCCGACTGGGGCATGGCGCGCGCGCTGACGGCCGGCGAGTCCTCGCGTAACGAAATCGTCGACATCGAAAGCTTCGACGGCAACCGCAAGACCATCCTGCACTCGGCTGCACCCCTGCTTTCCGCGGAGGGCGATATCGTGGGTGGCGTGGCGGTCAACGAAGACATTACCGAGCGGCGCGCGCTCGCCGACACCCTGCGCGAAAGCGAAGCGCGTTACCAGGCGCTATTCGAGCACAGCATCGACGCGGTATTCCTGATGCGCCCCGACGGCGGCATCCTGTCAGCGAACGCGGAGGCATGCCGGCTGCTGGGTTATACCGAAGGCGAATTACTCGCGCTTGGCAGCGCAGGCCTGACCGATCCCGCTGACCCGCGGGTGAAAGCGCTACTGGACGAGCACCGGCGCGAAGGCGCGGCGCGCGGCGAAATGCCGATGCGACGCAAGGACGGCAGCTGGGTCCCGGTGGAGGTTTCCTCGACCACCTTCCGCGACCGGTCGGGCGAGTTGTGCGCCAGCCTGATCATTCGCGACATCACCGAGCGCAAGCGTGCCGAAGAGCACATCGAGTATCTGGCTTATCACGACGAGCTGACCGGCATTCCCAACCGCGCGCATTTCCAGCGCTCTTTCGAACACACGATCGCGGCCAGCCAGCGCCAGGGCCTGAATCTGGCGCTGATGGTGGTCGACCTCGACCGCTTCAAGAACATCAACGACATCATCGGCCACGAGGCCGGGGACCAGTTGCTCAAGCAGGTCGCCGCGCGGCTGCGCACCTGCCTGCGCGACAGCGACGTGCTGGCACGGCTCGGCGGCGACGAGTTCGTCATCCTGATGCAGGACGCTTCCAGCATCGAGGCGGTCAGTTCCGTTGCCAACAAGCTCCTCGAAGCCACCTCGCGGCCGCTGATCATCGACGAGCAGGAATTCCTGATCACCGCCAGCATCGGCATCAGCACCAGCCCGCACGATGGTACCGACCTGCGGACGCTGCTGCGCAACGGCGACGTCGCCATGTATCGCGCGAAGGAATCCGGCAAGAACGGATTCCAGTATTTCTCGCCCGACATGGACGCCCATGGACGCGAGCGCCTGTCGATCGAATCGGCGCTGGGACGCGCCCTCGAACGCCACGAATTCACGCTGCATTTCCAGCCGAAGATGCAGGTCTCCACGCGCAACACCGCCGGCATGGAAGCGCTCGTGCGCTGGCACCATCCCGAAAAGGGCCTGATACATCCGGGCGCCTTCATCGCCATCGCCGAGGAGACCGGCATGATCGTGCCGATCGGCGACTGGGTTCTCGCGGAGGCCTGCCGCCAGGCGCAGGCACTGCGCGACGCCGGCCACGACAATCTGCGCGTCGCGGTCAACCTCTCCGTCCGCCAGTTATATGACCAGGGATTCGCGTTGCGGGTCAGCGAGGCGCTCAAGCGGACCGGTTTCCCGGCGCAAAACCTGGAACTCGAGATCACCGAAAGCATGGTGATGCGCGATGCCGAAGGCTCGATCAAGCTGCTGCAGGCCTTGCGCGATACCGGCGTGCGACTCACCATCGACGATTTCGGCACCGGCTATTCGTCGCTCGCCTATCTCAAGCGCTTCCCGATCGACTGCGTCAAGATCGACCGTTCCTTCATCCGTGATCTGCCGGACGATCGCGACGACGCCTCGATCACGCGCAGCATCATCGCGATGGCGCACAACATGAAGCTCGAAGTCGTTGCCGAAGGCGTGGAAACCGAATCCCAGCTCGCCTTCCTGCACGCCTACGGTTGCGACGAAATCCAGGGCTACCTGTACAGCGAGCCGCTGGACGCCGAAGCTTTCGAGCACTTCCTGGACGAACATGCCGACCGGGGCAGTTCGCCTGCGCGCATTGCCTTCGTCGGAGGGCAGGCCGCGGACTCTACAAAAGCGCCCCCGCAACGCCTATAATTTCCGCTTCACGCTCTACTAGCGGAGAGTTTTCCATGCCTGCCACCGCAACCGCGCTGCAAACCCGCGACGAACCGATCCTGCTGCGCCAGGACGCCGGCGGTATCGCCACCGTCACGCTGAACCGCCCGAAGCAGTACAACGCGCTTTCCGAAGAACTGCTGACCGAATTGCAATCGACGCTCGAGACGATCGCAAAGGACGAATCGGTGCGCGTGGTCGTCATCGCCGGCACCGGCACGGCATTCTGCGCGGGCCATGACCTCAAGCAGATGCGCGCCAATCCGCGCAAGGCTTACTACGACAAGCTGTTCGCGCAATGCAGCGACGTCATGCTGAAGATTCTGCATTTGCCGCAACCCGTGATTGCGCGCGTGCACGGCATTGCCACCGCGGCGGGATGCCAGCTGGTCGCGCAGTGCGACCTCGCGGTCGCGTCGGACGCCGCGCGCTTTGCCGTTTCGGGCATCAACGTCGGCCTGTTCTGCTCGACGCCGAGCGTATCGCTCGGCCGCAACGTTTCGCGCAAGGAAGCCATGGAAATGCTGCTGACCGGCGATTTCATCGATGCCGCAACAGCGAAGGAACGCGGCCTGGTGAACCGTGTCGTGCCGGCGGACAGGCTCGATGCCGAGGTCAAGGCGTTGGCCGATGCCATCATCAAGAAATCCTCCGTCGCCGTGACCACCGGCAAGAAGATGTTCTACAAGCAGATCGAAATGGGTATGGAAGCGGCGTACGAATACGCCGCGGACGTGATGGCGTGCAACATGATGGCGGAGGACGTGGGCGAAGGAATAGACGCGTTCATGCAGAAAAGAGAGCCGAAGTGGAGAAACAAATGAAC
>DASWEZ010000024.1:0-10199 GCA_036394495.1 Burkholderiales bacterium
ATTCACGACATTCACGTATTCACGGCACTTGCGACATTCACGGCCCTTCCCCCACTCGCTTATAATCCCCGCCTCCCTAGCAATCGCAACGGTATTCGCATTCCATGGCTCAGTACGTATACACAATGAACCGCGTGGGCAAGGTCGTGCCCCCCAAGCGCGTCATCCTCAAGGACATCTCCCTGTCTTTTTTCCCTGGCGCCAAGATCGGCATGCTGGGCCTGAACGGTTCCGGCAAGTCCAGTCTGCTGAAAATCATGGCAGGGGAGGACAAGGAGATCGAAGGCGAAGCGACCCCGATGCCGAACCTGCGCATCGGCTACCTGCCGCAGGAGCCGCAACTCGACCCCCAGCAGAACGTGCGCCAGTCGGTCGAAGGCGGGCTGGGCGAAGTCCTGGAAGCGAAGCAGAAGCTGGAAGAAATCTACGCGGCCTACGCAGAGCCGGATGCCGACTTCGACAAACTCGCCACCGAGCAGGCCAAATACGAAGCGATCCTCGCGAGCAGCGGTTCCGACGTCGAGCATCTGCTCGAAATCGCCGCCGATGCGTTGCGGCTGCCGCCCTGGGACGCCAAGATCGCCAATCTCTCCGGTGGCGAAAAACGCCGCGTCGCCCTATGCCGGCTGCTGCTGTCGAAGCCCGACATGCTGCTGCTCGACGAGCCGACCAACCACCTGGACGCCGAAAGCGTGGACTGGCTGGAGCAGTTCCTGCAGAAGTTTCCCGGCACCGTGGTCGCGGTCACCCACGATCGCTACTTCCTCGACAATGCGGCGGAGTGGATCCTGGAACTCGACCGCGGCCGCGGCATTCCCTGGAAAGGCAATTACAGTTCCTGGCTGGAGCAGAAGGAGCAACGCCTCGAAGTCGAATCCAAGCAGGAATCGGCGCGCATCAAGGCGATGCAGAAGGAGCTCGAATGGGTGCGTTCCAACCCCAAGGCGCGCCAGGCCAAAAGCAAGGCGCGCATCGCGCGTTTCGAGGAGTTGTCGTCCCACGAGCACCAGAAGCAGAACGAAACCCAGGAAATCTTCATCCCGGTGGCGGAGCGCCTGGGCGACAGCGTCATCGAGTTCAAGGAAGTGTCGAAGGGCTATGGCGACCGCCTGCTGATAGACAAGCTTTCGTTCAGTGTTCCCCCGGGCGCGATCGTCGGCATCATCGGCCCGAACGGCGCCGGCAAGTCGACGCTGTTCCGCATGATCACCGGCAAGGAAAAACCGGACAGCGGCGAAGTGGCCATCGGCTCCACCGTGCAACTTGCGTTCGTCGACCAGAGCCGCGACGCGCTCGAAAACAAGAAGACCGTGTGGGAAGCGATTTCCAACGGCCAGGACATCCTCACCGTCGGTAAGTTCGAAATGCCCTCGCGTGCCTACGCCGGACGATTCAACTTCAAAGGCTCCGACCAGCAGAAGGTGGTCGGCAATCTGTCCGGCGGCGAACGCGGCCGGTTGCATCTGGCGACGACGCTGATCTCCGGCGGCAATGTGCTGCTGCTCGATGAACCGTCCAACGATCTCGACGTGGAAACCTTGCGCGCACTGGAAGATGCGTTGCTGGAGTTCGCCGGCAGCGTGCTGGTGATCTCGCACGATCGCTGGTTCCTCGACCGCATCGCCACGCACATCCTCGCCTGCGAAGGCGAGTCGCAGTGGACTTTCTTCCCCGGGAATTACCAGGAATACGAGGCCGACAAGAAGAAACGCCTCGGCGAAGAAGGCGCCAAGCCCAAGCGCATCCGCTTCAAACCGTTGAAGTAAAGGTGTAACGCCAACTTCCACGACGCGCCGGCAATAACCGGCGCGTTTTTTATTTCTGCGGCCGCACCTCGAAATGCCGCAGGGCGCGTCGTTATGCCGATGGGCTAGGCGCCATGTGTCGAGTGTGCAAAGATGCAACCCGGGCAGTTCATCTACGCGGGACGGGGAGAAACGTCATGTGGTTCATCGGACTGTTGATCGGCATGCTCGTCGGCAGTTTCGCCGGGATCGGCGAGGGAACGATCTGGGGCGGGATGCTTGGCGCGCTGGCCGGCGCGGTGCTTTCCTTCTTCACGAAACAATCCCGCACATCCGCAATGGAACCGCGCCTCGCCTCTCTTGAATCCGCGGTGGCCGACCTGCGCCGGCAAATATTGCAAATGTCCCAGCGCATGGCGGCAAAGGCTGACACGCCCGAAACCGCCCTCGCGCCGCCGCCGGGGGAAACCGCACCCGAGATCGAACCGGAAGCAGTCGCGCCGGCCCCGGTGCAACCTGCCGTCGTCTACACCCCGGTCGAAATTCCCGAGGCCGCGCAGGCTCGTGAGCCCGTTGAGCCGCAGCCGGAATCCTGGCCTGTCAATCGTGCATGGGCGTGGCTGACCGGCGGCAATGCGCTGGTGAGAGTCGGCGTGGTGGTGTTGTTCTTCGGCGTGGCCTTCCTTCTCAAATACGCCTATGAACATTCTCACGTTCCGATCGAAGTCAGGTTGATCGGCGTTGCGCTGGGCGCGGTGGTGATGCTGGTGATCGGCTGGCGGCTGCGCGCAAGCAAGCCGGTTTACGCACTGGCGATGCAGGGCGGTGGCGTGGGTCTGTTGTACCTGATCGTGTTCGGGGCCTTCCGGTTGTTCGATCTCATTCCCGGCGAAGTCGCGTTCTTCCTGCTCGTGGCCATTGCGGCGTTCTCCGCCGCGCTCGCGGTTCTTCAGAACGCGATGTCGCTGGCGGTACTCGGCGTGTCGGGTGGTTTTCTGGCGCCGGTGCTCGCGTCGACCGGTGGCGGCAGCCACGTGATGCTGTTCAGCTACTACCTCGTGCTCAATGCAGGCGTGCTCGGCATCGCTTTTTTCAAGGCATGGCGGCCGCTCAATGTGCTCGGTTTCGTATTCACTTTCGGCATCGGTGCGGCCTGGGGTGCGAAATTCTACCGGCCCGAGTTCTTCGCCAGCACCGAACCCTTCCTGGTGCTGTTCTCCCTTCAATACATGGCAATCGCGGTCCTTTTCGCCTTGAGGCAGGCGCCGCAACTGAAGCATTACGTCGACAGCACCATCGTCTTCGGCACGCCACTGGTCGCGTTCGGATTGCAAACCCGGCTGGTGAAGGAGATCGAGTTCGGCGCAGCCTGGAGCGCGGTGGCGGCCGCTGCGCTTTATCTCGTGCTCGCCGGCGTGCTCCATCGCAGGCATACGGAAACGCTGCGCATGCTGGTCGAGGCATTCCTGGCACTGGGCATCATCTTCGCGACACTGGCAATACCGCTGGCCTTCGACGGCCGCTGGACATCGGCCGCATGGGCACTCGAGGGCGCTGCCGCCTACTGGGTCGGCGCACGCCAGGGCAGACGGCTGCCTCGTGCGTTCGGCTTGTTGCTGCAGTTTGCCGCCGGCATCGCATTCATTGCCGATGCGAGCCGCGGCTATGACGATAATCCGGTTGCCAATACCTTTTTCCTCGGCTGCGTGTTCATCGCCGCGGCGGGATTGTTCTCCAACCGCACGATTGAGCGGAATTTCGAAAAGGCGGGGCATTTCGCGATGCAGGTTTCGATCCTGGTTTTCATCTGGGGACTGGGATGGTGGCTGTTCGCCGGCTTGCACGAGATCGACAGGCATGTTCCCGCCGACGCCAAACTTAATGCAGCACTCCTGTTCCTGACCGGCACTTGTGCAACCTTCAGTTTGTTGCGCGCGCGCGGCTGGGTGATTGCCCGCTATCCGGCCTTTGCGCTGGCGCCGCTGATGATCCTGGTCTTCAGCGCCAGCGTTGCCGCTCATCCCCACCAGCATCCCTTCGCGGCGAGCGGGTGGGCGGCGTGGCCGGTTGCCTTCCTGTTCCACTTCCGCATCCTGCTGCGCCACGACCGTGACGGCGATTACCGGATGTTCGCGCACGCGGCGGGCGTCTGGCTGCTGGCCGCGGTGGGGGCATGGGAAATCGGATGGCAGATCGACCAGCTGGTCGAGGGCAATCGCGTCTGGCCGCTGATCGCGTGGGCACTCGTGCCAGGCGGATTGCTCGCATTGCTTGGGTTCAAGGGCTCCGCGATCAGCTGGCCGGTATTGCGGCACCCCCGCGCCTATCTCTGGATGGGAGCGGGACCCCTTGCGCTTTTCCTGCTGGGCTGGACCGTGTATGCAAACTTTTCCAACGACGGCAACCCTGCGCCGCTGCCCTATGTTCCGTTGCTCAATCCGCTGGACATAGCGCAGATGCTCGCCTTCGTCGCGCTCGCGGGGTGGTGGCGGACCGTGCAAGTGCAAGGCATCCCGGACGTGGCGCAGTGGCCGCCTTCCTTTGCGCGCCTGCTGATCGGGATTGCGATGTTCACGTTCCTGAACGGCGTGCTGTTGCGCACGCTGCACCACTGGGCGGACGTTCCTTACCAACTGGACACCATGTTCCGATCCGATCTCGTGCAGGTCGCCCTGTCCATCTTCTGGACGATCCTCGCGCTGGTATCGATGGTCGTCGCCACGCGGCGCGGATTGCGCGTGCTCTGGTTCTGCGGCGCCGTGCTGATGGGCGTGGTGGTGGTCAAACTTTTTCTGATGGACCTCGCCAAGATCGGCGGGGTCGAGCGCATCGTGTCCTTCATCGGCGTGGGCATCCTGATGCTGGTCATCGGCTATTTTTCGCCGTTGCCGCCGAAGGAAGCGGAGGCGTCATGAAAATCGCCTTCATGAAATGTCCGGCGGCGGTCTTGCTTGCGGCAGCGAGTTTCGCATCGTCGGCGCAGACCCTCGACGAATTCGCCTTTGCCGTGCCTGTCGAGGTTACCGGCGCCGATGCCTTTTACCGCCTGGTGATTCCGCAGCCGGTATATGAGGCGACGTCTTTCGCGGACTTGCGTGACCTGCGCATTTTTAACGGCAGCGGCGAGGCGGTGCCTTATGCATTCCGATCCATCGAGCTGCGTTCGCAAAAATCGGAACCGGTTGCGCTGTCGATCTTTCCGCTGCGCGGTCCCCGCAATGCGCGCGCCGAGGACCTGGACCTCAGCGTGGGCAGAAGCGGCGACAAAGTCAGCGTAAGGCTGCATACCCGCGGCGATGCAGGCGGGCAAAAAGTACTGCTGGGTTACCTGATCGACGCTTCGACGCTCAAGGCCCCGCTGTCGGGCATCACGGTCCAGTGGGGATCGGCAGGGGCCGATCGGCTGACATCGGTGAAACTGGAAACGAGCAGCGATCTGAAGAACTGGAGAACGCTGGCGAACGACGTTCCCCTCGGTGGCGTATCGCATGCCGGGCAGCGCCTGGAGCGCAACACCATCGAGTTCCGCGGCCGGCAGGAGAAATATCTGCGCCTGACCTGGCTGGACGCCGACAAAGCCATCGAACTGGATTCCGTGCGCGCAATGGTGGCCGAACAATGGGAACAGCCGGAAAGGATGTGGAAGGAAGTGGTCGCCAGGCCGGATGCCGCCAGGCCCGGCGATTTCCTCTTCGATCTCGAAGGCCGGTTTCCGATCGATCGCCTGGAGTTCAGGTTGCCGCAGGAAAACACCGTGGTCCCCGTGCAAGTCTTTTCGCGCAACGATCCGAAAGACAAATGGAGGCCGCTGTCCGCCACCGTCGCCTATCGCTTCAAACAGGAAGGCCGCGAACTGACGAGTCCGGCACTGGCATTGAGCGGGCACCCCGATCGCTACTGGCTGCTGACTGTGAACATGAAGACCGGGGGCATCGGCGCCGGAGACCTCGGCGTGAGGGCAGGCTGGATTCCGCGAGAGCTGGTTTTTACCGCGCGAGGCAATGGTCCGTTCCGGCTCGCGTATGGCAATGCCCGCGCAGAGGCAAGCTCGCTGTATGAAGAAACGATGGTACCGGGGTTGCGCAGCCAACACCCGCCGAAGATCTCGCTGGCCGGCACGGGATCGCCGCAGAAACTCGCCGGCGCCTCCGCGACGGATGCGCCCGTCAATGTCAAGAAGTGGGCTTTGTGGGCCGCCTTGCTCGCTGCCGTGGCGTTGCTGGCCTGGATGGCGTGGAGACTATCGGCGCAGATGCGAAAGCCAGAGGGATAATGACGCCGACGCGCGAGCGCATTCTCTTCACGCTGCCGGAGGAATGCCTGATGGACTGACCATACAAAATATTGTATAGTCAGTCCGTGCCAGTACAGCTTAAACCCGTAGAGTTCCTGGGAACTTCCCTGGAGGACTTGCGTGCTTTTCCGCGGGGTGCACGGCGCGAAGCGGGTTTTCAGATCGATCGCGTGCAGCATGGGCATGATCCGTTCGACTGGAAACCAGTGGCGACGGTGGGGCAGGGTATTCGCGAAATTCGTCTTCGCGACGAGTCCGGTGCATATCGGATCCTGTACGTGGCCAAGTTGGAAGACGCAGTTTACGTATTGCACTGCTTTCAGAAGAAGACGCAAAAAACTCCGGCAGGTGATATTGGCCTTGCCAGGTTGCGCTACAAGGAATTGACGGACAGAGTTCGCAGGAGCCGAAAATGAGTAAATCTGCAAAAAGCCGCCATACCAGCGTATGGGATGCGATCGAAGATACACCGGGCGAGGCAGCGCACATGAAAGCCCGTGCTTCGCTGATGACGGCTGTGATTGCGCACATCGAGAAGAATGGCCTGACGCAAGCGCAGGCGGCCAAACAGTTCGGCGTGACGCAACCGCGTATTTCCGATCTGATGCGGGGAAAAATTGACCTCTTCAGCCTCGACACGCTGGTGAATATGCTGGCTGCGGCTGGATTGCAAGTGGAGATAAAATTGAAGAAGGCGGCCTGAGTCTGTCGAAGTAACTCATCCAGGATTCGCGTTTCAGAAAAACAGGCCCGCCGGGCCTGTTTTTTTTCGTCCTGCGGGGAGCATCGCTTCCCGACATTCCATCGGTTTATGCGATCTTGAACTCGTGTCGCGCATCTTTATATCTTCTTTACGTCGCACTTCCTGCCATGGCTAATTTTCTTGCCGACACCAGGCGTTACCTCGCAGCGTCGGTTCCTGGATAGAAAAAGCCCTCCGTTGCGGGCCCGCCTGTTCGATGTCGGCTACGCGGCCTGTTTCAGCCCCTGGTAGACCGCCTGCGTCTCGGCTGTGGGTTGCACTCCGAGCACGATCGACAAAAGCTCCCGGCAGCGGCGGTAGGTTTTAAGTGCCTCAACGTGATTGCCAAGTTCACGGTGGCAGATCATCAGCCCGCGGTAGAGGCCTTCGGCCAGATTATCCAGTTCGATGCCGCGTTGATAGATCGGGATTGCCTCTTGCCACCGATGCCCGGCTTCGAATGACTTCGCGGCGTGCTGAATATAGACCAGGAATTTTTCGCGCAGCGCCTCGCGGGTCGCCATCGCCCAAGGCCTTTCCGATTCCTGCGCGAGGAAGTGTCCCTGGTACAGCCCACGCAGCCGCTCGATGGAGTGCTCAGTATGCGGGCCGCTCGCTCGCGCCGTGTCGAGCTCACGCTCGAAGGCCAGGACGTCCACCCAGCAGATCTTTGGGTCAAGGCTTAGCTTTCCCGCGGTCAGCGTTAGCGCGCCCGGAAAGTTCAACAGTTGGCGCAGGCGGTATAGCACGCTCTCGAAGGCGTGGTAGGCGGTGTCGCCTTCCGCATCCGGCCACAAGGCTTCGGTCAAGGTGTCGGCTGAAACTCCGGTGCCACCCATGGCAATCAGGGCCTTGAGCAGATCGAGTGGCCTTTGTTGGGTCCTGCGGGAAAAGCGGATCGGCGCGTCGTCCTTAAGCACGCTGAAGCGCCCGAGTGTGTAAACCTTGACCGGCCAGGGCCAGGCGTCATTCGCGTTGAAAGGCGCAACGAGCCGGTATCGTTTGATCAGGCTCTTCACTTGTTCCAGTGAAATACCGGCTCTCAGGGCCTCGGCACAGACCTCGGCCATCAAACCCGGATGGAGAATGAACGCCTGAGAGGCGGTGCGCGCGGACTTGGAGGTGTCCAGGGCGCACGCCAACAAGCGATGGCATTCGGCCCGATCTCCGCGCCGCAAGGCGATGCAAGCGTCCAGCAGGTCATGATCACGCAGCGAACCGTCGAACGCCGTGCCGCGGATCGTCTGGCGTGCTTGATCTGCATATCGCGTGGCTTCGTCGTATTTCTTGTGCTCGACCAACGCGGCAGCCAGGGACAGCCGCCACATCGATTGCATCGGCGTGGCCGCGGCTTCATCTGCGAGCGATACCGCGCTCTCGCCATGTTCGACCGCGCTGGATATGTTGCCCTCAAGCATGGCGAGATCGGCCAGTGCGCGCGAGCGAACACCCATCGCGAGCGGCCGCGTGGAGTCACGGACCTGCCTCATATTCTGAATGTTCGACTCCATCGCCGAGCTGTCGCGCTGCGCCACGGCGAGCAACTGCCGCATGAAAACCAGGAAGGGATCGGCGGTTATTAACCCCTGGCTGGTCGCAATCTCCACTGCTGCGTTCAATGACTGTGCAGCTTGTGCATGGTCCAACTCGAGCCACAGGCTGAATGCAATTCGACCAAGAGCGTGCATGCGGCCAAAGGCGGACACATCGTCATGGCGTAGCAATAATTCGAGCTGGCACCTGAGTTCTTGGGCCGCTTCGACGTCCAGGTTCAAACAATGGACGAAGAGCAGGGTTTGCGCGGCAAAAATACGTTGATCGATATCGACTTCTGCATCCAGGAGGGTTCTCACGCGTTCCACGCTGACGGGAAACAAGGGATGTCCCGGCCGCGCATTGACGAGCGCGGACAGCAGCGAAGCGTAGATGCGCAGCTCAACGTCTGCAGAGGGCAATACCGGATTTCTCGCGAGAAGGGCGTCCAGCGCGTCGATCCATCGATCCACCGGCTCAAACGAGCACCATTCCTGCTGACAGATCTCGAGGATCGCGGCGGCGGCCACCATCTGGCCGATCTCTTCGCCCACATGCTCGAATCCATCCCATGCGCGTTCCAAAGCCGCGCGCGCAGCGGGCAGATCGCTCTGAATCAACGAAGTCCCGTACCAGTAGCTGAGCCAGGGCGTGGCCGCGACCTGCTTCTCCGGCAGCACATCGATCCACTGGCGCAACGTTTGCCGGCATCCGCGCATCAGCAATCGAGGGCCCTGCTTGAGCATCAAGTCCGTTGCGGCATTCCAGTCCTCGGTGCGCATATAAAGGGCGAGCGCTTGATCGAGACTCCCGCTTTCCTCGAGCAAGGCGGCCGCACGATTGGCGAACTGCTTTACCTCGCCAGGCGGACATATTTTTTCGACGCGAGCCAGCAGGAATTCGCGAAACAACGGGTGATATTCATAGGTGGACGGAGTGTCAGCGCGCAAGCTGGTGAATAGCTGTCGACGGGTCAGATGATGCAGGAACTCGCCCGCGCGCGGGGCGCCGCTGACCTCTTCGGCAGTAGTCGCCGTCATGCCGGGCAGGAATGCGGTGGACACGAGGATCTTGCGGTCTTCCGGGGTAGCGCGGTCCAGGATCTCTGCGTCGAAATATTTGAACACGGCTTCGCGCGTTTCCGTCTCCAGGCGGCCCGGCGCGATGCCGTTGCGGCGCACGCGCTCAAGCATGAGCCTGAGCCCCGCCGCCCAGCCTTCGGATTGCCGATATAACGTCTCCACCAAACCTTCGTCCGTGGTAACGCCGGACGCGATCTCGCGACATTCGTCGATCGTCAAACGCAGATCTTGGGAGTCAATCAGTTCCAGCGCCTGATTTGCGATGAGGCGCGTGTAAAGGCTCGGTGGTTCGCGGCGGCTGATCAGGATGACATTGACGCCTTCGGGAATCTCTGTCGCTGAATCGACCAGCAACTCGTTGAACGCGCCCTCGTCCGGCATTTCGTGACCGCCGTCCAATACCACTACTGCTGGCCGGGGCAGAAGGCCGAACAATTCGCGGAAGAAGCGCCGTCTGAAATCGGCGTTGGCCCGCAGGCGTTCGGGCGTCAACAGGGGAAGCAGCGCCGATTTGCTCTTCGCCATTTCTGCACTTGCCAAGCCCAAGTAATGGAAGAATTTCGCGGGATCGCTGTCGCCGCCATCCAATCGGTACCAAATGCTCGGCAGCTGCCTGCTTTCGAGATAACTCGCCACGAGCGTGGTCTTGCCCGCCCCAGGCGGACCGCTGACCCACACCATTGGATGCTCCCGGCACTCATCGAGCGCGCGGAACAGCCGTTCACGCGGTATCGCCCCGAACAGCTTGGGACGGCTCAGCTTGGCGAGGTTGCCGGGCGCGTTCACAATCGCCGGTGTTTCCA
>DASWEZ010000025.1:0-6105 GCA_036394495.1 Burkholderiales bacterium
GATCAACGATATCGATCGCTTCCATCTGGTGATGGATGTCATCGATCGCGTTCCCGGCCTGGGCGCCCGTGCCGCGCAGGTAACGGGACTGATGCGCGACAAGCTTGCCGAACACCGGGCCTACATCTGCCGCCACGGCGATGACATGCCGGAGATTCGCGACTGGAAGTGGAGGGGCCAGAAACCGCAGGGAGCTCGCCGTTGATCACGCAGCCGAAAGCGCGCACTAGCCTGTTGCGACGACTGGCCGGCAGGTGCATGATTTGGGCACACATCTCACGACTGCCATGAAGAAGACCCTCTATCAGATTCTCGGCGTCGATCCGAAAGCCTCCGCGCAGGACATTGAGGCGGCGTACATCGCGCGCATCGACGAACTGAAGTTCGCGACGCTGCAGGATCCCAACAAGCTGAGGGTGTTGCAGCAGTCGAAGGAGATCCTTTCCGATACCGTCCAGCGTGCCACCTACGACGCATCGATATCCGTAAGCGAGGCGCCTGCAGTTTCAGCGGTGAAGGTAGAACCGGAACCTTCGTTTCTCCGGCAATGGGGAAAGTGGATCGCGGCAGTCGTCGTTCTGATCGGTCTGTTCGTTTTGTGGCCCAAGCGGGCGGCAACTCCGCCGCCAGTGCCTGCGAAACAAATCGCATCCAGGCCCGTCGAGCCTGCTCCCCAGCCCGCTCAGCCTGCGGCGCAGGGCACTGCACCGGCCGTAACCTCCGCGGAGCCGCCGGCCGCCTTGCCTGACAGTCCGGTTCTGGGCCAGTGGTCCTGCACCGATGCGATTTCCGGACGGACCAGCAAATACAATTTCCAGCAGGATGGCATACTCAGGATTGCGGCGAGCGATGGCCAGATAGCCGACCACAAATACGAACTTTCGGGAAAAGTCCTGACGTTTACCGACGCCAACCAGGCCAGCACGCTTGCGGTCGAGGAACTGACTACGAGGAAGATGATCCTGAATACCGGTGCCGAGGGTCGGCGGGTCGTCTGTACGCGATAGGCGCCGCCGGCGCCGGAGAAAAGACAAGGGAACACTTGAAGCGCAGCAGGCGAGAGGAAAGAGGAAAGAATAAAGGTCGGGGACGCAGGACTTAGTGGAAGGATTATTACCTTTTCTGCTCCACTTCAAGTGTGCCCTCGTCTTTCCTCTGTAGTGCCGCTACACGGCATTACATCGGCCGTCCGGCCTCCTGAATCTTGCCCTTCAGCGCCATCACCATGTCGTCGACGGCGATCAGGAAATCTTCATGGCCCTTGCCCGTCTGTTCCAGCATCCACTCGTGCGGAATGGTGGCTTCCATCGAAAGGGTCTGGAAGCGGTTGTAGGCAATGCGCAACTGGTGCGTGTCGCGGGTCGCGAAGATGGGTAACCCCGCGTCGATCTCGACGATGTAGCGCAGCGGGTCGAGCTGACGGCGCTGGATCACCGTCCTGATGCTGGCCAGGGCCAGTGACAGCGCCGTCTGATATCCGACCGAATCGTAGGTGGCTGACATGGGCACTGCCGCCGCTTCGTTCAGGCGCGCCTCACCAGGCGGACTGCGGGAATGATCGGGTCGCGTTTGATCGGCTCGGGAGGCAGTTGCTTCATTCTCTCGAGGGCTTTGGCGAACAGGTCGCGCACTTCGCCGCCGATTGTGGCTGCGATGGAGCGGCGATCGTTGCCCTTCTTGCTGTCGCAGAAGGTTTTCACGAGCACATAGGATTCCATGACTTCGCGGTCATTGCTGGTGGAAAGCGTACTGATCTCCGCGGGGAAAACGGTCTGGCTGGTGCCGGGCTCCATCAGCGTGGTGAGGGTGCTGGTCAGCGTGCTGCGCACTTCGGTGCGAGTCCTGAATTGCTGGAAATGCATGGCCCATTTTTCATCGCTCATTGGCTTACCTCGACAGATTGAAAAGAATTTCGGCGGGTGGATCGCTGCGACTCGCCCGGAGGGAGATCGTTTGGCCGGCCTACCGGCTTCTGCTGCGGGGCATCGGCCCCTTGTGCGGCCCGCCTGGGACGAGCACGCCTTGCCGGTAGTAGGTTCCTTGCGCGAACCCGGTTTTGTGTTCCGGCTTGTCGGATTTCGCCGTCGATGCCGCATCCTTGTCGGCGGCGGCTGCGGGGTTGTCGAGAGTTCCCCCGGGTTGGCGGGGTGCAGGGGACTGTTCGGACTTTGCTTTCCGGCCGGTGCTCATACGAATCTCCGTAACGCCCGTACGGGGCGGTGTGTCGCGCCGGGGGCCGGACGCGACGCGCGGCACGTTTAGTATGGACCTCATTTGCCGGGGCGGAAGCTTATATTTAAGAGCGAGGGACTAGGGATGAGGGGCTACGGACTAGGGGGTAAGTCAAAGACTTTAAGGTTTGATTTCCTAGCCCCTAGCCCCTAGAGCCCCTCATCCCTAGTCCCTCGCAGCGCGCAGCATGCGAACCCGTTCGTTGCCTGCTGTGCGAATTTCATGCTGATTGCCGCTTTTCATGTGGTCATGTCTGTTGTCGTTGCCGACGTGACGATGAGGGTTGGGCAGGCAGTGTTTGCCGCACCTCGCCGGGATGCCAATGACCGAATAGGCGGGATAGGTCGCTTCGGCATCGGCAGCCTGCGCGGCCTCCGCGCTGCGCAATTCTGCTTCATAGCGGGCTTCGTCGAGCCAGCGGTCTTCGATTTCGCGCTTGTGCCGTTCCGCGGCGACGGCAGCCAGTTGCTCCTTTTCGGCGCGTACGCGTTCGCGGGCTTCCGCGATTTCGCGTTCGCGGCGGTGCTCGCAATCATCGGTGGCGCAGGCTTGCGGGAGCGACGTAACGCCGACGGCGCGCATGCCGGCGGGACAGGATGAATCGGTGTACAGCGTGTTTCCGTTCGCGCCGCTGCAGCGAATGATGTCGGCGTTCGCGGTGGAGTACGACAGCAGGCCGGCCGCAGCCAGCAGGAAAAATGCAATGAGTCGCGCGCGCATGGTGGCGTTCTCCTCGTTCGATATCGGGCGTCATGCCGCCGTTGATTAAAATCATCCCGCAACGGGGTATATCCCGCAATGTGCAGTTTGGCGTTTTCGTGCCGTGGTGACATTTCGTTACCGCCCGGCGCGAGTGATATGGAAGCTTTTTGCGCCGCAGATCAAACGCCGCCGAAACATTCGAGCGCGATATCGATGGAGCTCCGCAGCCTGGGCGACAGCCGGAGATCCGGCAGATAAATGATTAAATCTTCGAGTCAAAAAAACAAGCCGCTCAGGCGGCTTGTTTTTTTGCTCGTCATCGCCTGACCGGGTCAGGGCTTCAACTGGCCGCGGATTTCACCGGCCTTGTTGGCATCGCTGTGAACGTTGACATAGAGGTTGCCCGCCTTGAATGCCTTGTATTGGTCGTCGCTGAGCTTGGCGCCCGCGGGGACGGCCCATTCGTTGTCGCCTTTCTTGGCCAGCGGAATCGCGACGCCGCCGTTCTGGCCGGCCGGCCCTTCGTGGATGTGTGCCATCGTGCCTTTGACGCCGGTGGTTGTGACGCTGCCGCTGACGGTCTTGTCGTCATTGATCGTTATAGTGCCCCTGCCCGACGCGGATGTCTGCACCGCGGGGACTTCCTGATCGCCACTGAGCTTGACCTGCACCGGGCCCGCCAGTGCACTGCCGGCTGCAAAGGTCATGACGGCCAGCGCGATTGCCGATCTCCGAATTTTCTTGCTCATTTGTTCCTCCTGTAGTTGATCGAACTGTCGGGTATTACCGACAGTTGAATCCCTCAGACAGCGATGCATTATTCCGAGTTCCGGCAATCTTGCTGCAGGATCGCGGCGCGCAGTCTAGAATCTGTCATATTCCAGCACGGGAACGAGCATGGCAATCGAGGTCAGCAAACAGCCGGCATCCTGCGGCGCGCTGGTCAGGGGCCTGGACCTGACCGGAGAACTCTCCGCCGGGCTCGTCGCGGAAATTCGCGCAGTCTGGCTTGAACATCAGGTCGTCGCGTTTCCGGACCAGCCGATGGATGTTACGGACATCGAGCGCTTCGCGACGTACATGGGCCCGAACGGCGAAGATCCCTACATCGAGGCCATCGCCGGGCATCCGCGTGTGGTGCAGGTCAAGCGCGAGCCCGACGAGAAGGCGCCGATCTTCGCCGAGACCTGGCACTCCGACTGGAGTTTCCTGAAGCATCCGCCCGCGGCGACGGTGCTCTATGGCAACATCATTCCGCCGACGGGCGGCGACACGATGTTCGCCGACCAGTACGCCGCATGGGATGGACTGCCGGGTTCGATGAAGGCGCTGCTGAAAGACCGGAAGGCGATTCATTCGGCGCGCAAGGGCTATGCGAGGGATGGCATGTACGGCGAAAAGGACAAAGGCCGGTCGATGGCGATCAAATACGGCGACTCGGCATTGAAGACCCAGCTTCATCCGCTCGCGCGGCCGCATACCGAGACCGGGCGCCTCGCGCTCTATGTCAGCCCGGGCTACACCATCGGCATCGACGGTTTTCCCGACAATGAAGCCATCCCCATCCTCAAGGAGCTCTACGCCCACCAGGCAAAGCCGGAGTATGTCTATCGGCACAAGTGGTCGCAGGGCATGTTGCTCATGTGGGACAACCGCTGCGTGATCCATGCTGCCACGGGCGGCTACGAGGGCCATCGCCGGCTGCTGCACAGAATCACGGTGGCGGACGGAACATTGCAGTAACAGCTTTGTGTCGAGTGCTGGGTGCTGGGTGCTGCGAAGTTGCGACTCAGCCAGGGTTAACCCCTTCTGGTCGAAAGCTTTGCGTTTTTGACGATGCTTTTCTCTCAGCACTTAGTACCGAGCACGCAGCACTTGGTCCCTCTTCGGGAACGTCGGGCGATACCGGTGGTCGTAAGCCCAGTGACGACTTTTCCGACTCTTGCGACAAGGCCATGAAATCCATTTACTTCGGTGCTTTCACCCTGAGCTTGCTTGCGTCTGCGGGGGCTTTTGCCGCCAATCCCTGGGAACCGGGCGGGTCGCTGGACACCTGCATTGAAGCGGTGCTCAAGGAACGTCCGGGCATCGTGACCGGGTGGCAGCAAAGCGGCGGCGGCGACGCGCCACCCTATGTGATCAGCGTCCTGAATGCGGAGGGCTCCAATGCCGAAGCATTTTGCGACGCCGCCAAACCGTCAAATTTCCAGTTCACCAGCAAGGTCGGACTGTTTCGCTATTCGATGTACGAGCGCGCGGTCTTCCCGGAAGCGAAGGCCCGCGCTGTGGCGCCCGAGGTCTTCGCAGGCCCGGTCAGACTGACGTCGATGAAGTTGTCGGTCGGCATCAGCGGCAAGCCCAGCTACGAGTACCAGATGTTCCTTCCCAGCAGCCACAAGGCCACCGTCGAGATCGATGCCGTCACCGGCAGGATGAACAAGGGCCAGTTGTATTGAGAAACGCAGTCCGCATGCATTCATGCCCCGACACACAGCCGTTCACCAAGGAGTAAACCGCATGAAAAAATGGATCCATCTCGCGCTGCCGATGCTTGCAGCCTGCATCACGCTGGGCAACTTCGCCACGGCCCGCGCCGCCGACAAGCTCGAGGACATCCCGCTCGAGTGGAAGCCGACTTCGCCGATGTCCGAGCGGGCGCCGGTGGATGTGAAAGGTTTCGAGGGCGTCAAGCTGCAGGTCGAACCTGTCACCGACAAGCGCGAAGATCCCTCAATGATCGGCCGCAACATGAACAAGGTGCCGTTGCGCATTGTCACCACGAAAGATGATGTGCCGCGCTTCGTGACCTATCAGGTGAAATCGCTCCTGTCCGGGCTCGGCCTCGATGTGGTCGAAAGCGACGGCACGGTGCTCCTGAAGGGCGAGATCAAGAAATTCTTCGCCGAGGAGGCCAATCGCTACAACGCCACGGTGGAACTGCGCGTCACCGTGACGGACCCGGCCGGCAAGATCCTGTGGGTGGTCGAGACCACCGGAACGTCCAGCCGCTTCGGGATCGGATACAAGGCGGCCAACTACTACGAAGTTCTCAGCGATGCCTTGATCGGCGCCGTGCATGAAGTCGTCCGCAACCCGAACTTCAAGAAGGTGGTGACCGGAAAGTAGGGGCCCGGGCCGGCGCAAGGCGGTATCCGGAGGCCTTCAGGACAG
>DASWEZ010000026.1:0-1879 GCA_036394495.1 Burkholderiales bacterium
AATGGAATAATTTTTCATCTGGGGTCCCCAAAGCTGCCCGAGCCGCCTCACGGGATACGTCAGGTTGTCACGGATCGTTCCGCAAAAAAAATTACGAAGGGCGAGTTAGTTTATCGCGCGTTAACCGGAATGAATGGCAAAACACGTTTCGCAATGGACGCAACGCCGCCCGGATCGGTGCCCACGATTAGTTGTATCAAAATCGCAGCGTCATCCCGACATGGCTCGGCTGAAATCCCAATCGCGCGTAGAATCGCTGCGCGTCGACGCGGGCGTTATGCGTGAGCAGTTCGACCAGCTTGCAGCCCCTGGCGCGCGCTTCCGAGATGGCCCATTGCACCATGCGCTCTCCGATGCCGCGGCTGCGGCAATGGGTGGCGACGCGAACATCCTCGATCAGGCCGCGCGAGGCGCCCTGCGAGCTCAGCCCCGGCAGGATGCAGAGCTGCAGGCAGCCGACCACGGCGCCTGTACCATCCTCCGCTACCACAAGCTGGATGTGCGGATCGCTGACGAGCGCTTCGAAAGCGTGGAAATACGACGGCGGCAGCGGGTCTTCGAGGCGTTCGCGTGCGCTGCCGAGCGGATCGTCCGCCAGCATCGTCACGATGACGCCGACGTCGTCGCGGCGCGCACGTCGGATGGTAATCGAGGAATTCCCGGCCATGATATTCCAGTCGACCTCAGCGCGCCGGCGGCAGGCCAAGAGACCGTTCGGCCTCGCCGATCCAGCGCCGCACGGCGGCATAGCCGTCGAGGTGGAAACCGCCCTCATGCGCCAGCCTCGTATAAGCCAGCAGCGCGACGTCGGCGAGGCAGACGGCGTCGCCGACCAGAAACCTCGTCGCGGCAAGCTGGTGCTCCATCCGCGCCAGCGCAGCGTAGCCGCGCTTGATCTTGTCGGGATCGAGGTCCGATGAGGCTTTACCGAGATATACCATCTGGAAGCGGCATACCGCGACATAGGGCTCGTGGCTGTATTGTTCCCAGAACAGCCACTCGTCCATCTTCGCGGCCGCAAACGCGTCGGCAGGGATGAGATCGCTGCCGCGGGCGAGATAGCGGATGATGGCATTGGACTGGGCCAGCACACGGCCATCATCGAATTCGACGACCGGCACCTGGCCCGCGCTGTTGAGCTTGAGAAACGGGGTCGTGCGGGTCTCGCCCTTGAGCGTGTCGACGGCGATCCATGTATAGGGCAGCGCCAGTCTGTCGCAGACCCATTTTATTTTCAGGCAATTGCCCGAATTGCTATCGCCGTAGATTTTCATGGCCGCTGCCGCCGTGGTTAAGGCGACACTGCAACAGCCCAAGGCAATTCTGTCAACAGGATCAGACGGACGAGTTAGGCGGCGAGATCAGAACTTGTAGCCGATGCCTGCACGCACGCTGTTCACGTTGGATTCGAAATTCGAGGTCACACGCAGATATTCGTATTCAACTCGTGCGAACACTCCTCCCGCCAGCATGATGTCGACACCGAAACCCAGGGAGTATCCATACACTAGTTTCGTCTTGTCGGCGGTCCACGCCGGAACCACCGGAGGAACAGCCGAAAAGTTGCCTTCGACCGTCTGGCTACCGAGCCCTGCGCCGCCAAATAGATAAGGCAGGAAGCATCCGATGACGTAGGCGCCACGAACGCGCAAGGAACCAAAGTCCGACACCTGTACCGACAGGTTGGAACTGGTCACTGCAGTAATGTTGTTGACGACGGTAACCCCTGGAGAACTGGAGGACGCGCGCAATCCGCCATGCAGATAGTTCGCTTCGATGCCAACGACGACATCGTCCCATTGCGAATTGTAACCGGCAAATGCGCCACCGCCGCCATTTTCGCCGTTCAGCTGTCCTGACGGTTGCCAGGCTGGCGGGA
>DASWEZ010000027.1:0-7463 GCA_036394495.1 Burkholderiales bacterium
ACCCCCGGACCGGTTCGCAAGGCCCGGATCGTCCGGCCTTCAATTTCCAACTCGACGTCCCGCTCCCCTGGCCCGCCGGCAATCGCCTCGAAAGTTTGTACCATGGCGGCGTCGGCCTTTGCGTCAGCGGGGAAGTGGAATACCCCACCCTTCTCCAGCACGCGCAGGCGATAGTCCTCGCCGCCGTCGATCTGCACGACTTCGAGATGCTGCTTGAGCAGCTCGATCGCCGGCAGGAACTGGGCACGCTGCAAGCCGTTGCGATACAGGTCGTCCGGTATCTGATTGGAGGTCGTTACCAGCACCAGTCCCTGGTCGAACAGTCCCTGCAACAGATTGCGCATGAGCATCGCATCGCCGATGTCGGTGACATGGAATTCGTCCAGGCACAGCAGGCGCAGCTGTTGCGAGATGTCGCGGGCAACTTGCAGCAGAGGATTCTCCTGGCCCTGCAGATCGCGCAGGCGATGATGGATGTCCTGCATAAAACGGTGGAAATGCACCCTGCTCTTGCGCGCGACCGAAACCGAATCGAAGAACGCATCCATCAGGAAGCTCTTCCCCCGGCCGACACCTCCCCAGAGATAGAGGCCGCGCACCGGACGCTGACGCAGAAACACCCTCAGCAGCGACTGTTCGACCTGTTCGGATTCCGTCAATTCGTCGCGCAGCCGCTCGAAAGACCGCAGCGCGCGCAGTTGCGAAGAATCGAGCGAGAAACTGTGGGAACGGGCCGCCTGTCGGGCGTGATCGGCGAAAGACCGGGCATCGTTCGCCTGTGCGGGCAGGCCCATCAGAGATTGATCGTGCGCTTGTCCACGGCGAGCGCCGCTTCGTGCACGGCTTCCGCCAGGGTCGGATGCGCATGCACGATGCGCGCGATATCTTCGGACGAAGCGCCGAATTCCATCGCCACGACAGCTTCGGAAATCAGTTCGGACGCGTACGGGCCGATCATATGCACACCGAGAATACGGTCGGTTTTTGCATCGGCCAGCATTTTCACGAAGCCGGCGGTCTCGCCGATCGCGCGTGCGCGGCCGTTCACGATAAACGGAAACTGGCCGACGCGATACTCGGTTCCCTTCGCCTTCAACTCCTGCTCAGTCTTGCCGACCCAGGCGATTTCCGGCGATGTGTAAATGACCCACGGGATCGTATCCAGGTTGATGTGTCCGGATTGCCCCGCGATCATTTCGGCGACCGCGACGCCCTCTTCCGACGACTTGTGAGCAAGCATCGGACCGCGCACCACGTCGCCGATGGCATAGACGTCAGGCAGGCTGGTCCGGCAATGTTCATCCACTTCAACGAAGCCGCGCGCATCGATCTTGAGGCCGACCGCTTCCGCGCCGAGCGTCGCTGAATTCGGGACGCGTCCGACGGCTACGATCAGTCTGTCGAACTCCATCTTATATGCGCCGACGGCGTCGGTGAATTCCACCGTCACCGACTTCATGGAATTCTTGATGCCGCTTATTTTCACGCCGAGCCGGATGTCCAGGCCGACGACTTTGGTGAAGACCCGAAACGCCTCCTTTGCCACCTGTTCGTCGGCGAGTTGCAGGAAGGCGGGTAATGCTTCGAGCACCGTCACCTCGGAGCCCAGGCGTTTCCATACGCTGCCCATCTCCAGGCCGATGACGCCTGCGCCGATCACGCCCAGGCGTTTTGGAATGTCGGGCAGTGACAATGCCCCTACGTTGTCCACGATGCGATCGCCGTCCACCGGCGCGAAAGGTAACTGCCGGGGACTGGAGCCGGATGCGATGATGACGTGTTTGGCTTTGATGGTTTCGGCGTTTTCCCCGTCCCGGACTTCGATCTGCCACGCGGCCGCCTTGCCGATGAAACGCGCACGGCCGTGCATCGACGTGACTTTGTTCTTGCGGAACAGCAGGCCGATGCCACTGGTAAAGGTATCGACGATCTTGTCCTTGCGAGCCATCATCTTCGACACATCGATGGCGACTTCCTTCACGGCGATGCCATGCTCGCCGAACTTGTGCAGGGCGCGTTCGTAGTTTTCCGAAGATTCGAGCAAGGCCTTGGAGGGAATACAACCGACGTTCAGGCAGGTTCCACCGAGGCTGCCTTTGCCCCTGGCGTTTTTCCAGTCGTCAATGCAAACCGTATTCGACCCGAGCTGCGCAGCGCGTATGGCGGCCGTGTATCCACCGGGCCCTGCACCGATCACTGCAACGTCAAAGGTCTTTACCATGTTTTTCTCTAGGACTTCAGCCGTGGCAAATTTCAGAGTTCCAACAACAGCCGCGCCGGATCCTCGAGAGCATCCTTGATGGCCACCAGGAACAGTACCGCTTCGCGGCCGTCGACGATGCGATGATCGTAGGACAGCGCGAGGTAGTTCATCGGGCGGATGACGACCTGTCCGTTTTCCGCCACCGGACGATCCTTGGTCGCATGCACGCCAAGGATCGCGCTTTGCGGCGGATTGATGATCGGCGTGGAGAGCATGGAACCGAAAACGCCCCCGTTGGAAATCGAGAACGTGCCGCCAGTGAGTTCCTCGATAGTGAGTTTGCCGTCCTGGGCCCGCTTGCCGAAATCGGTGATCTGCTTCTCGATGTCCGCGAACGAAAGCTGATCGCAGTTGCGCAGGATAGGCACCACCAGACCGCGCGGGCTGCCGACCGCGATGCCCACGTCGAAATAACCGTGATAGACAATGTCGGTGCCATCCACAGAGGCGTTTACCACCGGGAATTTCTTCAGCGCGTGGACGGCGGCTTTCACGAAGAACGACATGAAGCCGAGCTTGACGCCATGCTCCTTCTCGAACTTGTCCTTGTAACGACTGCGCATGTCCATGACCGGCTGCATGTTGACCTCGTTGAACGTGGTCAGGATTGCAGCGGTGGCTTGCGACTCGACCAGCCTCTGGGCGACGCGCTGGCGCAGGCGCGACATAGCCACGCGCTGCTCGGGCCGGTCGCCCAGCACGCGATCGATGTTCACCGGGGACGGCACAGGCGCCACAGGCTTCGCCGTGGGGGTGGAAGCCGGCGCCTGCAACTGGTTCGTCACGTCTTCCTTGGTGACGCGGCCGCCGCGACCGGTGCCGCCGATCTGCGAAGTATCGAGATTATTGTCGGCGGCGATTTTCTTCGCCGCGGGCATAACCGCCGGTGGCTCCGTCTTCGCCGCGGGCGCAGCGGGAGCAGCCGCAGGCGCTGCCTTGGCCGGGCTTGCGGCCGCGACAGCAGGTGTCGCCGCCTCAGCGCCGGCCGGAGTCTTTGCGTCGGTATCGATGGTCGCGATCACCTCGTTGCTGGCGACCGTGCCGCCGTCGCCCTTGATGACTTTGCTCAATACACCCGACGCCGGTGCCGGCAACTCCAGCACGACCTTATCGGTCTCGATATCGATCAGGTTTTCGTCGCGCTTGACGAATTCGCCCTGCTTCTTGTGCCACGACAGCAATGTGGCCTCGGCGACGGATTCAGACAGTGCCGGGACCTTTACCTCGACTAACATGGCTCTTTCCTTGTTGGTTCAGCGTATCCGCAGGTATGCATTTCAGACGCCGCGATCATTCAAACGCCGTGAGACAGGGCAGCGTCCACTACCGCTTTTTGCCGCTGGTTATGCAATGCCAGATATCCGCCCGCCGGCGTGGAAGATGACGGCCGCAGTGCATACGACAATTTCTGATGGGGCAGCATCTGGCGCTGCAGATAATGCTGTATCCGGTGCCACGCACCCTGATTGCCGGGTTCCTCCTGGCACCAGACGATTTCCTTCGCATCCTTGTAGCGATCGATCTCGACCTTGAACTGGTCGTGCGGGAACGGATAGAGCTGCTCGAGCCGCACGATTGCGATGTCGTCGATGGCGCGCTCGCGCCGCGCCGCGACCAGATCGAAGTAAACCTTGCCGCTGCAGAACACCACGCGCTTCACCTTCTGCGTGTTCTGCAACTCCACATCGGGGATCACCACCTGGTATTCACCGTTGGCAAGATCTTCCAGCGACGAGATCGATTCCTTGTGACGCAGCAGACTTTTCGGACTGATGATGATCAATGGTTTGCGAAACGGCCTGATCATCTGCCGGCGCAGCAGGTGGAACATCTGCGCCGGTGTCGAAGGGATGCAGATCTGCATGTTGTAGTCTGCGCACAATTGCAGATAACGTTCGATCCGTGCCGAAGAGTGCTCCGGACCCTGACCCTCGTACCCATGCGGCAGCATCAGCGCCAGGCCGCAGATTCTTCCCCACTTGACTTCACCCGCGGCAATGAACTGATCGATCACGACCTGGGCGCCGTTGGCAAAATCCCCGAACTGCGCCTCCCAGATCACGAGCTCGTTCGGTTCCGCCGTCGCGTAGCCATATTCGAAACCCAGCACTGCTTCCTCGGAAAGCACCGAATCGATGACCACGAAATCCGGCTGGTTCTCGCTGATGTGCTGCAATGGAATATAGGTGCCGGCATCCCAGCGTTCGCGGTTCTGGTCATGCCACACCGCGTGACGATGAAAGAAGGTGCCGCGGCCGCTGTCCTGCCCCGACAGGCGCACCGCGTAGCCGTCCTTGAGGAGCGACGCGTAGGCCAGGTTTTCGGCCATACCCCAGTCGAGGGGCAAGGTTCCCGCCGCCATGGCGCGACGGTCGGCAATGATTTTTTCGACGCGGGAATGCAATTTGAAATGCTGCGGAACCGTTGTGAGCTTCGTGGCGAGTTGCTTCAGCGTGTCCATCGGCAGTCCGGTAACGGCCTTGAAGTTCCACGGAATGTTCTTGAACGGCGCCCAGTTCACCTGGAACGGCGGCTTGTAGTTGGAAAGTATGGTCTTGTTGGTGTGAAAACCCGCATCCAGCGCGTCGCGGTAGGTTTTGATCATTTCATCCGGATCCGCCGGCTTGATCACGCCCTGCCCGGCCAGTTTTTCCGCATAGAGCTTGCGCGTGCCCGCATGCTGGTTGATCAGCTTGTACATCAGCGGCTGCGTAACCATCGGCTCGTCCTGCTCGTTATGGCCGAGCCTGCGGAAGCAGACCACGTCGATGACGACGTCCTTGTGGAATTCCATGCGGAAATCCAGGGCGATCTCGGTCACCAGCGACACTGCTTCGGGATCGTCGCCGTTTACATGGAAGATCGGCGCTTCGACCATCTTCGCGACGTCCGTGCAATAGATGGTCGAACGCGTATCGCGAGCGTCCGAAGTGGTGAAACCGATCTGATTGTTGACGATGATGTGAACCGTGCCGCCAGTTCCGTAGCCGCGCGTCTGCGACAGGTTGAGCGTTTCCATGACCACGCCCTGGCCGATGAACGCCGCATCGCCGTGCAGCACGATTGGCAGGACTTGCGTGCCGTTGCGATCCCTGCGCCGATGCTGGCGCGCCCTGACCGAACCTTCGACGACGGGATTGACGATTTCGAGGTGGGACGGATTGAACGCGAGCGTCAGGTGCATCGGCCCGCCCGGCGTCATGATGTCCGACGAGAATCCCTGGTGATACTTGACGTCGCCCATCGGAAGTTGCTCAACCTGCTTGCCCTCGAACTCCGAGAACAAGTCTTTCGGCATCTTGCCGAGCGTGTTGACCAGCACGTTCAGGCGCCCGCGGTGCGCCATGCCGATGACCGTTTCCTGGATTCCCTTGGTACCTGCGCGCTGCAGCGCCAGATCGAGCAGCGGGATGACGCTTTCGCTGCCTTCCAGCGAGAAGCGCTTCTGGCCGACGTAGCGCGTATGCAGGTATTTCTCGAGGGTTTCGGCGGCAGTCAGGCGCTCGAGGATGTGACGCTTGAAATCCGCGTCGTAGCTGGGCTGGGAGCGGATGCCCTCGAAGCGCTGCTGGATCCAGCGCTTGACCTGGGTGTCCGTGATGTACATGTACTCGATGCCGATCGACCCGCAGTAGGTTTCCTTCACCGCACGCAGGATCTCCCGTAAAGGCATCTGGTCGGGCCCGACCAGCGAGCCGCTGTTGAAAACCAGATTCATGTCGGCATCGGTCAGGCCGTAGTAAGCGGGATCGAGCTCGGGAACAATCGGTTTTTCGAAGCGCTTGAGCGGATCGACGCTGGCATGGCGCACGCCAAGGAAGCGGTAGGCATTGATCAACTGCAATACCGAAACCTGCTTCTTCTCCACTGTTGCCACGGCGCTGGTGGGCGCATGCGCCTGGCCGTTGCCGTTGCCGCGTTTCTTGGCCAGCCGGATGAATGACTCGACGACCGGCGCATGCGCAACGTCGCGCACACCGCCCGGCTGCTGCTGCATCTGGTCGAAGTAACGCCGCCATTCCGGCGTCACCGACTCGGGATTCTCGAGGTAGGTTTCGTATAAATCTTCGATGAAGGGCGCGTTGCCGCCGAACAGGTAAGAACTGCCGAGGGATTCCTTCATCATGACGATCTATCTCCTCTTCTCAAGATGGCGGCTGGATTGCGAAAAACAACCCGGTCTGTTCTTGTCCGTTTTTTAACGTTGGCCGATCTCAACCTTGATCAACCACTAACGTTGATCAATGGGCACTACGTCGCGCTTGGTGGCTCCGGTGTAGAGCTGCCGGGGCCGGCCGATCTTCTGCTCCGGGTCGGCAATCATCTCATTCCACTGCGCGATCCAGCCCACGGTACGTGCCAGCGCGAAAATGCAGGTGAACATCGAAACCGGGATGCCGAGCGCACGCTGCACGATGCCGGAATAGAAATCCACATTCGGATAAAGCTTGCGGCTCACGAAGTAATCGTCTTCCAGGGCAATTTTTTCCAGCGCCATGGCCAGCTTGAACAGGCGATCGTTCTGCAAGCCGAGTTCGTTGAGCACTTCGTAACAGGTTTCGCGCATCAGCTTGGCGCGCGGATCGTAGTTCTTGTAAACCCGGTGGCCGAAGCCCATCAGCTTCACGCCGGAATTCTTGTCCTTTACCTTGGTGATGAACTCGCCGATCTTGGAAACGTCGCCGATCTGTTCAAGCATGTTCAATGCAGCCTCGTTGGCGCCGCCATGGGCCGGCCCCCACAGGCAGGCTATTCCCGCCGCAATGCAGGCAAACGGATTGGCGCCCGATGAACCGGCAAGCCGCACGGTCGATGTCGATGCGTTCTGTTCGTGATCCGCGTGCAGGATGAAAATCCGGTCCAGTGCACGCACCAGCACTTCGTTCACTTTATATTCTTCAGCAGGCACCGCGAACATCATGCGCATGAAGTTGGCGGAATACGAAAGGGTATTCAGTGGATACACGAAAGGCTGGCCCATCGTATATTTGTACGCCATGGCGGTGATCGTCGGCATCTTCGCGATCAGCCTGAAGGCGGAAATGTCCCGGTGCGCCGGATTATTCAGGTCGAGCGAGTCGTGATAGAACGCGGACAACGCGCCGACGGTGCCGACCATGACCGCCATCGGATGCGCGTCGCGCCGGAAGCCGCGGAAAAAATTGTTGAGCTGGTCGTGAACCATCGTGTGGCGCGTGAC
>DASWEZ010000028.1:0-9434 GCA_036394495.1 Burkholderiales bacterium
CCGGCATCCAGGTTTGCGAGGAGACCCTGGCGCTGCGCCGTGGTTCCTGCCGCGATTCCGCGTGGCTGCTGGTACAGATCTTCCGGTATCTCGGGCTGGCCGCACGATTCGCTTCCGGTTACCTGGTTCAGCTCACTGCCGATGTCAAAGCGCTGGACGGTCCGCATGGGCCGGCACGGGACTTCACCGACCTTCATGCCTGGACCGAGGTCTACATACCCGGCGCCGGCTGGGTCGGGCTGGATCCGACTTCCGGACTGTTCGCCGGCGAAGGGCATATCCCGCTTGCCTGCACCGCGGCGCCGTCGAGCGCGGCGCCGGTCATCGGCTTCACCGATAAATGCGAGGTGCAGTTCGGCTTTCGCATGGAACTCAAGCGTATCCACGAAGATCCGCGCGTGACGCTGCCTTACAGCGACGCGAGCTGGAAGGACATCGACGCCCTTGCGCACCGGGTGGACGCCCAGCTCTCCACCTGGGACGTGCGCCTGACGATGGGAGGCGAACCGACCTTCGTTTCCATCGACGACATGGACGGTGCGGAATGGAACACGGCCGCGCTTGGGACAAAAAAGCGCGAGCTGGCGGGTGAATTGTGGCTGCGCATGCGCGACCAGTTCGCGCCCGGCAGCCTGCTGCACGAAGGGCAGGGGAAATGGTATCCAGGCGAGCCGCTGCCGCGCTGGGCGCTGACTTGCCTGTGGCGCGCGGACGGCAAGCCGCTGTGGAAAGACGCCGGCCTGCTCGCTGGCGATCACGTCGATCCCGCTATCGGGCCGGCCCAGGCACAACGCTTCGCCACGCGGCTGGCCGCGAGACTCGGGCTGCATGCGGACTATGTGATTCCGGCGTACGAGGATGTCTGGCAGGTTTCGCAATCCGAGCAGAAGCTGCCGGTCAACCTCGATCCGCTGAAGTTGAAGCTGGACGATTCGCTCGATCGCAAACGGCTGAGTTCGCTGCTTGGCAAAGGCCTGGGTGAAGCTGTCGGTTATGTCCTGCCGCTGAAACCGGAAGCGCAGCCGGGGCAGAAAGCAGCATCAGCCTGGCGTTCGAGCCCGTGGCCGCTCAGGCGCGAGCATCTCTACCTTCTGGGCGGGGACTCACCGATGGGTTTGCGCCTGCCGCTGGATTCGCTGCCCTGGATTGCGCCGCGGGACGTCGATCCCCTGCACGCGCCGGATCCGTTCCAGGATCGCGTGGGCCTGCGGGAGGCCGGCGTCGCCGTCGCGGTCAAGGTGAAGATACCGGCCGCCCCCCGGCTCGAGGTCGGCAAATCGGCGGTCGAGATCATCCACACCGCGCTGTGCGTGCAGGCGCGCGCCGGCAAGCTCTACGTATTCTTTCCGCCGCTGACGGTCATCGAAGACTGGATCGACCTGGTTGGCGCCGTGGAAGCCATCGCCGCGGAGTTGAAGACGTCCGTGGCGATCGAAGGCTATGCGCCGCCTTTCGATCCACGCATCCGGCGCTTCGCGGTCACGCCCGATCCCGGCGTGATCGAGGTCAACATCCATCCGGCGTCGAGCTGGGAGGAATTGAGCAACAACACCCGTCTTCTCTACGAGCAGGCGCGCCAGACCAGGCTGGGCACCGAAAAATTCATGCTCGACGGCCGCCATACCGGAACCGGCGGCGGCAACCACGTCACCATCGGCGGCGCGACCCCGGCCGACAGTCCGCTGCTGCGGCGTCCCGACCTGCTCAGGAGCCTGATCACCTACTGGCAGAACCACCCGGCGCTGTCCTACCTGTTCTCCGGCATGTTCATCGGCCCGACGAGCCAGGCGCCGCGCGTGGACGAAGCGCGCAACGACAGCCTGTACGAGCTCGAAATTGCCTTTCAGCAGATGCACAAGCGCAGCCACCCCGGCGAGGAAGTCGCGGAACCCTGGCTCGTCGACCGTCTGCTGCGTAACCTGCTGGTGGATGTCACCGGCAATACGCATCGCGCCGAATTTTCCATCGACAAGCTCTACAGTCCGGACGGTCCGACGGGCCGGCTTGGCCTGCTGGAATTCCGCGCCTTCGAGATGCCGCCGCACTGGCAGATGAGCCTCACGCAGATGCTGCTGTTGCGCTCGCTGATCGCACGATTCTGGAAGACGCCGTACACCGGGCGTCTCATCCCGTGGGAGACCGGCCTGCACGATCGTTTCATGCTGCCGCACTTCATTGCCCAGGACATGCGCGATGTGGTCGACGATCTGAGCAACGCAGGTTACGCGTTCCAGATGGACTGGTTCGCGCCGTTCTTCGAGTTCCGTTTTCCGCGCTACGGCACGCTGTCATGCGACGGCATGCAGATCGAATTGCGCCAGGCGCTGGAACCCTGGCATGTGCTCGGGGAAGAGGCCTCGGGGGGCGGCATGGCGCGCTATGTCGATTCCTCGGTCGAACGCATGCAGGTTCGCGCCACGCAGATGAACGGCGATCGTTACGTCATCACGTGCAACGGACGCATGCTGCCGATGTCGCCCACCGGCGTGCGCGGCGAATACGTTGCGGGCGTACGCTACAAGGCCTGGGCGCCGCCTTCCGGCCTGCATCCCTCCATCGGCGTGCACGCGCCGCTGAAATTCGATGTCGTCGACACCTGGAACAGCCGCGCGATCGGCGGTTGCACTTATTACGTCTCCCACCCGGGCGGACGCAGTTACGACAGCGTGCCGGTGAACGCCAACGAAGCCGAAGCGCGTCGCGTGGCCCGTTTCATGGCCCAGGGCCATACTCCCGGACAAATGTCGGTCAAGAGGGAACAACCCTCGCGCGATTTTCCGCTCACCCTCGACCTGCGCCGGCAGCCGGATACCGGCGTTGCGTTCGCGCCGGCTCTACAGGCGCAACAGCAGCAGCAATAAAAGCGCGGTCAGAAGCCACAGCCTTCCTCTGGACGCGCTGGCGCCGGACGGCTATCGTTTCACCGCTACCGCCGGATCACGGCGGCTTCGAAGACGAAACGGCAGGCTCGCGATGAAAATAAAATCGGCCGGACTCGCTGTGATGGCCGTGCTGATGACGGCTACTCCGGCGCTCTGCGCCGACTGGGTCGAGGTTGGCGCCGACACGCAGGCGAAATACTACGTCGACCTGGATTCGATCAAGGTCGACGGCGACAATGTCAGCGTGCTGAAGCGCGGCATCTTCACCCAGGTTCTGACCGACACGCTCGGCGGCACGTCGGCGACCTTCAAGGAAACCATCGGCACGGTCGAAATCGATTGCGCGCGCCGCATCAATCGCGTCACGCAGATCGACATGATCGGCGAGAACGGCGAGGTGGTCTGGTCATCGGGCCCGATGAAAAAGCGCATGTGGGAAGACGTGCGGCCGAATACACATGCCGAGACCACGGTCGAAGTCGTCTGCTCACGCCTCAAGAAGAACTGATCCGACCTCCCGCATTCACTCTTTCACCGCAGAGGACGCGGAGGACGCAGAGGAAGGACTTAGGGAAAGAACATTCTTGTGTTGGAACCGTTCATTGATTCATGATTCATCGTCGTGGCAATTGACGGCGCGGGTTCGTGAGCGTTTTCGCCGATCTTATTTCCAGTCCCGTTTTCCTCGCTCCTTGTTTTTCCTCTGCGTCCTCCGCGTCCTCTGCGGTGAATGCGTTTCGTAGGAATCCTTTGGTTTCGTGCGTCTGTTAACCTCGCGGAAATCGACAGTCCGGGCGACGGAATGAGAACAGGCTGGTCCGCTCGCGCCTGAAAAAATCCTGAATCCGTCCACTAGGCTTCCGGCCAGCGGCGGCGATACGTGAATGCCGCATCCACCCACTGCGCGTACGCTACCCATCGGTGTGAAATCGGCGTTCCGTGTGTTGGCGTACATACGAACATGACTTTGTGAACTACCCTCGCCTAAAGGCGAGGGTAGTTCACTCAAACCGGACGCGACGCGATAGGAACATGCAGGAGTAGAAATAGCTTCACTTAGAAATGCTAATCAATTCTTTCGAACGGAGAGCAGCGTGAATAAACGACATTGTCTGTTGCGGGCACTCAATACCATCGGCGCAGCCCTAGCCTTGGGAATAAGCATCAGCGCATGCGTGAGCTTATCGGCCTTCGGCGGAACAAGCTGGAAAGAGGAGGTGTTGCTGCATGACGGCAACAAGATTGTGGTTAGCCGTTCAGTCGACCGCGGTGGGCGGCATGAGATTGGCCAACAGCCGCCGATCAAGGAACAAAGCCTGACATTTACGTTGCCGCCAAAAAATGAGCGCATTACTTGGAAAAGCGAGTTCAGCAAAGACATAGGTCTTGCCGATTTTCAGCCGTTGCTGCTCGATATATCTCAAGGATCGGCTTACGTGATAACTAATCCAGTGGGCTGCTTGGCTTACAACAAATGGGGGCGACCAAATCCGCCGTATGTTGTTTTCAAATACGAAGGTAAAGAATGGAAGCGTATTTCATTGCAAGAACTGCCAGCGGAGATCAGAACGCCGAATATTATTTTCGGATCACCCGACAACCATGTCGAAAAGCTGGGCGCGAACTTTGTGAAAGCGGAAAATATTCAAAAAATTAACAGCAGCTTGGAGCAACCCGAATACCGCAGCATCCTGAGGGAGGGGTTGCCGAGGGAGAGAATAACTGCGATGTGCGAGGAGAGGGTTCTTTACAAGGGCCATTGGATTTTGCCAAATGACCCTGTTGCCCGACAATTTATTGATCGAACAACGAAGTGAAGCTGAGACGCTCCACCACCATCAATCAAGGTCACGGAGAAAAATCATGGCAATAATATTCGAGTACGCATTGCTCGCCGGTGCCATGAGGGTCAGGCTTGGTATGTTGCACAGAACAGCTAATCCGATTTCTCCCGCAAATAGATCTGTCACCGCAAAGGACGCAAAGGACGCGAAGGAAAAACAAGAGCAAGAATAACAATACGGGATCTATGATTGGCGCACGGTGTTCGTGGATTCGTGTCGCCAATAGTCACTAGCATGGCTCACCGGCCAATGAACGGGCTCAACACGAAAAATTTCTCTCGCCTTCCTTCGCGTCCTTTGCGTCCTTTGCGGTGAACGCGTTTCTTGAAGCGCCTTTCCATCGGTTTGCCAGAATGTGCCCGCGGGCGGCCATTTTGTTTTCGTGCGAGTCTGGTACGCTCGGATTTCCAGGAATGAAATCCGGTATCGGGGGAGTCGATGAAAGCAAACTGGTTCGCGCTGCTCGCGCTGCTCGCGGGCACCGCATCCGCCGCCCAGGTGGATGTCTTTTCGCCTCAGGGCGAAGTCAAGGGAGTGCGCCAGATCGCGGTGCGGTTTTCCGAACCAATGGTCGCGTTCGGCGATCCGCGCCTGTCCGAGCCTTTCGAAATAGAGTGTCCCGCGCCGGGTACGGCACGCTGGGCGGACCAGAAGAACTGGGTATACGACTTTGCCCGCGATTTGCCGGCGGGACTGCGCTGCAGCTTTCGGCTCAAGTCCGATGTGGTGTCGCTCGACGGCAACAAACTCGAGGGCAATCAGGCATTCGAATTCAGCACCGGCGGCCCGGCCATCGTCCAGATGATGCCGTACGAGGGCAATGCCATCGACGAAGAGCAGATCTTTCTGCTCGGCCTGGATGCGCCGGCGACCGCGCAATCGATCGTCGAGAACGCGTTTTGCGATATCGGCGGAACGACGGAGCGCGTCCCGGTGCGCGTCATCGAAGGCGAAGAGCGCAAGACCCTGCTAGCGGCACGGCGCGACTTCGTCGACCGCTTTCTGACTGTGTTGTTCAAGGACGGCCGCGAGATCGTGATCGACGGCCGGCCGTTCGGCAAGGGCACGCGCTTCGAGCAGTTTCTTGCCTCTGATGGCGGCGCCAGATTTCCGATCGCGCTATTGCAATGCAAACGCCGCCTGCCGAACAAGGCGCAGGTCCGGCTGGTGTGGGGTAGGGGAATCGTCTCGGAAAGCGGCGTGCCGAGCAGCCAGGATCAGGTCCTCGCTTACGAGGTGCGCGACACTTTCCAGGCGCGCTTTACCTGCGACCGGGTGAACAAGGACGCGCAATGCCTGCCGATCCTGCCGATGCGACTGGCGTTCACCGCGCCGGTGCCGCGTGCTGCCGCGGAAAAAATCGTGATGAAGGCACAGGGCAAGACGATTGCCGCGGGATTGCCGGACATCAAGAACGCGCCGGAATTCGTTGACGAAGTGTTTTTCAACGGACCGTTTCCGGAGCGCTCGCAGTTTGCCATCGATGTGCCTCCGGAACTGACTGACGATGCCGGCCGCAAGCTCGTCAACCAGAAACGTTTCCCGCTGCTGGTACGCACGGACGAGTATCCGCCGCTGGCGAAATTTCCGGCGCGCTTCGGCATCATCGAGGCGAAGGGCGACGGCATGATGCCGGTGACCCTGCGCAATCTGGAGGCGATGGTCGAGGGCCGTATTGCCCGAACCGGTGCGAAGGACGAGTCCGGCGGCAATCCGACGGAAAAGGCCGACGCGGCGATCAACTGGCTGAAGAACAAGCTCGACGAGTCGAAGCAAAGCGGTGGCACGGTGCCCGGCAGCTACTCGCGCGTGGCCGACGGTGACATGATGGCCATGCTGGACTGGATGAAACGCCTGCGCCAGATGGAGAACGAGCGCTGGCGCTACGACGACAAGACGAACGAGAACATCCCCGAATACCGGCTGGGCCAGGCCTCCATTTTTACCGAACGCGATCGCGTTACGCGCTTGCAGGTACCGAAGCCGGACGGCGCGCGCGCGTTCGAGGTAGTCGGCATCCCGCTGAAGAAGCCCGGCTTCTACGTGGTCGAGCTGGCCAGTCCGCGCCTGGGCGCGGCGCTGCTGAATTCGCATACGCCTTACTTCGTGCAATCCGCGGCACTCGTCACGAATCTCTCCGTGCATTTCAAATGGGGTCGCGAATCCTCGCTGGTCTGGGTCACGGCACTGGACAGTGGCGCGCCGGTAGCAAAGGCGCTGGTCTCGATCCAGGATTGCACGGGAAGAGTCTTCTTTCGCGGGCCGACCGACGCACAGGGACGCGCCCGTGTCGCCGCCGTGCTGCCGGATCGCGAACGCCTGCCCGGCTGCGTTTCGGAGTACGACAAGCAACTGGTGGTCTCCGCCCGTCTCGCGGACGACTTGTCGTTCGTCATGTCCGACTGGAACGAGGGCATTGCGCACTGGCGCTTCAACCTGCGCGAAGGCGGCTGGAACGGGCCTTACCTCGTCACCACGGTGTTCGACCGCACGCTGCTGCGCGCCGGGGAGACCGTGAACATGAAGCACTACTACCGCAGGCACGAGGCGAAGGGTTTCTCCTTCGTGCCCGTGGACAACCTGCCGAAGAAACTCACGATCGTGCACCAGGGTTCGGACCAGAAATACGAAGTGCCGGTGACATGGGACGCGCGCAATATCGCGGAAAGCACGTGGAAGATTCCCGAGAGCGCGAAAAAGGGGACCTACGTCGTGCAGATGACCGACACGCTGGATGCGCGTCCCGGCGCGCGCGGGTCGACGCGGCTTGCGGGCAGCTTTCGCGTCGAGGAATTTCGCGTGCCGTTGATGAGGGCGGAAATCGCGGGGCCGAAAGCGGTGCAGACCAATCCCAAAAGCGTCGATCTGGACCTGCATCTGCGCTATCTCGCCGGCGGGGGTGGAGCCTATGCGCCGGTGAAGGTGCGCGCGGTGGTGCGCCCGAAGAGCGTGGTGTTTCCCGATTACGACGGCTTCGCTTTTGCCAATGGCAGGGTGGTCGAGGGACTGGAGCAGCAGACGGGGGCGCAGTGGTTCTCCGGCGAATACGAGTTGGGCGAGTCCGACTCGGATGAGCCCTTGCCGGCACAGCCCGCCAACGGGGTTCGCCCGCTCAAGACGATCGAGCTGGGTCTGGACGGCGCCGGCGCGGCGCGCGTCACGCTGCCGGGTTTGCCCGCCGCCGACAGCCCGCAGGAAGTCAATGCGGAGCTCGAATATTCCGACCCGAATGGGGAGATCCTGACGACGTCGACGCGCGTGCCGTTATGGCCGTCCAGGATATTGCTCGGCATCAAACCCGACGCCTGGACGATTTCGAAGGATGAGTTGAAGTTTCAGGTGCTCGCGCTGGACCTGGGCGGCAGGCCGGTGAAACAGCAGCAGGTCGACGTGCAGCTCTACGTGCGCAACATGTTCTCGCATCGCAAGCGTCTGATCGGCGGATTCTACGGCTATGAAAGCGGTGCGCAGATCAGGAAGCTCGATTCCACCTGCCAGGGCAAGACCGACGACAAGGGCCGCGTGTTCTGCACGATGAAGCCGCCGGTTTCCGGCAACATCGTCATGGGTGCCGTCGCGAAAGACAAGGACGGCAATCTTTCGTACGCGAACGCGTCGGCCTGGGTTGCGGGCGACGAAGCCTGGTGGTTCGACCAGGCCAACGACGACCGCATGGACGTCATTCCCGAGCGCAAGCGCTACGAATCCGGGCAGACGGCCCAGTTCCAGGTGCGCATGCCTTTCCGGCAGGCCACCGCGCTGGTGACGGTGGAGCGCGAGGGCGTGATCGATTCCTTCGTGCAGCCGCTATCGGGCAATGCGCCGGTGGTCAAGGTCGCGCTGAAGGGCACATACGCGCCGAACGTCTTCGTATCGGTGCTGGTCGTGCGCGGCCGCGTTTCCGATGTGCAGCCCACGGCGCTGGTGGACCTCGGCAAGCCGGCATTCAAGATGGGCGTGGCGGAAATCAGCGTCGGCTGGCGCGCGCACGAACTCGGCGTCAAGGTGAGCACCGACAAGGAAATCTACAAGGTGCGCGACAAAGCGCATGTATCGGTACAGGTTACGCAACGTGCCGGCGGCAAGCCGCCGAAGTCAGGCGAGGTCGCCATCGCCGCCGTCGACGAAGGGTTGCTGGAATTGCTGCCGAACGATTCCTGGAAACTGCTGGAAGCGATGATGCAACCGCGCGGCATCGAGGTGAACACTTCGACGGCGTCGATGCAAGTCGTCGGCAAACGCCACTACGGCCGCAAGGCGCTGGCGCAAGGCGGCGGGGGCGGGCGGCAGACTGCGCGCGAATTGTTCGACACGCTGCTGCTATGGAAAGCGAAGGTGCCGCTCGACGAGAAGGGACGCGCGAGCGTCGACATCCCGCTGAACGATTCGCTGACGTCGTTTCGCATCATTGCGGTTGCCGACTCCGGCACCGGATTGTTCGGCACCGGCCAGACCTCGATTCGCGCAACCCAGGACCTGATGCTGCTGTCCGGCCTGCCACCGCTCGTCAGGGAAGGAGATCGCTTCGAGGCACGCTTCACCGTGCGCAACGCGTCTTTGCACCCGACCGATGCCGAGGTCAACGGCAACGTCGGCGGGCAGGCTTTGCCGGCTTCGCGCGTTACGCTCGCGCCAGGCGAGGCGCGGGAAGTCGGATGGGATGTCACGACGCCGTTCAATGTCGCCCAACTGCGCTGGGAAGTGGCGG
>DASWEZ010000029.1:0-3278 GCA_036394495.1 Burkholderiales bacterium
GCGCCCTCTCTTGTTTTTCCTCTGCGTCCTCTGCGTCAACGCTCTTGAATTTTCTTGAGACGTATTACTGCACAGGAGCAGGGCGGAAGAAAACCTGCTTGTCGCGTTCGACGACTTCGTAGCTCTGGTTGGGCGTGACGATGAATTGCTCCACGCGGCTGCGAACCGACAGTCCGCGTTCGGAATAGCCCTGTCCGCGTTTCCACAGGTTGTCGAGGAACCATTTTTCGATGCCGGCGTGGCGCAATTCCAGCCGTTCCGAACCGAGGAAGGCGAGTGGAATGATGTGGTGGTAGCCGAGCAGTTCATGATCGACCTGCAGGTATTCGAAGCCGATCATGCCTTGCGGCAGCGTGAGCGCCTGATTGTCGATGCGGGCAATGGCGCCCTCGCCGACCGGGATGCGCCACATCACGATTTCTTCGACCGGATTCGACTCGGCGGCGAATAGCAGGGAAACCGCGAGCACCCCGGCAACGGCGAAAGCGAATACCGTGTCGCGCAGTCTTGCGATCGGGCCGCCTCCGCCAAGATGAAGCACGCGCGCGACCAGCCAGCTGATCGCGACCCAGCTCGTCAGCGCCAGGCCGATGAACAGCTTCTGCAGCTGTCCGGCCGGAGACCAGGCATGCAGGGCGATGAACCCGATAATGGTTAACACTACGAACGCTGCCAGCCCCAGGCTGTCCCATGTCCAGCGCGTCCAGCGCCACCACATCGGTTGGCGCCGCAGGCGGATGAAATGCCATGCGCGCATGGTAAAAGGCAGTTCCAGGCTCTTGCGGCAGAATGCGCACTGGGCATCGTGCACGACGGTCTCGCGATGGCAATACGGGCATTCCATGATGACGCTTTCTTCCATCTTCAGCCGTGCGGAGATCATTTCCATGCGCAGCCGGAAAAGCGTCGAGAATATTTGATGGGCAAGCAGGACGATGCTCAGCCAGTAGACCGTGGTTGCAACGGTGTCGAGCGAGGGCCCCAGGGATTGTTCGATGGCTTGGAACAGACTTCGCAACATGTGGCGGTGCTCCGTATTGTCAGCCGGATACCATTATATGGGGCGATTCCATCGGCATGCATGACGCCAAACGGCGACAGCATGCCGGACCGTGGTAATTTATCGTCCTGCCGGCGGTTTTTGCCGGCATGTATTCACAGGAGTGCATCATGAATCTGCTCGAATCCCTGAAAAAATACTCCATCATCGTTGCCGATACCGGCGATATCGACGCCATTGCCCGCCTGCGGCCGCAGGATGCGACCACCAATCCTTCGCTGCTTTACCAATCGGCGCAGAACCCCAGATACCGTGCGCTGGTCGACGACGCGCTCGCCTCCGGCATGCGCGCGAAAGGCGACCGCGAGGCGAAGGCCGAAGCAACGCTGGAAAAACTCGCGGTGAATTTCGGCTGCGAGATCCTCAAGCACATCGAAGGCCGCGTCTCCACCGAGGTTGATGCGAGATTGTCGTTCGATGTCGGGGGCAGCCTGACCAAGGCGCATCACATAATCGCACTCTACGAACAGGCCGGCGTCGCAGCCGAACGCGTGCTGATCAAGCTGGCCAGCACCTGGGAAGGCATCCGCGCAGCCGAGAAGCTCGAGCGCGAAGGCATCCACTGCAACCTCACCCTGCTGTTCAGTTTCGCGCAGGCGGTCGCCTGCGCAGACGCTGGAGTGACGCTGATCTCGCCGTTTGTGGGGCGCATCTACGACTGGTACAAGAAGGAACGCAAGGTCGACGATATCGCGCCGGAGGAGGATCCCGGCGTGCAATCGGTTACGCGCATCTACAACTACTACAAGAAATTCGGCTATCCCACCCAGGTCATGGGGGCGAGCTTCCGCAAGGTCGAGCAGATCACCGGACTCGCCGGCTGCGACCTGCTGACCATCGCTCCCGACTTGCTCGACAAAATGGAGAAAACGCAGGGCGTGGCCAGCCGCCGGTTGTCGGTGGAATCGGGCAGGGCCAGCGCCGCGGAGAAGGTCGCCATGGACGAAAAAACCTTCCGCTGGATGCACAACGAGGACGCAATGGCCACCGACAAGCTGGCCGAGGGCATCCGCAAGTTTTACGTCGATGCCCGCAAGCTCGAAGAGTACGTGCTTGCGCTGGTGGAGAAGACTCAGGCGGCGTGAATTCGCCTTCGTGGATGGCAGGTAAAAGAGGAAAGAGGAAAGAGGAAGAGCCTTTGAACTTCGTCACGACCGTCACGTCGTCACGATCCACCATTTCTGACGATACAATCGTCCTCAAATCAACAATAACCTCACAGGTGCCCTCATGGCCAAGAAATTCGTCAATCCGCCGGGGATGAAACCCCTGGGCATGTACACGCAGGTGACCGTGGCAACCGGCGGCAGCATCGCCTTCATCAGCGGCCAGGTGGCTGTCGATGCGCAGGGCAAGGTCGTAGGCGAGGGAAACATCGAAGCGCAGGCTGTGCAGGTGTTCGAGAATCTCAAGCTCGCGCTCGGCGGTATCGGCGCCACGTTCGAGGACGTGGTCAAGTTCACCATATTCATAGTCGGCCTGACGCAGGAGCGGCGCAAGGCGGTCATGGACGTGCGCGGCCGCTATATATCGCACAAAAATCCGCCCGCGGCGACCATGGTCGGCATCGACCAGCTCGTGCAGCCGGAGTTGCTGGTCGAGATCGAAGCCGTCGTCGCGCTCGACAAGTGAAGCAGTGCCGGCATGGGGATCGTGAATAAAATAGATTGCGATCGTCGCCGATGCGACGGTTGAGCAACTCCGCGCCCAACCCGCCCGCACCGCCGCCACGGTTATCGCGGGTGATGCTGGCGACGCTCGTGCTCACTGTCATCGTTGGATTGCCGGTGGACAGGTTCGGTGGCATTCCCGGCCAGCTCGCCGTCAGCGTCTGGACCTGGGCGTTGTTTCTGGTCCTGCTCGCGCGCATCAACCAGGAACTGCGATTGCCGCTGATGCTCTGCCTGGCGATCTCGGCCTTTGGGGAATGCTGCTTTTCACTTCTCTGGGGGCTCTACGTCTACTGGCTGAACAATATCCCCTTCTTCGTGCCACCGGGCCACGTGTTGCTGTTCGCGCTGGGTCTGACCTTCGCGCCGCGCCTGCCGCAATGGGCCGCCATCCTGGTGACTGCTTTCGCCGCCGGTTACGGACTGTTGGCATTCATGACTTCCTCCGACACCGTCAGTGTGGTGCTGGCGATCTTTTTCCTGATCTTCATGGGGTTCGGCAGCAACCGGCGGTTGTTCGCGACGATGTTCATCATCTCGTTGCTCAT
>DASWEZ010000030.1:0-4974 GCA_036394495.1 Burkholderiales bacterium
GTCGATGGCGATGCGACCTATGACGCCGCCAGCGCGCCGCGCATGATCGATGCGCTGCTATCGGAGCGTCTCGACATGGTGGTGGGCTTGCGCGTCGACCAGGCGGCGGCCGCCTATCGGCGCGGCCATCGCACCGGCAACTGGATGCTGACCGGCTTTCTCGCATCGGTGTTCGGTCAGGCCTTCAAGGATATTCTTTCCGGCTATCGGGTATTCTCGCGCCGCTTCGTCAAGTCCTTTCCGGTGCTGTCAGATGGTTTTGAGATCGAAACCGAGCTGAGCGTCCACGCGCTTGAACTGGCGCTGCCGGTCGCCGAGATCGAGACGCCCTATTATGCCCGCCCGGAGGGATCGTTCAGCAAGCTCAACACCTGGCGCGACGGCTTTCGAATTCTCGGCACCATCCTGAAACTCTACCGGTCGGAAAAGCCGTTGCGGTTTTTCACCGCGATCGGAATTTTCCTGACGCTGGTTTCGATTGGTCTCGCGATCCCGATCATCGTCACCTACCTCGAGCAGGGCATCGTTCCTCGTCTGCCGACCGCGGTGCTGTCGATGGGCCTGGTGATTCTGGCGGTGCTGTCGATCTCATCGGGACTGGTGCTCGATACGGTGACGCGCGGCCGGCGCGAGATGAAGCTGCTGGCCTATCTGTCGCAAGTCCCGGCCGGCAAAAACTGATGCGGTTCGAAATCTGGCAAGGCTTCGGCGATGGACCGCGTCTCCGGCAGATGCTATCCCGCGACTATCCATGAGCGATCTCTCTCTCACAATACTGGCCGAAACCGCCAACGATGCGCAGGCGATCGAACGCCTGCACGAGCGCACGTTCGGGCCCGGCCGCTTCGTGCTGAGTGCCTATCGGCTTCGCGAACATGTGGATCACCTGCTTGATCTGTCGTTTACGGCGCGGATCGGTACGCTGCTGGTGGGCTCGGTGCGCCAGTTGCCGATCCTGATTGGCGATACCAAGGCCTTGCTGCTGGGTCCGCTGACGATCGAGCCGCCGTTTCGCGGCCGCGGCGTCGGCCGCGCGCTATTGGATCGTGCGCTGAAGGAAGCCAAGGCAAAGGGCCATCGCCTCGTGGTGCTGGTCGGCGACGAGCCCTATTACAACCGCGTCGGCTTCAAGGTCATCCCGAAGGGACGGGCAACCATGCCGGGACCGGTGGACTATGGCCGTCTCTTGGTGGCCGAACTCGTCGATGGCGCGTTCACCGATGTTTCCGGAGCGATCCGCCCGGACTGGAGCATGGCGCGGTAGTTTCGCCGAGCCTCGCCGTAGCTCAGATCTTTTGCGAAATGCCGACAAAGAAGCCGCGTCTCGGTCCGAACTGCGGCGCAAACACGCCGATGCCAGACCCGTCCCTAATCTCGTAGATCTTGTCGAAGACGTTCACGACGTCAAACCGCACCGTCGTCGGCTTGGTCCATCCCGGAAAAAGATATTCGCGAGATATCCCCATATTGACCTGGGTATATGACGGCAAGTGATCGGTATTCGCAAAACCGGAACGAAGCCCGCTGCCGTAGATCATCGATGCGCTGAAGCGCGTGCCATTCCAGAGATAGGAGGCGCCGGCCGAGGCGGTCAAGACCTGAGCATGGTCGGTGTAGATATAGTGGGTTGCAATATAGGCGATTTCATCGGCGCCGAACAAGAACTGGTTCGATACGATGTTGGTCGCGATCTGCTTGGCCCAGGCGACGTTGCCCCAGGCGCGGAAATTGCCGTTGTTGTAGATCGATTTGAGTTCAAGGCCGATATTCTCTCCGCGATCGTAATTGAAGCCGTTCAGCACATAGGCCGCACCGAACTGGCCATCGTCGAGCAGATCGCGGGCGATCTTGTAGTAGCCATCGACACCGACTTCGAGGCCGGGAATCGGATAGATCTTCTGAACGACCCCGACATCGAACACGTGAGAGCGTTCCGGCAGCACCGGACTGCTGAGCAGCACCTCGGGAGTTTGAGTGTTGGCGGGGACAGCGGGGGGCGTAACCAGCGCTAGATTGGTGGGGGAGGCGATCACCTGCGGTGGCGGCGTGAAGTTTCGTGCATAGCCCGCGTGGAACGTGGTGCCTTCATATGGTTTCCAGGTCACGCTGACACGCGGGCTCAGCTGGTTTGCATCGACATACTGATACATCTGGTCGAAGCGCAGCCCAGCGTTCAGGGTCAATTGGTTGGTGATCTTCCACTCGTCCTGAAGATAGGTGCCGATCAGCCAGCCGGTCTTGGAGTTGGAATCAAAGATGGAAAACGGCGCGTCGATCGTGCCGGCCGTAGGATCCGTGGGATCGGCGAGCGGCAGAACGGTGGATATGTTGTTGACTAGAGAACGCTCCGCGCTGGCGGAAAATCCAAACCGCAGCGTATGGGCATAGCCGACCCGCCAGGCGGTATCTTCCTGGATCCCGTTGACAAAGCTCTGGCGGTAGACGTCCGACGAGACGCCGTTGAAGACCAGATCGCCGATCGGGTCAGGATAGAAGTGCAGCTGGCTGTAGCGATTGAAATAGGCAACCTGCAAATCTATGTCATCGACCGATTTCTGATAGGCGACGACGTTGAATTGGTTGAACTCGTTCTGATGCTCGTTGAGCAGCGCCGAATCGAAATTGGATACCCCGAAAGCGGTGAAGTTGGGCGTCTGTCCGGGATTGTTGGGAATCTGAAAGCTACTGTTCGATACCCCGCTCATGAAAGTCAGGCGGCTGGTAGGGTCGAGCACCGTCGAAAGATAAAGAAATGCCTTTTCCTGAGACGTGCGGTCGTGAATCGCTTCATTCGAGGGCGTAGGATTTTCTATTCCCAGATTGTTTTGCAGAAAACGACCGGACACGAAATACTGGGTTTGTCCGACGGTGCCGCCATATTCGAAGCTGGGCGTGATGGTGCCGTGGCTGCCGCCGTAAACGCTAACGCTGCCAGTGTTGTTGAAGGCGTCCGTTCTGGTCTGGATGTCCAGCACGCCTGACGTGCGCAGGCCGTACTGCGCCGGCAGCGCACCGGTAAGCAGGGCAAGGCTGCCGACGATGCCGGTATCGAGGATTTGCCCGAAGGCGCCGACGCCGTCGGGCAGCATGATGCCGTTGATGCGATACTGAAGGTTGGCGTGCTCGTTGCGCACGTGAAGTTCACCGCTGGCGGCGGAGTCCTGCGTGACGCCGGGAAACTGCAACAGCACTTTGTCCAGGGGCGCATTGTTGCCCTGCGGCAGCGCCTCGATGGCCTGATGGTTGATCTGGTATGAGGTGGCGCCGATCGGTGCGAGGATGTTGTGGCGCGCGTCGTCGAATTTTGTGTTTTGACCTGCAACTACTTGCGTTTCGGTCTGCGGCGGCGGTGGCGGGGCAGGCGTCTCACGACGTTTGGCTGTGATCACGCGCGTCTTGGGGCGACGGGGCGGCTGCACGCGCCGCGGCGCGATGACCTCGACCTTGGGAAGCGCGGTGGTGCCGCCGCCTCCTGGTGCTGCGGTCTGCGACATTGCAGTGCCGCCCAAGCCGAGCAGCAGTGACGCTGAGCTGGAGAGGAGGAAAGTAACTCTTGCAGAAAGCGTCATCGTCCGGATCCTGATAAGAGCCGCCGCCACATCGTCGCTCGTCAACGAATTCGGAAGCGCTTGCCGTCGATGTGCGACGGACCGATTGCAACTATCCCCGGATGGATCGGCCACGCATGACGTGGCGAACCCTATGGGATCGTCAAGCTATCGATGTCAGGAGATCGGGGGAGCGCGCGGCTGGAAAGCGACCGGGGCGGAGTTCAGATGGATGAACTCGGCGTCAGTGGCCAGGTACAAAATTTCGACCGCCTGCGGCAGCAACAATACCGGTGGCGCCGCAAACAGCATCGTGTTCGCCAGCGCGAGAACGGCGCAGATCGCGCAAACGTCACCCTGTTGCTGGTCGGAATCGTGGTTGGGTGCAGGCTGCTGCTGAGCGTCCTCGCGGACCGTGTCGGGTAAGGACAGGCCGTTGGCGGAGCCCGATTGAACAGCCGGCGCCGCCTGCGCAACGCCCCCGTGGAAATGCCCGAACGAAAGCGCAAACTGGATGACAAGCGCAAACAGCGCGAGCCGCGAGCCATGTTTGATGTTCGACCGCAACCACTTCATGCCGATAGACGCCTGCATCGCCGGAGGCCGAGGCATCTCGACCGCCCCGATGTTATAATGTTACATCATCGGGATCGGCGCAGGGTGTCAACCGTGGTCTATCCGCGTGTCGGCAGAATTTGGAGGGGGTGTGTGATTCACGCCACGCCAAGCAGGCAAGCCAAGCCAGGCGGCTAAAATTGTAATCAGCGCCCCTCGCGCAGCCAGGTCGCGGCGAACGCGCCAAGCAAGAGCAGCAAGCCGATCAGGCCGGCGAACAGCGGCAGCACGCCGACGCCTCTGACGACACTCGCATTGCGCATCTTCACGCCCATCCAGCCATCGCCATGAAAAATACTGGATGCACGAACCGGCACGATGCGCGGCAGGTCGAGGCTTGAGCCATCCATGACGCGCCTTGCGTCGCCGCCGGTGGCTTGTGCCAGCGGTTTCAGCGTCTCGGTGGTGGAGGTGACTTCCGAAAATTCCTTCGGGTTGGTCGGGCCGACATTGATCAAGGCTTTCAGCGTGCCGTCGGTTGCCTGCCACAGACCGAGTTCGTTCGCAGGGATCGTCGAACGCCAGGTCCCGGGTTCGCTGGCGCCCAGCGTCAATTCGCGCGTGGCGCCGGTAGGCGATGTCACCGTCATCGGCGCGACGCTGTCCGCCATGGTCTGGCGCAGCACGACGAGATCGTGCCCCTGAACCTGCAGGCGCAGCGCCTCTTCGTCGAGGTCAGGCTGCTTCATCAGCCAATGCGATGTTCGCCGCAACAGGTCGAGATGCGGCCCGCCGCCCTCATAGCCGCGCGCCCACAACCAGATATGGTCGGTGAGAAGCAAGGCGACGCGGCCCTCGCCAAATCGCGACA
>DASWEZ010000031.1:0-16487 GCA_036394495.1 Burkholderiales bacterium
TCACCGCCAGGCGCCCCAAATGAAAAAGCCCATCCCGAACCGGGGTGGGCTTTTTTATTTGGGCGGCCCGATCGGTGACCTACGCTCGGAACGAAAACACGCCTTCCGACTTCCTCTGATCAGGCGCTGCCCTGCCCGAGCACCACATTGGCAACCCCCTTACAAGGCGTGTTTCAGTGCAGGCTAACCTGGGGCCCGCCCCAGGTTAAGCGTAGCGGCCGAAACTAAAGTACGTCACCGCCCGCTCTAGGAGGTAGGTCACCGCCCGCTCTAGGAGGTAGTCAACCCCATCAGAACCAACACGGTCAACCGCCCGCCGTAGAGAATTCAGACCTGCCGGAACTAAAGCAGATCATCGGCGCGGTAAGAACCAGGCAAGTCACCGCCGCAGTAACAATCCAAAAAGGGGGCCGGTTTGCCATCAGGGATTGCTTGATTGAACCCTCGGACGACCCTGTAAAAAATATTAGGCAGCACTTAATTATACCGACGCAGAGAAATCGCCCTGAATCAAAGGGGATAATCGCTTCCGGCGCATAAATGCTCACAACTCAGAGTCTTGGATTTAAACGGGAAATTTGCTAAAATAATCGGATTGAAGAACAAGATTGGGCCGAGAGCCCATTTTTTGTTTGTAGAAACGAATCGTGGACTTGACTGCATTACTGGAAAAAACGGTGGGCGCGTTGGGGTATGAACTCGTCGACCTTGAGCTTGCCAATAGGGGCAGGCTGATGCGTATTTTCATCGACAAGGCCGGTGGAATCAGCGTCGAGGATTGTGCGGGGGTCAGCAACCATTTGACCCGATTGCTGGCGGTGGAGGGCGTGGACTACGACAGGCTGGAGGTTTCTTCGCCGGGACTGGACAGGCCATTGAAACGCCCGCAAGACTTTGCGAGATTTGTTGGCGAGCGCGTGCAGGTAAAAGTTCGCCTGCCTTTGAACGGAAGACGGCGATTCGTCGGAAAATTGCAGAATGTCGGAGAGTTCGGAATTGAACTGGATATCGACGGTGAGCTGGTGTCGATCGCATTCACCGACATCGACAAGACACGACTGGTCCCGAACATTTGATTGGAGAATTCAGGAATGAGCCGCGAGTTGTTGATGCTGGTCGATGCCCTTGCCCGCGAAAAAAATGTCGAAAAGGACATCGTATTCGCGGCGCTTGAGCTCGCCTTGGCTTCGGCCACCAAGAAACGCTTCAAGGAGGACGTGGACGTGCGCGTGGAGATCGATCGCGAGTCCGGCGAGTACAAATCCTTCAGGCGCTGGCAGATCGTCGTCGACGAGGAACATGAGCTTCCGCAGCAGCAGATTGCATTGACGGACGCCATCGAACAGAAGCTGGACAAGCAAGTCGGCGATTTCGTCGAAGAGGCGCTGGAGCCGGTCGAGTTCGGGAGAATCGGAGCGCAAACGGCCAAGCAGGTCATCCTGCAGAAGATTCGTGACGCCGAACGCGAACAAATCCTGAACGATTTTTTGCAACGTGAAGAGTTCATCGTGACGGGCGCGATCAAGCGCATGGAACGTGGAAATGCAATCATCGAGTCAGGCCGCATCGAAGCAGCCTTGCCCAAGGATCAAATGATTCCGAAGGAAAACCTTCGGATTGGCGATCGCGTGCGCGCCTTTCTGTTGAAGGTAGATCGCAACAATCGTGGACCACAGTTGATTTTGTCGCGCACGGTTCCCGAGTTCCTGATCAAGCTTTTCGAACTCGAAGTGCCGGAAATCGAGGAAGGATTGCTGGAGATCAAGGCGGCCGCACGCGATCCAGGCTCCCGGGCCAAGATTGCAGTGAAATCGAATGACCAGCGCATCGATCCTATAGGCACATGCGTCGGCATGCGGGGTTCGCGTGTCCAGGCAGTCACTGCCGAGCTCGCCGGCGAGCGTGTCGACATCATTTTGTGGTCACCGGATCCCGCCCAATTCGTTATCAACGCCCTGGCGCCCGCGGAAGTCAGCAAGATCACGGTGGATGAAGAATCGCACAGCATGGATGTAGTGGTCGATGAGGAAAATCTGGCGCAGGCGATCGGCCGGAATGGACAGAATGTGCGTCTGGCGAGCGAGTTGACGCAATGGGTACTCAACATAATGACGGAAGAGGAGTCCCAGAAAAAGAATGACGAGGAAGGCACCGTAGTGCGCAAGGTTTTCATGGAGCGACTCGATGTGGATGAGGAGGTGGCCAATATCCTCATCCAGGAAGGCTTTACCACGCTCGAAGAAGTCGCTTATGTGCCGCTGAACGAGATGCTCGAGATCGAATCCTTCGATGAGGATACGGTCAATGAATTGCGCAGCCGGGCGCGCAACGCCTTGCTGGTGGAAGCGATTGCCAGCGAGGAACACGTTGAGAACGTCGCAAGCGACCTGCTGACGCTCGACGGCATGGACAATGAAACTGCGAGGGTGCTGGCGGCCAAAGGCGTCACAACACAGGAAGAGCTTGCCGATCTCGCAGTGGATGATCTTGTCGAATTGACCGGAATTGACGCGGAGCGCGCCAAACAATTGATCATGACGGCGCGTGCACCGTGGTTTGCAGCGAGTCAGGGGTAACTAAACTTATGGCGCAAATGAACGTTGCTCAGTTTGCCAAGGAATTGGGGCTCGCATCCGCGATGCTCCTCGAACAGTTGCAGGCCGCCGGAATCGGCAAGGCGCTTGCCGACGATACTGTTCTCACTGAGCACGACAAGACTCAGCTGCTGGATTATTTGCGCCGGGTTCACGGCGCGAAGGATACGAAAAACAAGATTACCCTGACGCGGCGGCAGACCACCGAGATCAAGAAATCGGACAGTACCGGCAAGGCGCGTACGATCCAGGTCGAGGTAAAGAAGAAGCGCGTGCTGGTCAAGCGCGATGCCACGCCGGAAACAGTCGAGAACGTTGCTCCGGAAGTGGAAATCCCTCCGGCGCCCGTTACCGTCGGGGCGGAACAAACGGCGATGCGGGAAGAAGAGGCGCGCAAGCAGGCGGAATTGATTGCGCGCCAAACCGCCGAGGCGGCACAGAAGCAGCAGCGCAAGCGCAAGCCGACCAAGGAAGCCGAAGCGGCTTCCCTCTCTCCCGAACCTGTGGCACCCGCGGTTGTTGCGGAAGCGGCCAAGCCCGCTGAAGAGCCAAAAAAAGTAGCGACCGAAGGCACTCTTCACAAACCCGCCACCAAGCCGAACGAGAAAGCCGCCAAACCCAAGCCTGCGAAAAAGCCCGACGCATGGAAGGATGAATCTGCAAAACGCAGAGGCCTGAAGACACGCGGCGATACGAGCGGAGGGGGCCAGAGCTGGCATACCCGCTCGGGTCGTGGAGGCCGGCACAAGACGGAGACCGCCGTTTCGGAGCAGACGTTTACCGCGCCGGAGCCGGTCGTCCGTGAAGTGCTGGTGCCCGAAACCATTACCGTTGCCGCCCTTGCGCAAAAGATGTCGGTAAAAGCGGCCGAAGTGATCAAAGTTCTGATGAAGCTGGGCAGCATGGTCACCATCAATCAGGTGATCGACCAGGAAACGGCCATGATCGTGGTCGAAGAGATGGGTCACGTCGCCAAGCCCGCAAAGCTCGACGATCCGGAATCTTTCCTGGTGGATGAAGGAGAAAAGCACGACGTCGTCGCAGAGCCGCGCGCGCCCGTGGTCACTGTGATGGGGCACGTCGATCACGGCAAAACTTCGCTGCTTGATTACATTCGACGCACTCGCGTCGCGAGCGGCGAAGCCGGGGGCATCACCCAGCATATCGGCGCATATCATGTAACCACGCCACGCGGCATGATCACCTTCCTGGATACGCCTGGCCACGAGGCTTTTACGGCTATGCGTGCCCGCGGAGCCAAGGTGACGGATCTGGTGGTCCTGGTCGTTGCGGCTGATGACGGTGTAATGCCGCAGACACTGGAAGCGGTCAATCACGCAAAGGCTGCAAAAGTTCCAGTGCTGGTAGCGGTCAACAAGGTCGACAAGCCCGAAGCAAATCCCGAAAAAATCCGTCAGGAACTGGCTGCACACGAAGTAGTACCCGAGGAATGGGGCGGCGATGCCATGTTCCAGGACGTCTCCGCAAAGACCGGCCAGGGCATCGACGAGTTGCTCGAGCGCATTTTGCTTCAGGCAGAAGTCATGGAGCTAAAGGCGCCGAAAGACGCACCCGCACGCGGGGTAGTGATCGAGTCCAAACTCGACAAGGGCCGTGGTCCGGTTGCCACAATTCTCGTGCAATCGGGAACGCTCAAGCGCGGAGATGTGGTACTTGCCGGAGCGGTATTCGGCCGTGTTCGTGCGATGCTCAATGAAGCCGGCCATCCGATTCAGGAAGCCGGGCCTTCCATTCCAGTGGAAATTCAGGGGCTGTCCGACGTTCCGTTGGCGGGCGAAGAAGTCATGGTTCTCGGCGACGAGCGCAAAGCACGGGAAATCGCGCTGTTTCGTCAAGGTAAATTCCGCGAGGTGAAGCTGGCCAAGCAGCAGACGTTGAAGCTGGAAGGCGTCTACGACCAGATGACCGTTGGCCAGGCCAAGGCGCTTTCGTTGATCATCAAGGCCGACGTGCAAGGCTCCTACGAGGCGTTGTCCCAGTCGCTGGAAAAGCTGTCCACAGCGGAGGTCAAGGTCAATATCGTTCACGCCGGCGTCGGCGCGATCACGGAATCGGACGTCAATCTTGCCCTGGCATCCAACGCCGTCATTATCGGTTTCAATACCCGAGCCGATGCGACAGCGAGAAAACTGGTGGCTGCGCATGGAATAGACCTGCGTTACTACAACATCATTTACGAAGCAGTGGATGAGGTGAAATCCGCACTTTCGGGGATGCTTACGCCGGAGAAGAAGGAAAGCATCATCGGCCTGGTAGAGATCCGGCAGGTCTTCAAAATCTCCAAAGTCGGAACGGTTGCGGGCTGCTATGTACTTGAAGGCCTGGTCCGGCGCGGTTCGCTTATCCGCGTGCTCAGAGACAACGTCGTGGTTCATTCGGGCGAGCTCGATTCGCTGAAACGCTTCAAGGACGATGTACGTGAAGTGAAAGCAGGGTTCGAGTGTGGCTTGTCAGTAAAGAACTTCGACGATCTCAAAGTCAGCGATCAGCTGGAGGTCTACGAAGTCGTGGAAATCGCACGCAGTCTGTAAGTCCGTCTCAATGAGGCAGGATGCGGGTAATGGGATCGGCGCCCGCTCCTGACTCGATTCTCATCGGTTCAGCAGATGGCGAAAAATCCCTCCAGGCTCGGCCGGATCGGCGACCAGATTCAAAAGGACCTCGCCGAGTTGATAAGGACCGAGGTCAAGGATCCGCGGGTCGGCATGATCACGCTCACCGGGGTCGAAATCAGCAGCGATCATCATCACGCCAAAGTGTTCTTTACGACGCTTGGCGGCGCGCAAGCCGTTGCCAAGGCCGAAGCCGGCCTGCTACATGCCTCGGGATTCCTGCGTTCCCAGCTAGCCAAGGGCCTCAAACTCAGAATTGTCCCGGAACTGCACTTTAGCTACGACGAGTCGGTCGAGCGCGGGATACGACTGTCGAGGCTGATCGATGATGCCATTGCTTCTCAGCCCGAGGATGTCGATGGCGAAAAGCCCTGACGACCCGATCCACCACGGCGTTCTTTTGCTCGACAAGCCGGCCGGGATATCGTCGAACGGCGCTCTGCAACGGGTCCGACGGCTATTCGCCTGGTCGAAGGCCGGCCATACCGGCACTCTGGATCCGCTTGCAACCGGCCTCTTGCCCATCTGCCTGGGCGAGGCAACCAAGTTTTCCCACGCATTGTTGGATGCCGACAAGAACTACGAAGCAACAATCCGATTGGGCTTCATAAGTTCCACTGGCGATGCGGAAGGGGTTATCGAGCCCTACGGCAAGCCCGACATCACCGCGGCGGGATTGCAGCAGGTGCTGGCTGCGTTCATCGGACCCATCGAACAGATTCCGCCCATGCATAGCGCGCTTAAGAAGGACGGCAAGCCGTTATACAGTTACGCGCGCGCCGGAGAGACCGTCGTAAGGCTACCTAGAAAGATTATTATAAATACGTTGCAAATAATTGATAAAAAAGAAGACATACTAAGAATATCGGTCGATTGCAGCAAGGGTACCTACATTAGAGTTCTGGCGGAAGACATTGGTAAGTCGCTGGGTTGCGGTGGCTACCTGCTGGCGCTGCGCAGGACGGGAATCCGTGATTTGGGGTTAGAAGATGCGATTGGCCTGGACCAGTTGGGCGAGATGGACGAAATTTCCCGGGCCGCGCGGCTGCTGCCGATCGACCGGCTGGTCGAAGTGCTGCCCGCCGCCAACCTTGACCAGGAGGCAAGCCAGCGCATCGTCAACGGACTCTCGGTCTCGATCAAGGGTAGCGTTGCCGGATTAGTCAGGTTGTACGATGCGACCGGGGCATTTCTGGGCGTTGGCGAGAACCGCGGCGACGGTACGCTTATTTCGAAGCGTCTGGTTTCCAGTCCGCCAATGCCAAAAAAACAGGCGCTTGACGCTCAATTAAGCCCCTAAAAATACTTGGAAACTTTGGGATTCCAAAGGTAAAATACCGGCCTTTCTTTCGGAGACTAGGTAATGTCGATTTCTACGGGCCAGAAGGCTCAGATTCTGCAGGATCATCAACGGGCGAAAGCCGACACCGGTTCACCCGAAGTGCAGGTTGCATTGCTGACCGCGCGTATCAACGATTTGACGGGCCATTTCAAGGATCACGTCAAGGATCATCACTCCCGCCGTGGATTGCTCAGGATGGTCAGCCGCCGTCGCAAGCTGCTCGACTATCTGCGCCGCGCGGATCGTGATCGCTATCGCACCTTGCTCGACCGCCTCGGGCTGCGCAAGTAACCGATCAATTTCTTCGCATTCTTCGGATAGGCTTTGTCAGATTCGAAGAATTAAGGGGCAGGCAATGAAGTCCGCTCCACCACATCGAAACATTCAACCGTGCCGTCCGGAGCGAACCGCTTCCCGGCAATTCAGCATTCAAAGGGAACTCTCTTGAACGTCACCAGAAAAACCATCAACTACGGGCGCCATACATTGACGCTCGAAACCGGCGAAGTCGCGCGTCAGGCGCACGGCGCCGTCGTGGTAAACATGGACGATACCGTAGTGCTGGTAACGGTAGTCGGGAGGAAAGACGTAAAACCCGGTCAGGATTTTTTCCCGCTCACCGTGGATTATCAGGAGCGGACTTACGCGGCAGGCAAGATTCCCGGCGGCTTCTTCAAACGCGAAGGCCGCCCTTCCGAAAAAGAAGTCCTGACCTCCCGCCTGATCGACCGCCCCATCCGCCCCCTGTTCCCCGAAGGTTTTTACAACGAAATTCAGGTCATCGCGACCGTCGTCTCGTCCAATAACGAAGTGGATTCGGACATTCCGGCGATGATCGGCGCCTCCGCCGCACTCGCCATCTCCGGCATCCCGTTCGACGGTCCGATCGGAGCCGCGCGGGTTGGTTATCTGAATGGCGAATACGTCCTCAATCCGACGGCCACCGAACTGAAATCCTCACAACTCAATCTGGTGGTCGCAGGGACCAGCCAGGCTGTGTTGATGGTCGAATCCGAGGCGATGGAACTCGCCGAAGACGTGATGCTCGGTGCCGTGGTCTACGGCCATCAGCAAATGCAGGCGGTAATCGCCGTGATCAACGAAATGGCCGACGAAGTCGGCAAGCCGCTGTGGGACGTGGCACCGTCGCAAAAGGATGCGACGCTGGTCGATCGCATCAGCGCGCTCGTCGAGAGCGAACTGCGCCAGGCTTACGGATTGCGACAGAAACAGGCCCGCACGGAAAAGATAGACGCCGCACGCGCCAAAGTATTGGCGGAAGTCGTTCCGGAAGGATCGGGCACCGACCACGTCAATCTGGTCAAGACAATTTTCAGCGACATCGAAGCAAAGATTGTCCGCACCCAGATCCTGAACGGCGAACCGCGCATCGACGGCCGCGATACGCGTACCGTGCGCCCGATAACGATTCGCGCCGGCGTGCTCCCGCGCGCGCATGGCTCGGTACTGTTCACCCGTGGTGAAACCCAGGCATTGGCTGTTGCGACCCTGGGCACCGCGCGCGACGAGCAGATCATCGATGCGCTCATGGGCGAATATACCGAGCGATTCATGCTGCATTACAATTTTCCGCCTTATTCGACCGGGGAAACCGGACGTGTCGGGACACCGAAGCGCCGCGAAATCGGGCACGGCCGCCTTGCCAAACGCGCGTTGCTGGCGGTATTGCCGAAACCCGAGGAATTCGCCTATTCCATGCGGGTCGTTTCGGAAATCACCGAGTCCAACGGTTCAAGTTCGATGGCTTCTGTATGCGGTGGCTGTCTCGCGCTGATGGATGCCGGCGTGCCGCTGAAAGCGCATGTGGCCGGCATTGCCATGGGCCTGATCAAGGAAGGCAATCGATTTGCCGTGCTGACGGATATCCTCGGCGACGAAGATCATCTTGGCGACATGGACTTCAAGGTTGCCGGCACCGAGAACGGCGTGACCGCTTTGCAGATGGACATCAAGATCCAGGGCATCACCAAGGAGATCATGAATGTCGCGTTGAACCAGGCCAAGGAAGGCCGACTGCATATCCTCGGCATCATGCGCGAGACGCTGTCCACGGCGCGCTCGGAATTGTCCGCCTACGCACCGCGCATGATCACCATCAAGATCAAGCCCGAGAAGATTCGCGACGTGATCGGCAAGGGCGGCGCGGTCATCCGCGCCATCACCGAAGAGACCGGGACCACCATCGACATCAATGACGATGGCACCGTGACCATCGCGTGCATATCCTCCGAAGGCGGCGAAGCAGCCAAGCGCCGCATCGAGGAAATCACGGCGGAAGTCGAAGTCGGCCGGATCTATGACGGCACCGTGCTGAAGCTTCTGGATTTCGGCGCAATCGTCAGCGTGCTTCCCGGCAAGGATGGCTTGCTGCACATTTCGCAAATTGCCAACGAGCGCGTCAACAGCGTGGCCGACCACCTCAAGGAAGGCCAGGCCGTTCGCGTCAAAGTACTCGAGGCTGACGAAAAGGGCAGGCTGCGGCTGTCGATGAAAGCGGTTGCGGAAGAACAAAAAGCCGCCAGCTGAGAAACTCAAGGCGAAAAAAGCCCACCGATAGAGGTGGGCTTTTTTATTTCAGCGACTGCCTTACGGTGCGACGGGCATCACTTGCATGAACGGGAAGACGTAAGCCTGCAGCATCACCAGGCCACCCACGAGCATGGCTAGCACGATGCTGTGGAAGAACACATAACGCAGGATGTCGCCTTCATGCCCGTACCAGCGGGTCGCGGTGGAGGCCACGACGATGGACTGCGCGTCGATCATCTTGCCCATCACGCCTCCCGAGCTGTTGGCTGCCGCCATCAGGTTCGGATTCAGGCCGAGCTGCTCGGAAGTAATCTTCTGCAATCCGCCGAACAATACATTCGACGCCGTATCGGACCCGGTCAGTGCCACGCCCAGCCATCCGAGCATGGTACCGAAGAACGGATAAAGCGCGCCGGTATGTGCGAACGCCAGGCCCATGGTCGCATCGGTGCCCGAATAGCGCGTGGTGAAGCCCAGCGCCAGCATTGCAGCAATCGTGAGCAGGGAATATTTGACGAGCACGATGGTTTCCCAATATTTGCGCAACAGATCCCGGAACGAATAGCGCATGTAAAAGCCGGCAATCAATGCGGCAAGCAGAATTCCCGATCCGGTCGCAGACAACCAGTTCACGCTGTATACGGCTTTTTCTGTGGACGGCTTGGCCACGACCGGCGGCACTTTCTGCACCATCTCATTCAGTCCGGGAACGGGAATATCGATCTTCGTTACGCCCTTCCAGGAATAGGGAACAGTTTCGGATTTTTCCTTGCCGTTCACCACGACAACGCGCTTTTCCTGGGATAGGCCATTGAGGAAATCCTTGACCTGCGGTATTCCCCACAGGAACACGAAAACCGACAACACGATCCAGGGCACCCAGGCCCGAAGCACCGTGGCCCGATCATGCTTTCCGACCTGCATCGAGCTGCCGGCGGCAGCAGTGCCTTCCTGCTGGTTACCCTTGAGCGCAGTCGTTTTCCAGATGGTCTTCGGCTTCCATACCCGCAGGAACAGCGTCAGGCAGGCCATGGAGATGATGGCGGCGCCGACATCGACCAGCCACGGACCGTGGAAATTGGAAATCAGGAATTGGGGAATGGCGAAGGTGACGCCGGTGACCAGAATGGCGGGCCAGATTTCCTTCATGCCGCGCCACCCGGCAAAGGCCCATATCAACCAGAACGGAACCAGCAGGGAGAAAAACGGGAGTTGCCGGCCGACCATGGCCGATAGTTGGAGCAAATCCAGGCCGGTCACCGCGGACAATGCAATGATCGGTGTGCCGAGCGCGCCATAGGCTACCGGCGCGGTATTGGCGATCAGTGAAAGCCCGGATGCGGCAAGCGGCGAAAAACCCAACCCGATCAGGATTGCGCCAGTCACCGCCACCGGCGTCCCGAAGCCGGCCGCGCCTTCGAAGAACGCGCCAAATGCAAAGGCGATCAGCAGCAACTGAAGCCGGCGGTCTTCGGTGATGCCTGCAATGCTGTCCTGCAGGATCTTGAAATAACCCTTGTCCTTGGTGAGTTGGTACAGAAAGATGATGTTCAGCACGATCCAGCCGATCGGCAGCAATCCGAAGAAAGCACCGTAAGCGGCCGATGCGCCGGCCATCTGTGCGGGCATACCGTAGATAAAGATTGCAATGAGCAACGCAGCGGCCAAACCCAGCATCGCCGCGACATGCGCGGACAAGCGTAAGAATGCGAGTCCGCCGAGAAGGACAACGACGGGAATGGCGGCGAGCGCCGTGCTGAGCACGGCGTTGTTCATCGGATCGTAGACCTGGGGCCAGACCATGTTCGAGACCTCCCTTTATATTCCGGTTGCGGCCTGATAGCAGCCGAACGGCATTTATTGAATGCGCGCCATTATATCCAAACAGGACAGGCGAAGTCCTGTCCGGACAGGTGGGCAAAAGGTCCGCATGGGTATAATCGACCGCCTGACGACAGGAGAGCATGAATGAACGAAAACATGCCATTCAGAAGCGGCGGACGCATTCTGGTGGACCAGCTTGGGATCCATGGCGCGGACACTGCATTCTGTGTTCCCGGCGAGAGCTATCTCGATGTGCTGAACGCGTTTTACGATGTGCGCGAGCACGTGCGGCTGATCGTGTGCAGGCAGGAGGGCGGTGCGGCTTTCATGGCGGAAGCCTACGGAAAGCTCACGGGCCGTCCGGGCATCTGTTTCGTCACGCGCGGCCCGGGAGCGACCAATGCGAGCATCGGCGTGCATACCGCCTACCAGGATTCCACGCCGATGATTCTGTTCATCGGCCAGGTCGGCAGCGAGGTGGTCGAACGCGAAGCCTTCCAGGAAATGGACTACCGGCGCATGTTCGGACAGATGACCAAGTGGGTCGCGCAGATCGACCGCGCCGACAGAATTCCGGAATACATCAGCCACGCCTTTCACATTGCGGTTTCCGGGCGGCCGGGGCCGGTCGTACTTTCACTGCCCGAGGACATGCTGGTCAGCCAGGCCGTGGCAGCCGACGCACGGCCTTACACAAGGGTGAAGGCGCATCCGGGCATCGCGGACATGGATCGTCTGCGCGAGATGCTTACGCAGGCGCAAAAGCCGCTTGTCATCCTGGGCGGCGGGGACTGGTCCGCGAGCGCCTGCGATGACATCCGCGCATTCATCGAGGCGAACAATCTTCCCGCTTGCTGCGGCTTTCGCAGGCAGGATCTGCTGGACAACCGGCATCCGAATTACTGCGGGGATGTGGGCATCGGCATCAGTCCGTCGCTGGCGGAACGCGTGCGCAGCGCCGATCTGATTGTCACCGTCGGTGCGCGCCTGGGCGAGATGACCAGCAGCGGCTACACGCTGTTCTCTATTCCCCGGCCCACGCAACGGATGGTGCATATCCATCCGTCATCCGACGAACTCGGGCGCGTATACCAGGCAGAACTGATGATCAATGCCGGCATGCACGAATTCGCCGGCATGGCAGCCAAGCTTGCGCCGGTCGACTCTTCGCGCTGGCGGGACTGGACGCATCGTGGCCGCGAAGATTATCTGAAGAACCTCAGGCACGGCGCGATGCCGGGTGAGCTGGATCTTGGCGAAGTCATGGCCTTCCTGCGCAAACGCCTTCCCGAGGACGCTATCATTACCAATGGCGCCGGTAATTATTCGGGCTGGGTGCAGCGCTTTTACCAATACACCGGGTTTCGCACGCAACTCGCGCCGACCAATGGAGCAATGGGATACGGCGTGCCTTCAGGCGTCGCCGCAAAGGTCGTCCATCCCGATCGCGTCGTGGTGAGTTTTTCCGGGGACGGCTGCTTTACGATGAACGGCCAGGAACTGGCGACTGCGATGCAGTATGACCTGCCAGTCCTGTTCATCGTCGTCAACAACGGCATGTACGGCACGATACGCATGCACCAGGAGCGCGAATATCCGGCCCGGGTCTATGCCACCGCGCTCAAGAATCCGGATTTCGCCGCACTGGCGAAGGCCTATGGACTGCACGGCGAAATCGTGAACAAGACGGCAGAATTCGCGCCGGCTTTCGAGCGCGCGATGGCGTCCAACAAACCGGCCCTGCTGGAACTGCGCATCGACCCCGAAGCCATTACCACGCGTACCAGCCTGACTGCCGTGCGGGAGCAGGCCGTCAAGGCAGGGCGCTGATCCGAAATTATTCGACGCGCGCGCCGGATTCCCTGACGATTTTTTCCCATTTGGGCGCTTCCATGCGCCTGAATTCTGCAAGCTGGTCGGCGGTGCCGCCGGCGGGTTCGAGGCCCTGAGCCATCCACTGTTGCCTGAGATCCTGCGATGCGATGGCCTTGCCCGCTTCCTTGTTCAGGAGAAGCAGAATCTTTGACGGCGTGCCGGCTGGAGCGAAGAGGGCGAACCAGGACGTGATGGAAAAGCCGGGCAACCCGGCTTCGGATACGGTCGGCAAACCGGGCAGCACCGGCGAGCGTCGCGGTCCCGTCACCGCCAATGCGCGCAACTTGCCGGCCCGCACCTGCGGCAGCGAGCTCGGAATGTTGTCGAACATCAGCTGCACCTGTCCCCCGATCAGATCGGTTACCGCGGGCGCACTTCCCTTGTAGGGAATGTGGATCATGTCCACGCCGGTCATTTTCTTGAACAGCTCGCCGGAAAGATGCTGGGACGTGCCGTTGCCCGCAGAAGCAAATGCAAGCTCGCCCGGCTTCGCCTTGGCGAGCGCGATCAATTCCTTCACGTTCTTCGCCGGAACCGAGGGATTAACCACCAGCAGATTCGGCAGTGTGGCGATCAGGATGATCGGCGCGAAATCCTTGTCCACGTCGTAAGGCATGTTCGGATACAGGTTCGGATTGATCGCATGCGTGGCGACCGTGCCCATCAATATCGTATAGCCGTCAGGTGCCGCTTTGGCGGCGAGGTCGGCGCCGATATTGCCGCCGGCACCAGGGCGATTGTCGACGATGACTTGCTGTTTCAGACTTGCGGCCAACTTCTGGCCGATAGTGCGCGCGAGCATGTCGGCGGTTCCGCCCGGGGTGTAAGGAACGATGATGCGGATTGTCTTTTCGGGATAGTCCGCCGCCAGCAGCGGCTGCATGCTTGCCGCGACAAACATCGCCACGGCAACAATGCAATTCATCGTTTTCATGGCGATCGTCGATTCAAAAACCGACAGCCTGACCATCGCGACGGGGTTCGGACGCAGCTGCGTACGCGCCATCGAGGCGATGAATGAGCTGGGCAGCACCGAATTCGGTACTGCCCGGAGACGCCCGCACGACACGATGCCCGAGTTGGGCGAGTCCCCGCACGACTTCTTCGGGTATGGCGTGTTCGAGCAGCAAACTGCCATCCAGCATGATTTTCCAGCGCGGCGCATCGGCTGCGGCCTGAGGATTCTGCTGGTAGTCGACCAGTCGCACTACCATCTGCATGTGTCCCTGTGGTTGCATGTCTGCACCCATCACGCCGAAGCTCATGACCGGCTTGCCATCTCGCGTCAGGAATGCGGGAATAATCGTGTGAAACGGCCGCTTGCCGCCACCGACCAGATTCGGATGCCCGGGTTCGAGCGAGAATCCGTAACCGCGATTCTGCATGCTGATGCCTGTGCCCGGCACCACGACGCCGGAACCGAAGCCCATATAGTTCGACTGGATGTACGACACCATCATGCCTGCCGCATCCGCCGTGGTGAGATAGACCGTGCCCGACGGCAGTACGCCGGCAACCGCGTGGCCGGCGCGGTCGCGGCGAATCGATTCCGCGCGCGATTTCAGGTAGCCCGGATCGAGCAGACTCGACCCGCGAATCTCCATGGCACTCACGTCTGCGACATAGCGATAGACGTCCGCGAAAGCGAGCTTCATGGCTTCGATCTGCAGGTGCAGGCTTTGGATGGAATCCGCTGCGATGCTGCCAAGATCGAAGTGCTCCAGAATGCCCAGCGCGATCAGCGCGGCGATACCCTGCCCATTTGGCGGAATTTCATGCACGCGGTAACCGCGATAGTTCTGGCCGATCGGCTCGACCCAGTCCGGCTGGTGCGCGGCCAGATCGTCGGCATCGAGTGCGCCGCCGCACGCGGAACTGAAATCGGCGATGCGCTTCGCGAGGCTGCCGCGATAGAACGATTCTCCTCGGCTGCTTGCGATTTCCGCCAGCGTGTCGGCTTGTTCGGGAAACCGGAACAATTCGCCCGCGCGCGGAGTGCGGCCACTGCGCGCGAAAGCCTCGGCAAAGCCGGGTTGATCTTTCAGGCGCGGTATCTGCGATTCCCATTGAAGCGCGACGACGGGAGATACGGGAAAACCGTTGCGCGCATAGTCGATGGCCGGCTCGAACAGGGACTCGAACGGCAGTTTGCCGAATTTCGCGGACAGACCGGCCCAGGCTGAAACCACGCCGGGGACGGTGACGCTGTTCCAGCCTTCCGTCGGCATGCGGACGAGGCCGGCGAAACGTTCCGGTTTCCACGCACGCGGGGCACGCCCGGAAGCGTTCAAACCCTGCAGGGTATTGCCATCCCAGATCAGCGCGAAAGCATCCGAACCGATGCCGTTCATGACCGGTTCGACCACGGTAAGGGTCGCGGCCGTTGCAATCGCGGCATCGACAGCATTGCCGCCGCGAAGCAGCATGCGTAATCCCGCTTGCGCCGCCAATGGCTGCGACGTGGCGACGACGTTGCGAGCCAGCACCGGCATGCGGCGCGATGGATAGGGGAAATTCCAGTTGAATCCGGTCATCGATTACTCCTGAAAAGCTTCTTCGCGTTTCTTTCTCACAGCCGGAAGCACGACCACGATGAGCAATGCCAACGCTATCAGCAGCAGCGCAAGGCTCAGCGGGCGCGTGACGAATACGGCCGGGTCCCCGCGTGACAGCCGCATTGCGCGCCTGAGGTTATCTTCCATCATCGGGCCGAGCACGAAACCCAGCAGCAAGGGTGCCGGTTCGCAGTCCAGCTTGATGAACAGATAGCCGAGCAGTCCGAAGAACAACGCCAGTGCGACGTCGACGGGGCTGTTGTTGAGGCTGTACACCCCGACGCAACAGAACAACAGGATGGCAGGATAGAGCAGGCGATATGGAACCGACAGCAGTTTGACCCAGATCCCGATCAGGGGCAGGTTCAGGATCACCAGCAGAAGATTGCCGATCCACATGCTGGCAATCATTCCCCAGAACAATTCCGGGCGCTCGGTCATGACCTGCGGCCCGGGGATGATGCCGTGGATAGTCATGGCGCCGACCATCAGCGCCATGACGGCGTTCGACGGAATGCCCAGTGTGAGCAGCGGAATGAACGACGTTTGCGCGCCGGCATTGTTGGCCGACTCTGGCGCAGCGACGCCTTCGATCGCACCATTGCCGAAGCGCGACGGGTCTTTTGCAATCTTTTTTTCCAGGGTGTAAGCGGCAAAGGATCCCAGCACCGCGCCGCCTCCTGGCAGGATGCCGAGCAATGCGCCGATGCCGGTACCGCGCAGCACCGCCTTCCACGAAGCGGCGAAATCTTCGCGTGTCGGCATCAGGCTCTTGATCTGCGCCATCACGACTTCGCGTTTGGCGCGTCGTTCGAGATTGACGATGATTTCCGAGAAGCCGAACAGGCCCATGGCCACGACCACGAAGCCAATGCCGTCGGCAAGCTGTGGCACTCCGAAGGTAAAGCGGAAGCGGCCGGTATCCGTGTCCGCGCCGACGAGGCCAAGCAGCAGGCCGAGCACGATCATGGCGATCGCCTTGATCAACGATCCCCGTGCAAGCACGATGGCCGCGATCAGGCCGAGCACCATCAGCGAAAAGTACTCGGCCGGACCGAACTGGAATGCAATTTCGGCCAGTGGCGGGGCGAACATGGCCAGTATCAGCGTGGCA